>JAIXOX010000100.1 GCA_027486555.1 Comamonadaceae bacterium
CCGAGCGGCACCGCGACCAGGATCGACAGCGACAAGGCCAGCAGCATGCGCAAGGTGCTGACCGAAGCGTGTTCGGCGATTTCGCCCTCGCGCAGCAATCCCCACAGGGCTTCGAAAACTTTGAGGGGCGAAGGCAGTTGCAGTGGATTGCCGTTCCACCAGTGCAGCAGCCACCACAAGGCAATGAATACCGCAAAAGACCGCAGCGAAACCCAAAGCGTGCGGTAAGTCCGCAGTGCCACGGACCCAGGGGATGTTGTCATGGCCAATCCCATGGTTGTTTCAACGGGTGACGGCAAGAAAGCCGCCATCCACGTAAAGGGTCTGACCGTTGATGTAGGCGCCAGCCCCGGAGGCCAGCAAGAGCGCGGCACCGCACAGGTCCTCGGGTTGCCCCCAGCGACGAGCCGGTGTCCATCCCGACACGAAGGCGTTGAACTCGGGGTCCTTGGCTTGGCTGAATTCGGTTTGCGTGTAGCCCGGTGCGAGGGCATTGACCGTCACCCCGGTGCCAGCCAGGTCAGCGGCCATGGCGCGGGTCAGAGCGGACACACCACCTTTGGCCACCACATAGGGCACCAAGTTGGGCCGGGCCACATGGTTCATGATCGAGCTCAGGTGCACGATGCGGCCACGGCCCTGTGCCACCATCAGTTTGGCGGCATGCTGGGCCATCAAGAAGCAGGCGGTCAGGTCGGTGTCCAGCACTTTTTGCCACTCCTCGCGCTTGAGCTCCAAAAAGGGTGTACGGACAATGACCCCGGCGTTGTTGATCAGCACATCCAGACGGCCGTGGCGTTCGATGACCTGCGCAAAGGCCTTGGCGATCTCGTCTTCGTTGGTGACGTCAAAGACGAGCGCGTCGACATCCATCCCGCTTTCTCGCCATTGCACAGCCAGTTGGTGGATGCGGGGGTTCAGGTCGCAGACCACCAACTTGGCGCCCGCCGCAGCAAAACCGCGCGCCAGTGCGCCACCGATTCCACCCGCAGCGCCGGTGATCAGGACCACTTGACCTTGCAGTGAAAAAAGTTGCTGGGGTGCAAGGTCCGAAAACGGATTCGCAGGTGTGGCCACCGGGGATGGAGCGATCATGTTTGTCTCATCTTTGTCGTATCAGTGGTGTGAATCCTAGGCGTCGCTGGGCTTGACCGGAATTGGAACTTGGGCAATACACACTTCACACAAACGCAAGGCTTGGCGTTGCGTTTGTGTGAAGACCAGTTTGCCGCAAATTTGATTCCCTGACTGGTCGGTGCCTCCTAGCATCTAGCCATGAACCACATCACGGCACTCCCCCCGTTAGACCCTCCGAGCGCTTTGCAGCGTGTGGGCACACAGACCGATATTCTGGGCGAATGCCCGCTCTGGGACGAGGCCGCGCAGTGCCTTTACTGGGTGGACATCCGCTTGCCGGCTATCCGTCGCCTGTGCCATGCCAGTGGCCAAGTGGACACTTGGCCCATGCCCGAGTTGGTCGGCTCGATTGCCTTGGTCGATGACGCTCGCTTGCTGGTGGCCATGCCCAGCCAGATTGCCCTGTTTGATCCAGCCAGCGGCGCACTCAGTCCCTTTGTGGCGAGCTTGCCGATGCCAGAGGGTCACCGCTTCAACGATGGCCGCTGCGATGCCCGAGGTCGTTTTTGGGTGGGTAGCATGCACAACATCACGCGTGCGCCCGAAGGCACGCTGTTCTGTCTGGAAGGTGCCGGACCCCTCAAGGCCGTGCGGCACGGCATCTCTATTCCCAACAGCCTGGCCTTCAGCCCCAGCGGCGACACCCTTTATTTCGCCGACTCGCTGCACTACCGCATTTACGCACACCCTTATGCACTGGAGACGGGCAGCATGGGCAAGGCGCAGGTGTTTGCCCAAAGTGCGCCACCGGCCTTCCCCGACGGCTCAGCGGTGGATGCCGAAGGCTTTGTCTGGAACGCAGAATTCAATGGTGGGCGCCTTTTGCGGTATGCGCCCGATGGCCGCCTCGACCGCGAGATCGCCTTGCCAGTCGAGCGCCCGACCTGCTGTGCATTTGGCGGACCGAACCTGGACACGCTCTACATCACCAGCACTTCGCAGAACATGAGCGAGGCCGAGCGCCTGGCGCATCCGATGGCAGGCGCCTTGATGGCGATTCGACCAGGGGTGTGCGGACTGCCCGAGCCCCGTTTTGCCCTGCATGGCCCACGCACCAAATGAGCCGTTTGAATTTACCTTTTCACGCTGAAAGACTTTCGCCATGACAACACTGGCCTTTACCCTCGCTTCGATCGAGGCCTTTTGCATCCGTGTGCCCGTCAAGATGCCCATCAAGGTGGCCTTTGGCACCTTCCGCGACCGCCCCATGGTGTTGTTGCGCGTCGTGGACACAGCAGGTGCCGAAGGTTGGGGCGAGGTCTGGGCCAACTGGCCCGCCAGCGGTGCCGAGCACCGCGCACGCCTGGCCATTGACCTCGGTGAACGCTTGGTGGGCAGACGTTTTGAATCGCCCGAGGCCATGTTCCAGCAGCTGAGCCGGGAGCTGGAAGTGTTGGTGCTGCAAACCCTGGAGGTCGGACCGATCGCTCAGGTGATCGCCGGGCTGGACATTGCCTGCTGGGACCTGGTGGCACGCCGAGCGGGCAAGCCTTTGCACCACATGCTCAGCGTGCGAGAGGTCAGCCATGTGCCGGTGTATGTCACCGGCATCAACCCCGATCAGCCCGAAGTTTTTGCTGCGGCACGTCAGGCCGAAGGCTTCCAGGCCTTCAAGCTCAAAACTGGTTTTGGGCACGACAAGGACGTGCGCAACCTGCAGGCCATGCGCGAGGTGCTGGGCCCGCACGCCGTGCTGACCTGTGACTCCAACCAGAACCTGGACTTGCCCGATGCCGTAGCTTTTGCGCAGGCGATTGCGCCCTTGAACCTGAGTTGGTTTGAAGAGCCGCTGCGGGTGGATGCGCCGCTGGCCGATTGGCAGGCTCTGGCTCAAGCGAGCAGCACCCCCTTGGCTGGCGGCGAAAATTTTCATGGCGCGCAATTCGACCACGCGCTGGCCAGCCCCGTCTTGCAGGTGCTGCAGCCCGACATCACCAAGTGGGGCGGCGTGAGCGGCAACGCTTCGGTGGCGCGGCGTGCTGTGGCGGCAGGCAAGCGTTATTGCCCGCACTATTTCGGTGGCGGTATTTCATTGCTGGCTTCGCTTCAAGTGCTGGCGGCAGTGGGCGGCGAAGGCCTGCTCGAATTTGACGCCCACCCCAATCTGGGCCGCGAGGCCGTGGTGGGTGATTTGTTGCCGGTCAGCAATGGCAGCGTTCCCGTGCCCAAAGGACCCGGCTTGGGGGCCATCCCTGATCTGGCCCGACTGGCCAGCCACCAAACTTGGACGGGCAGGGTCCAGGCATGAGCACCCTTGGCAGCGTGTTGGCTTGGCCAGAAGATGTCGCGACTTTGCGCATCGGCTTCATGGGTGCCGGTCGTTTGGGCCAAGCACTGGCCTGGAGTCTGGCCCAGGCGGGCCTGAGGGTGGTGGCGGTCAGCAGTCGGCAAGAAGCGCATGCCCGTGCTTTGGCCTCACCGATCAAGGGCTGTGCGTGCATGTCACCTCAGGCGGTGGTGGATGCCTGTGACCTGGTGTTTGTGACCACGCCTGACAGCGTCATTGGTGCGGTTTGTGACGGCCTGACTTGGCGCGCCGGGCAAGCGGTGGTGCACTGCAGCGGTGCGACCGAGGTGGGGGTGCTGGCCCACGCACTGGCACAAGGCGCCAGCATCGGTGGTTTTCACCCGATGCAGACCTTTGGCGATCCCCATGCGGCTGCGCAGTCATTGCCCGGCTGCACCATCACGGTCGAGGCCGAGCAGCCTGAATTGATGCAAGGCTTGTTGGCGCTGGTGCAACGTTTGCATTGCTTGCCCAACCGCTTGCCCGTCGGCATGCGCGGGCGCTACCACGCCGCAGCCGGGTACACATCGCAGTTCATCAACGCCTTGTTCGATCAGGCCGTTCGTTTGTGGCAGACCTGGGGTGCCACCGAAGAGGAAGCCTTGCGAGCCTTGCTGCCTTTGGCGCAGGGCACGCTCAGCGCCATACAAAGCGCGGGAGTGGCGCGTGGCATGCCGGGTCCGGTGTCGCGTGGCGATCTGTCGTCCATTGACAAACACCTGAGCGCGATCACCCCCATGGGCCCGCAAATGCTCGACTTTTACAAAACCCTGTGCGCGGTCACCGTGCCGCTGGCCCATCAGGCGGGCGGCATTGACGAGGCTCAGGCACAACAATTCACCGAGTTGCTCAAGGCCTGAATGCTTCATTGCCAGCCATGGTGTCGTCATGCATGGCTTGAAACACCCGTTGGCCCATCCAATTTTGAGGGGGCCGGGCCACCGGCCCGCAATATAACCGTTACCCCTTGGGCTTTTGAGCGCTGTCTATGCCTTAACCGTGGAGATGCACCAGCGTCTTGGTGGTGCTGACTTCTTCAAGGGCGATAAACCTTTTTCACGGCCATGGCCGCCGCCAGCAGGCCGTGTTCTGTGCCATTGGTCAGCGCAATCGCGTCGGCTTCGTCTTCAAAGGGCATGGCGGCCAGCATGGCGCGCTGAACCAACAAGCGGCTTGCGGCGGTGCAGGTTTGAGCCGCGTTTTGCACGATGGCGCGCACGATGATGGGCACGGCCCGCTCGACGTCCACATCGTCAAACACGATCTGAGGCGACTTGCCGCCCAACTCCAGCACGCATTTGACAGCGTTTTGAGCGGTGGCTTGCTGAATCGGTGTGCCGACTTTGTTGGAGCCGGTGCTCAAATTGCCTTGTTCAAATCCGCCAGGTCGGCCCAATACCCATGCCCGATGGGTTGCAAGCGATTGAATTTTTCATCGACTGTGAGGTGTAATGTGTTGCTTAGCTGCAGCCTTGGAACCATTGACGCCATGTTCTCATCTCTTTGTCGAAAAACCCTGGCCTCGTCGTTGTTGGGGTTCATCTCACTGTCGAATTTGACCGCGCATGCGGCCGACTACGCCGGTCCGCTGTTTGATGCACACCTGCACTACAACACCGAAGCCTGGAACGGCCAAGCCGGTCCGCATCCCGTACCCGATGTGCTTGCACGGATGCAGCGCAGTGGTGTCAAGGCCATCGTCTCCAACTCGCGGCCCAATGATGGGACCCTTGCGCTGGCCCAAGCGCGCGCCGAGGCTGCCTCAGAGGGCGTGACCGTTGTGCCTTTCGTTCGCCTGTACCGCAACCGCGCTGACTATGACTCTTGGTTTCGCGATGACAGCATTTATGACATGGTGCAGGCAGAACTCGCGCGTGGAACACCGGTGGGACCTTATCGGGGCATTGGCGAATTTCATCTTTACGACAGTGCCAATGCCAACGGCACCGTGGCCCAAAAATTGATGGTGCTGGCCGAAGAAAAGCAGTTGGTGGTGCTGGCCCATGTGGACGATGTCGCGATTGATCTGTTGATGGCCAACACGCCGTCCAAGGGGCAAAAGTTGCGCTTGATCTGGGCGCACACAGGCATTGGTGGCCCACCGGTCACGCGCGTGGAGGCCTTGATGGCCAAGTACCCTGGCCTGATGGGCGAACTGTCTTACCGACCGGGCTTGACCTGTGACGGAGGTTTCTTGTGCCCGGAATGGCGTGCGCTCATGCTCAAATACCCTGGGCGTTTTTTGATTGGGTCAGACACTTGGATCAACCATCGCTGGCAACAATATGAAGACAACATGCGGGGCTATCGCGTTTGGCTGGGGGATTTGCCACCCGCTGTGGCCAAAAAAATAGCCTGGGAGAACGGTTCAGCCTTGTTCGGGTTGCGTCACTGAACAGCCCTGGCAGTTCAGCATATCCAGGGGCGCGCTCAGATCCGCCACAAATGGTCGAGGGGCTGCGTTGCGCCCGGGAGCACACTGTTCATCGCACCCGTGTCCAACTGGAATTGCCTTTGCACAATCGGCATTATGATTGAGCGGATGTCCCGCGTTGGCCGCAAGTCCCGACCGTCCAGCAATTGGTGGCGTCCCAGCCCCGGCCAATCGGTGAGGACTTGACCTCCGGCGACTTGTCCGCCCGCGACAAACGCCACGCCTGCTGTGCCGTGGTCAGTGCCTTGGCTGCCGTTCATGGCGGCGGAGCGGCCAAATTCGGTCATCACCAAGACCGTGGTGGTGGCCCAATGCACAGAGAGCGATTCACGCAAACCCGCCAGCGCCTGGTCCAATGCAGGCAGCAATCTGCCCAGACGCGCTGTTTGTTGGCTGTGTGTGTCCCATCCACCGACTTCGAGCCAAGCGACGCGCGGGCCGTGAGGTGCGGACAAGAAGGCACCTGCTTGTTTGGCCAAAACGGTCAAGCCTGCACCTGTTGCAGGTTCTGCACCCATGGACTTGTCTTGCTGCGCCATGGCTTGGGCCAAGGCGCTTGCCAATGGAACATCGTCGGCGTACATGGCGGCGATGCGGTCGAGTGTGTCTTGCGATTTGTTGGGCCTGCGGCTGGGTGTCCAGGTATTGGCACGGTCAGCACCACGCAGGGCCAAGGGCATGGCGGGCGTCATGGCCACCGCAGAATGCTGCGTGGCCTGCAGGGCGCGCGCCAACCAACCAGTGCTGAGCACAAAGGGACGCTCGCCACCACTTTCAAGTTGCTGTTGGGCGTCGAAGTGCGACCGTTCACGGTAAGGGCTGGCCACGGCATGCACAACGGCCAATTCTTTGTTGAGGTACCAACTGTGCAAATGGGCCAATCCGGGGTGCATGCCAAAGGTGCTGTCCAAGGGCAGCGCCGTGGGTGTTTCTGCACCGCCGCGCAAGGCCGCCCAGGCGGGGTCGCCCAGAGCAGGCACGGCAGACAAACCGTCCAAAGCGCCCCTGAGCAGCACCACCACCAAGCGCTGCTCCGACGGCGTGTGTTCAGTTTGCGCGGCCAAAGCGAGTCGCGCGGGCAACAGGCCCGTTGCTGCAAGGCCAGCCCCCAAGGCCAGTTGTTGCAAATGCGCGCGGCGTGAAAATGTTGGATGGGTCATGACCTTATCTCCGCATCAATTCTGGGCTGGCCAATGCAAACGCCAGTGCTTGTGCGCCACTTTCGGCGCGGGCGATGGTTTGAGCCGTGCTGGTGCTCAAGTTGTGGCCGAAAGCTTGCTGCATCAAGTCTCTCGCATCGATGTCTTTGCCATACAACTCGCCATACCGCTCAGCCCACTGAATCCGTTTGATGACCGCATCTGGCGAAAGCCAATCCGCGCTCATATCGGGCCAGCCTTGGGGTGAAGGCGCACGCGCTATCGCTTGCCCCATGGTTTGCACCCAGTACGCAGAATTTTCGACGTTGATGACTTTCTTTTGCATCAGGCGATGGGCCGAGATCAAGCATTCTTCGGGGCGCTTGAATTTGGGAGGAAGATCCTCTTGCCATGCCAAATCATGGCTGAACAAAGCCACAGCCACGGCTTTGAGATCGCCATCGGTACGGCGAAATTCCGCAGCAAGGGCTTGGACCAGCGCTGCTGGCGGCGCATCGGTGACAAAGTGACGGCACAGCTTGCTGGCCATGAATTCAGCGCATGCAGGATGCTGGGCCAAGTCGGTGAGCAGCAAATCCAGTGCTTGAGGGCCTTCGGGGTAGGTCTTGCCCAAGATGGTTTTTTTGCCGGGTTGGTGCAGGTTGTCCATGAACCGCGTCACACCTGCGGTGTTGGGCCCCACGGTCCAGCCAGTCAACAATTTGGCGGTTTGGGTCACATCGTCTTGGGTATAGCCCGCTTTCACCCCCAAGGTGTGCAGCTCGAGCAGCTCGCGTGCCAGGTTTTCGTTCAGACCCCTGTCGCGCCTGCGCCCTGCCATGGATTGCGGGCCGATCGATTGCGCATTGTCCAAATAGAGCAGCATGGCGGGATGCACGACGGCAGCGCGCAACAGCGCTTTATAACTGCCGAAGGCATGCGGGCGAATGGCTTCGTATTCGTGCGGCCAGACCAAGGCCAAGGTGCTTCCTTTGGTTGCCGCCACACAAAAATGATTGGCCCAAAACTGCACCCAGCGTTCTGCCACTGGTGTCGTGGTTTGCGTCATGTGCTGCCAGCGTTTGCCCAGTCCGTGCAGATTGGTTTGGCGAAGCACCTGTCGTGCCGGGGTCATGGGATCCAAGGCGTCTTGGGGCTGCTTGGTGTTGGGTGGTGTGGTGGGGTTGAGTGCGGCTTGCAACACATCGCGCGTGATTTGCCAAGCTCTTGCACTGTCGATCAGACCTTCTGTGTCAAACGACGCAGGGCGCTCAAACTGCGTCAAAACCCAAGACCTGGGGTCATTGGCGAGGGTGTTCAGCTGGGGCTGCGAATAACCAAATCGATGGGATGCCAGATGGGCAGCTTGCATGTGCAGTGTTCCTCTTCAAGCGGGTCTGAATCTTCCGACAATTTACACCCTCAGTTTGGACACATTGTGAAAGGTTGGTTTTTTTGGTTTTTATGGCTTTTCTTGTGCCATGTGCACAGCTGCAGAATTTTGGGCATTACAGATGCCGCAGTTTCGGCCTTGGAGTGTGGTGCCCCCGCAGATTCAAGCCTAGTTTTGCCAAACGCCATAGCCCATTTTTTGTAAGCTGATGGCCAGAGCAACCTCCATGTCAACGGCATCTCCATAGGGCATCGGATTGAGCTTTTCATAGATTTCGGGCATGAGTCGCAGGCCGTACTTCAGGGCGTACTTGTTGGATTTGATGCCGGCCTTGTGCTGGTCGAAGCGTGTGTCTGGGTCGTAACCTGTCATTCCTACGTAAACGCATGGCTTTCCCGGCAAATAGCCGGGATTGGCCTTCTTGAACTTGGCCTCAAACAGAACGTCTTTGGCCAGTTCAATCACGTACACGTTGTGCCGTTCACGCAGCACAGATGATGGCCATGGCTGCCACAAATTTGTCCAAGTCGGCTTCGCTTGTGAACAGCGCGGGTGAAATGCGGATGCATTGTCCCTTGGCAACGCCCGCACGCCGAACAGAAAAAATGCCATGCTTTTCGCGCAGTTCGGTCACGATTTCGTTGTTGGCCGCTGCCGTTGTTTTTCCAGCCAATCGGAATGAGGTGATGCCTGCGTACATGCCGGGCTCATCGGGCGTCAAAATCTCCATGCCCTTGAACGAACGGACCCTGCTGACCCAGTAGTTGCGCAAGTGCTGCAAGCGCAACGCTTTGGCTTTGGGGCCAATTTCAGCGTGCAGTTTCAAGGCTGTGGGCACGGTGAGAATGGCGGCAAAGTTGGTCGTGCCCGTGTGAACGCGTGAACGAATGTCGGTCACGGGAAAGTCTTCATCGTTCATGAAGCGATCGATGTCACCCAAGCGAGATTTGGCGATGTAAACAAAGCCAACACCCAAAGGTGCACCAATCCATTTGTGCAAATTGAAACCAATAAAATCCACGCCCAATTGATCGACCTTGAAATCCATTTGCCCCCAAGAGTGCGCCGCGTCCAACACCACAGCAACGCCCTTGGACTTGGCCAATTTGGCGATTTCTGCCACCGGCATGACGAGCCCCGTTCGGTGGCTGACATGCGTCAAAAGCAAAAGAGAAGTTTTGGGATTTTCGTCCAGGGCCTTTTGGTAGGCCGCCATCACATTGGCTTGGGTGGCGGGTTCAGGAATATTGAATTTAACAACCTTCACGCCTCGGCGTTCAGCCAACCAGTTCATGGCAAATTGCATGGAGTCGTAATCCAAATCGGAATACATCACGGTATCCCCGGCCTTCAGCTTGTTGTAGCCGCCAATCAACAATTGCATGGCTTCTGTAGCGCCTCGGGTGAAAGCAATTTCGGTGGCGTCTGCGCCCACCGCTTGCGCCAATTCAACACGAGCCGCTTGGGCGTCACGCCCAAATTGGGTTCTGGCGTAAAAGGAATTTTCGCGATTGACCATGTCAGTTTTGGCCAAGTAATCTGCACGCACGGGCTCGGCCATGATGCCCCAGTAGCCATTTTCCAAATTGAGTGTTTTGGTGGAGACGGCGTACAGGCTTTGCACGGCAGACCAATAAGGCATGTCCGTGGCCATTTTGACGGGGTCCAGATTTGGCAGTTTGGCGAAAGTCTGGACAGGGTTGGGTGTTTGTGCGGCGGCAGGCAAGGATGCGGTAGCAGCTGCAGTGGCAACGCCTAAAACAAAGTGGCGTCTGTTTGCAATGGTCATGTTGAACTCCGGGATAGAAGTCCTTGTTTTAAGCCTCGCGCATGAAGCTTTCGTGAATCGCCAACACAATCACCAATGACCTGAAACTTAAAAAACCGCTGGCCTCAGGCAAGGGCCTGAGGCCAGCGGCAAAACTTCAGCGATCGGACATCAAGCGGCCATGGTGACCGTTTTGCCCAAGGTGCTGGTGAAGGTGCGGTTGGTGATGGTGTTCACAAAGAACCATTCGCCCTTGGCTTCGGTGGCGGTGAAGGTCATTTTCAGGTAACCGCGCTGGGATGCATCCACCCACTTCAGGTCGTCGACCACGCCTTCAAAAATGGCTTTGATTTGAGCGGGTGTGAGCGTCACCAGATATTCCTCCAAGCCTGGCGAGCTCACCGAGCTGGTGCCGAACTCTTCACCCACTTTGGTGCCCGCCAAAGCGGGGTTTGCCAAACCCATCAGGGTCAGGTGGTTGTGCCAAGCGTTGTGCGTGTCACCCGCCAACACCACCAGGCGTTTATTCAGCTGCAAAGCGGTAGAAAGCAAGGTCTCGCGGGCCACGGGGTAGCCATCCCAAGCGTCCAGGTTGTAGCCCAGTTTGGGGTTGATTGTGGTGTTCATCAGCGCTTTTTGAGCGTCAGTGCGAACGGCATCCGGCGTGTTCTTGGCCACGATGTAATCGGTCACCGCTTTGTTGCCTGCAGCTTGGGCCGCTGTGGAGGTGTCGGTGGTGTTCAAAGCAGCCAACACCGAGACAGGAAACTCCATGCGGGCCATCAGCACCTGTTGGCCCAGCACTTGCCAAGTGGCTGTGCTGGCGGCCATTTGGGCGGTCAGCCAGTCCATTTGGTCTTTGCCCAACAATTGACGTGTGGGGGACGTGAAGGTGGTGAAAGCAGCGCCCTGGGCAGCGGGACCCTTGAGTCCGGCCAGGTCAACAATGTCGATCTGCTGATCGCGGCCAATCAGGCGGGTGTCCAGCATGTGCAGGCTGACCAATTTGCCGAAGTCAAAGCTGCGGTAAATCTTGGCCTTGTCAGAACCTGTGCGAATCGGCATCCACTCGTGGTAAGCCTGCAAGGCGGCTGCGCGGCGTGCGACCCAGCTGCCTTCGGTGGCGGGTGTGTGGTTTTCAGCGCCATCTTTGTAAGCGTCGTTGGTGATTTCATGGTCGTCCCACACGGCGATCATGGGTTTGAGGGCGTGCAGGTTTTTGCTGTCCGGATCGCTCTTGTACTGGGCGTGGCGGGTGCGGTAATCGGCCAGGCTCAAAATTTCATTGGTCGGTGCAGAGACACGGCCCAGGGTGGCCGCTGTAGATGATGCATAGCCTGTCGAAGCGTATTCGTAGATGTAGTCACCCAAGTGCAATGCGTATTCGACATCGCTCTTAGCGACATCGGAATAAACGTTGAAAAAGCCGGCAGGGTAATTGCTGCAGCTCATCACGGCCAATTTGAGGTTGGTGGCGGTGGCGGGCAGGGTGCGGGTGCGGCCAACGGGGGAAGTGGCCGTGTTGTTGACAAAACGGTAGAAATAGCTCGTGCCCGCCATGAGGCCAGTGGCGTCGGCCTTGGCCGTAAAACCTGTGTCGGGTTTGGCTTCGATATCGCCTTGGGACACGATTTGTGTGAAGGCTGCATCGATGGCCACTTGGTAACGCAGCGTCACCGTGTTGTCGGAGCCAGGAAACTTGGCGTGGGTCCAAAGGATCACGCTGCTGGCCAAGGGGTCGCCGCTGGCGACACCATAAAGAAACTCAGGTTGAGCAGCCGTTGATCCACCACAAGCAGAAAGGCTGGCGCCTGCGGTCATGGCAGCGGAGACGCTGGCCACTTTGATCAAAAATTCACGGCGGGAAGAAGTGTGAGACATACGCGGCTCCAATGGCGTTGATGAAAGGAATCACTCACTACTTTGACAGCGGTCCATGAACTCTTCATGACATGTCGCATGCACCGCTGCGGTTGCGCCAGCGCCTTGACGCAGGCGTGACAAGGCTTCAGATTTCCGCCGTCATCAAGCACTCAAAACGCTGTTAAAAATTGTCGAGGTGCTTGCGATGTGACTGCTGATGTTGGCGCAGCATGCAAAAAAAACCGCCAACCTGAAAGGGTTGGCGGTTTGTTCAATCGCAGGCCGTGGCGCTGTCAAACAAGGGTGAAGGCTTGGCGCAAGTTTGCTGAGTGTTTGCCGAATGTTTGCCGAATGTTTGCCGAGTGTTGCATGGCGGACCCAGCGCTCGGACCTTGGCACTCACCCCTCAATTCATCGAAATCCAGGGCGATGCGTTTCGCCATCAAGGCCATGACGCATCACGCATGAAGCATTAAAAAAATAAAGCGTCATGTATTTTGTTTGGACATTTCCAACAGTGCCAATTTTGTCTCATCACCCAAGCGCTCAACCCAAGCCAAAAACGCGTTGTAAATGACCACGCAAATCAAGGCCGTGCCAATGCCGATGGCGGTGG
Organism: Comamonadaceae bacterium; assembly: GCA_027486555.1. Taxonomy (GTDB): domain Bacteria; phylum Pseudomonadota; class Gammaproteobacteria; order Burkholderiales; family Burkholderiaceae_C; genus Limnohabitans_A. The sequence goes on from JAIXOX010000100.1 coordinate 12,638, forward strand.
CCAACAAAGCGGTTCCAATACCGGCGCTCACACCTTGTGGGTCTGAAATGCCGGATTTGGCCAAGGCGGTGAAGGTGTCAAAGATGCCCAAAATCGTGCCCAACAAGCCCAACAAGGGGGCTGCGGTCACGATGGTGTCGAGCATCCACAAGCGCTGCGTCAGTTTGTGTTGGACCCGGATAAAGGCTTGTTCGGCTGCATCATCGGCCACTTTTTGAGAGGCTGTGGGGTGCATGCCATTGGCAAACGCTGCCACGATCATGGCGCCGACATCGCCCGACCGAAAGTCGGGCCATGTGCGGCGTTCATGCAGTGATTGCAGCAGGCTTTGCAATTGGCGTTGGGCGTGTGTATAAAAAATACCCCGCTCGATCGCCAAAAACAAAGCCAAGACCAGCGCCGCGTACAGCAAGTACAAAGACGCGTCGTGCAATAAAAGCATCATCCCATTCGCCTTAGAAATCCGAACGCAAGGTCACGCTGGCAAAGCGTGGTGCGCCGATGTAGTAGGAGGGTTCTCTTCCACCCGCACCCAACGAGCGCACTGTGAACAGCGAGCCACTGGGTGAGTTGATGCGCTGGTAATTGATGTCGGTCAAGTTGTCCACGTTCAAACGCACTTCAGGTGTCTTGAAGAAGCCTGAGCTTGGGAACTTGTAACCGGCGGCCAAATTCAGCACGGTGTAGCCCTTGACTTGTTGGTCGTTGACCAAGGTGGCGAAAGATTTGCCCGTGTACTTGGCAGTCAAGTGTCCGAACCATGGGCCTTCTTTGTAGCTCAAAGCAACAGCGGACATCCACTTGGGGGTGTCGGGCATGGTCTTGCCTGCGGTGGCTTCTGTCAGGGTGCCAGACACTTTCAGGTCTTGCTTCATCGTGCTCTCGGTGTAGCTCAAGGAGCCGTACAAAGAGAAGTTCTTGTTCAACTTCTGACCAGCTTCCAACTCCAGACCTTTGACGTTGACATTGCCCACGTTGTAGTCCACCGACAGGGCGGTTGCGGGGTCAAAGGCTTGTGCGATGCGGTTCTTGTAGTTGACCGTGAACACCGAGCCCGACAGTGTCGTGGATTCGGTCTGCATGCGGTAACCCAAGTCCATGTTGGTCGATGTTTCCATGTTGACTGCCGGGTTGCGCAGTGTGGCGCCCGTCAAGACACCATTGGTCACCGTGCCGCCTTGCAACAAGTTCTGGAAGCTGAAGTTGCCAGGTGCCTTGAAGTTTTCTGTCACGTTGAAGAACATGGATTGTTGGGTGTCCAGGTTGAACTTCACGCCCAAATTGGGCAAGAACTTGCTGTAGCTGCGCTTGATTTGGTAGTCGGCATCAGAACGGCCTGTGGCAGAGGTCGATTGCGCGTTGGCATAGTTGGTGAAGTCACGGTCGATGGTGGAATTGCGGCCACCGATTTGCAGCATCAACTTGTCGTTCATCAAAGCAATGGTGTCTTGAACATACAAAGACTTGCCGGTGCTGATGGTTTTCCAGTCACGCGCTTGGAAGGCCAGGCCGTCGGGGCGCTGCAAAAAGACAGCAGGGTTGTCCAGCCAGGTGTTGGACGAGTTGCCATTGTTGTCAAAGGCGACGCGAGGACCGGTTTGACGGTGTTGCGCGCGCTCAAACCAGTAACCGGCATTGATGGTGTGGTTGTCGATGCGGTAATTGACCTTGAAGGTCACACCGGGGCGGTTGGTCTCGGTCACGCTGCTGCCGTAAGCCAACACTTTGTCCAAGGTGTCGCCATCGCCATTGAGGTCTTTCAAACGCGTGACGTTGGTGCCTGTGCCGCCTTCGGTCAGCTGCTGGATCTGGCCACCGCCGGTGCCAAAGCCATACCAGAAGTAAGGCTCAGCGCTCACCATCAGGTCTTTGTTGACTTTGAATTCTGCTTTGCTGGTGAACAGGTGGTTGCGGAAGGGGTTGATGTTGAATTTGTAAAAACCATCTGTTGGCACGGCTTCGGTTTGCGCCGTGCCGGCCACTGCGACCAAGTGTTGAGGCACAACGGTGCTGAAGTCAAAATCACGACCGTATTGAGCAATTTGTGGGTTGGTCAGCGTGCGAATGTTGTTGTTCAAAGCATCGTTGTACAACCAGCTGGCCGACAAAAAGAGGTCTGAACTGGGGCGAACTTCCACGGCCATGTCGACGTGGTCGCGGTCTGCACCGCCTGCACCTTTGAACTTGTCGGCGGTGGCCTTCGAGTAGGAAATGAAGGCTTTCAGATTGCTGGGGCCCACTTTGCCGGTGTCCACACGCACAAACGAACGGCGGTAGTTGAGTTGACCGAAGGATTGCGCTGCACGCACACCGAATTCATCTTTCGGGGCGCAAGTCACCATGCCAATGTTGCCGCCAGATGCGCCAACGTGTGGGGAGTCGGTGTCTGTGGCACCTTGGGTGACGAAGACTTCGCACAGGTTTTCAGTGTCTGTGTATTCCTGTGGGTAAACAGCAAAGTTACCCGAGTCGTTCACTGGGGCACCGTTGATGGTGTAGCCCAACTGGTCACCGGCAAAACCACGGATGCGGATACCGCCGCCAAACAGGCCGGTGGCGTCGTAGTTGAAGGTATTCACGCCTGGCAAGTTTTCAATGATCTGGAAAGAATTGGCCGTGGGGTTGATTTTTTCCATGTACTGGCGGCCCACCGAGCTGCGCGCTTTGGGTGATTCTTCTTGGCTGATCATGCCGGTGTCGGTGCCGCCGGGTTGACCATCCACATTGATGCGGCCGACATCGGTTGTTTGCTGAGCCATCAACACGGGCGCAGAAAATGCCATGCTGATCAAGAGTGCCAAACGTTGGGGTTTGAAGCGTTTCATAAAAAACCTCTGGTTGAGTTAAGTTGCAAGAAAAAATCAATTGAGCGGGACAAAGTCCAGCGTGACGGTGAATCGGTGTTGGTTTTGGCCGGGCCAGCTGCCCTCGGGCCAAGGGGTGTAGCTGGTGCGCCGCACGGTGGACAAGGCGGCGTTGTCCAAGAGGATGGAGTTGCTGCTCCCCTCGATGCCCGCCTCTTGCAAAGTGCCGTTGCGGTTCAGGACAAACCACACCACGGCTTTGCCGGAGGGGCGTTGCAAACTGGCTTCGCGCCCAGTGGGGTAGCGTTTGTTGGCGTTGAGCAGGGCGCGGACATTGACCACATAGCCATTTTCAAAAGCCGCACTCGAAGGTGGTTGAGCTGGTTTGGCAGGTTCGGCCACGGCTTGCGTCGGCGCAGCGGTGGCCGTTGGCGTGGCTCTGGGGCTCTCTGCCCGGGTGGGTTCGCTGGGTGTTGCAGGCACAGACTGAGACACGGGCGGCGCTGTAACAGCTGCCGCTGGCGTAGCCGGGGTTGTGGGTGCGGGTGTTGGCGTCGGTGTTGGCGCTGAAAGCACAGGCGCCGGTGGCATGGCCGGTGTGGGTTTGCTGGGCGTAGCAACCGCCTTGGGGGGCTGAACGGGCGGTGGTGGGCTGGATGGTGAAACGGGTGGTGCCATCACCGACCTGACGGGTTCCGGCGTCAGCAAGATCAACTCCATCGGCCCTTCAGGCAGGCTGCTTGGCACGGGCAAAATGGATTGCGCCATGAACCAGACCGCGCCCACCATGAACAAGGACATGACGCTCGAGACGCTGTGCCGCTGGTCATTGAGCCGATCCACCCACATCATTTGCGCTCTCGGGCAGCCAAGGCGACTTTGCCCAGACCAGCAGCCTTGATGGCGTCCATGACATCGACCAAGGTCTGTACTTCTGCGCCCTTGTCACTGTTCACAATGACGGCAATTTGTTCTGACGCACTGGCCTTGGCTTTGATGGCGCTGACCAAACTGTCGAGCTCAACGGCTTGACCGTCCAATTGAATCAAGCCTTCACGCCCCAGAGTCACCATGACTTGTTTGTCTGGCGTCTTGAGGTTTTGCGCTTGGGATGAATTGGGCTGCTGGGTCTTGATGCCCAGTGCAGGAATCACGTTGACACTGATCAGTACAAAAAACACCAGCAGAAACATCATCACATCGATCATGGGAATGATTTCGATGCGTGCTTTTTTTCGAGGACTTTGCTGCCACTGTCGCATGTAAAAAATACCTGTTGAATGATGGGAAGCTGTGTTGACTCAGACATGCCCTGCTGGACATCACAAACAGCTCACACCTGATGTGTGGCTGAAAAAAGGGATGATTTGTTCATCGAATACGCCCTTCACTCCAGACGTATGCGATCTGTTTTGGGGGGAGTCATGCCCGGGTTTTTGGCCAGGTAGTCGGTCAAGGCATCGACATCCAGATCGCCACCCAATGTGTCGGTGCCCCGATTGAAGACCGTAAAGGCATCGCCACCGGTGGCCAAAAAGCTGTTCATCGTGACGCGGTAACGCCCATCCAACTGCAGCGACTGGCCTTTGACGCGGATGTCTGAAACACGTTGCCCCAAGGGTTTTTTCAAGTCAACTTGGTAAGTCAATTGCGCTGAAGGGTGCAAGACTCGCGGCCGATCTTGTCTGTACTGAGATTCGAGCAGTTCTTTGATCAGTTGGCCGGTGAAAGTTTTCACGGTCAAGGTATTGCCAAAGGGCTGGACGCTGAAAAGTTGTCCAAAATTCACAGCACCACCGCCGGGCGGTGCGATCAAATCGGCCCGCACACCACCGGGGTTCATCAAGGCAAAATCCGACGCGCCTTTGTCCTGGGCCGCTGTAGCGGCCCATTGCGCATCGGCTATCAAGTTGCCCAAAGCGGTTTCACCTGAAGGGGTGGCTGCACGGGTGATCGATTGGGGCAAATGGCTGATTTGTCGAGCAGCTTGCTGGGCAGAGGCGGACTTGTAGGTCGCCACAATCTGGGCCACTTCAGGGTGCGCTGTGAATTGAGGCAGCAGGGGCGTGGGTGCAATGCGCACGCCCGCGGCATTGGTGAAAGGCTCGCTTTGGATGATCAGGTTGTGGGCTGATTTTTTCGTCACTTTGCGCTGCAAAGCATCCACCTCGAGTTGGATGTGCGTCAGCAAAGTGCCGTATTGACCCGCACTGGTCAATAAAAACGGTTTGGCTGGGTTGAACTTTTGATAATCACAGGCATAAGCCCGGTGGGTGTGGCCCGAAACCACCACATCGAAGGCGGGGTCCAGTTCGTTCAGGATGGGCAAGATGTCCCCGGTCAGGCCAGGGCAGTTGGGGTCATTGGGTCCACCCTGGACGGTGCCGCCTTCATGAATCACCAAGACCAGCGCAGCGACGCCTTGGGCCTTCAGGACAGGAACCAAAGCATTTGCGGTACTCGCTTCTGATTCGAACCTGACGCCCTTGACACCTGCGGGCGTGACAATTTGCGGCGTGCCCTTGAGGGTCATGCCCACGAAGCCGACTTTGACCTCGTGCCCGCCTTGTTGAAACACCTTGATGCCATATGCAGGGAACAAGGTGCGGCCATCTTCTTTTTTGACATTGGCGGCCAAGAATTCAAAATTGGCACCGGGAAAGGCCTTGTTGACCAAACAGGGTTTGAGCCGTGTGAATTGCTCACAACCGCCTTGGCGCATGCGTTCGAGTTCTGCCACGCCTTTGTCAAATTCATGGTTGCCCACGGCATTGAAATCAATGCCCATGGCGTTGACCGCTTCAATCGTTGGTTCATCCAGAAAAAGCGCCGAAATCAAGGGGGTTGCGCCAATCATGTCACCCGCCGAAACCACCGCGTGCAAGGGGTGCTGGGCTTTGAGTTGTTGAATGGCAGAGGCCATGTAAGCGACCCCACCGGCAGGCACCGAAGTGCTCACCTGGTTGACTTGCTCCCGGACGCTGATCATGGGAGGCTCAAGGTGGCCGTGCAGGTCATTGAAGGCCAGCACACTGATTCGCAAGGTTGGGTCGGTCGAACGCGGGTTTGAATGGGTACAAGAAGCCAAAGCCAACAGGGCTGCAAAGCCGAACATGCTTTTCGTCAGGTGCACAAGGCGGCTGAATGTCATGAAGATGCTTCTCGGGGACTTGGGTGTCTGTTGACCATCGAAATGGTCTGTGTTTGAAACGCTTGAGAAAATGGATGAACTGAATGTCTAATTATTTTTGATAATTTTTATGACACGTCTTTGCGTATTGAATGAATTTTTTGTGACGTTACTCGTGTCTCTTGGCTTTGATTGGACGCACCGCACTGTGACGACCACGAGGTGGCTCTTGCGCACTTCAGCACAGGCAACGAGCAGTCCTCTTTGATGAATGCGCCACAGCGTTGTGCGTGCCAGCAGACAGACCGGCTGCATTCGCTGCAGTAAGTTGGGGGTCTGCCGCAAGTCCAGCCGACAACGCGTCATTCACCACGCTTTCATAAAACCGCGAACTTGAGGACTACCCATGAAAATCGCAACCCAGACCGGTGGGATCGCTCACCCATTTGTCAACTTAAAACGCGCGGCAGCGCCACCAAAGTTCATGTGAAAAGGCACCTCTTTGCCTATGTCGGCACCCTGATCGTGATGGCTGCTGCTGGGCAATGCATGTGACTGCCCCTTTGTGGCCGACAAGGTAAATTGCACTCGGCACCGTGCTGGTATTGGCACAGTGGCATGTTTTTTTTGCCCTGCTTTGACGGTCTGCCGTCCGATTGAATCCATGAATCCTCCATCTGCGGCCCCCTCACGGGCCGATCACCCGCTGCAAGGCATCGCCTGGATGGTGGCGGGGGTGTTCTTGCTGTCGGTGATGGATGCCCTGTCCAAACATGCGGTGTCGCAGTTGTCGATTCCTGTGCTGATTGCCGCACGCTCGGCGATGGTCATGGTTTTGCTGGTGCCATGGGTGCTGCGCAGCGGGGGCTGGTCGGCCCTGCACACGCGCCGCCCGGTGGCACATGGGGTGCGCGGCTTGTTGGCGGTGTGTTCCATGCTGGCGTTTTTTGAGAGCTTGCGTTTGTTGCCACTGGCCACGGTGATCGCCATCAGCTTTGCCGCGCCCTTGTTCATGACGCTGTTGTCAGTGCCCTTGCTCAAAGAGCGTGTCGGGGTGCAACGTTGGGGGGCGTTGACAGCGGGGTTTTTTGGTGTGAGCCTGATCGTCGGGCCGCAAGCTCTGGACGGCGATTTGGGCTTGGGGGCTTGGCTGGCTTTGTTGGCGTCGCTGTTTTATGCCGCCTCCATGGCCTGTGTGCGCTGGCTGTCGCCCACCGAGAGCGATCTGTCCATGTTGGTCTGGCAGAACCTGACAATGGGCCTGGCCGGTGCGGTGGGTTTGTTCTTTGTCCCCCTTGAGGTGGCGCCGGGCATGTGGCAGATCATCGCTTTGATGGCCATCTTGGTGCTGCTGGGCCAGCGCTGCACCTTTCGGGCTTTGCGGCTGGCACCGGTCGGTGTGGTCGCGCCTTTTCATTACAGCGAGCTGCTTTGGGCGGCCTTGTTTGGTTGGGTCTTTTGGCAGGAGTGGCCAGGGGTGCATGTGTGGTGGGGCGCGCTGTTGGTGGTGAGCGCGGGTTTGTACACCTTGTGGCGTGAACGCGCGCGCACCTTGATCGGCGCTTGATGCAGCCGCTTGGGCGTTCCAAGCCCCGTGACTTTTTCAGTCGGCATAACCCGGGTTCACCCGGTCGATCACCCGCATCATCGCTTCAAAAAACAGGCGCTCGCGTTCGCTGCGGGGGTGGCGGTCTTGGGGGCTGGGGTTTTTGATGCGCTGGATCACCGATTCGGTCAGCACGTTCAGGGGCTGGCCTGTGCCCATGGCCATCACTTGGGTGCGGCAGGCTTTTTCGAGTTTGTAGAGCCTGCGGTAGGCTTGCGCCACGGTGTCGCCAATCGTCATCACACCATGGTTTTTCATGAAAAGGATCGTTTTGCCGCCGCTCATGAGATGTGACAAGCGTTCACCCTCGGACAAGTCTGCCGCCAGCCCGGTGTAATGGTCGTCGTAGGCGATGACGCCGTCAAAGAAAGCCGCCGTTTGGGTCGCAGGCAGCAAACGGTTGGCTTTGAGCATGTTCAAAGCCAGTGCCCAAGGTTGGTGGGTGTGCAGCACCACTTTGGCCCCCGTGAGGCGGTGCACCGGGGCGTGGATCGCTTGCGCCGACAGCTCCACCAGACCTGTGCCTTCCAAGGTTTCGCCCGCTTCGTTGAAGACCATCATGGTGCTGGCGCGGGCCTCGGACCAGTGCACACCAAAGGGTGAAATCAGGTATTGGTCTTCACGCCCCGGCACCGCCACGGTGAAGTGGTTGTCGATGCCTTCGTCAAAATCGTGCATCACTGCCAAACGCAAAGCGGCAGCCAAGTGCACCTTGGCTTGCCAAACCGGGTCTTCTTGGGTGTGCGTTGGGACGGGGGCTGGGGTTGATGCAGGCGACATGGCGGTTCTTTCGAGGGTTAGAGCTGAGTTGCACTCTAGGCATGTGTTGTCTGTCGTGCTGTCACTTTTGAGGCAAGTGGGCATTGTTCAGAAACACGCAAAACTTCTAATACTTCGCTTTGCAAACAAATATGTCGCCTGTCAAAAAGGTTTCGCAGCATTTTTTGGCTCAAATTCTGGACCCGTGATGAGTTTGTGTGGTCATCAGCAATCGATCAGAGTGCATGACGAATCGGCCAAGCTAGCTGATTGCCCGCACGTTAGGCCCTGTCCAGCGCCTCGGCCAAATCTGCCGCCGCCATCACCCGCACATTGGGCACCACGAACACCCGGTGTAAAAAACTGGCCACCAGCGGCGCATGGTCCGAGCGCAACAGCCGCCACGCCGGGTGGTGGCTGCGCAGGGCGGTAAGGGTGGCGTAGTCAAGGGACATGGATCAGTTCAGCTTCTCAGGCACTTGCCAGCGGCTGCACGCAACCACGACAGGGCGCACTGGTTTTTACGTCTCATCACTCACGCCATTGATCGTTGGTGACGCCAGCATCGGTGCCCACCTTATCCCAAGCCGCTTGGGCAGCGCCAGCGTTGCTTGCAGCGTCACGTTGTTCAAAAAATTTAGCGGTTTCCATCGCACTGATTTTTTCAGCAATGGCCACCACAAAAAATTGGTTCATGGTGGTGTCGTCAGCGGCTGCAATGCGCTTGGCAGCTTGTTTGAGCGATTCGGGTAGGCGCAGAGCATAGCTACTCATGGGGTGGGTTTCCTTGTGACGGTGATACCAAAATGTTGAAAAGTTTGTTCTGGGTTGAGTACCGGGATGCCAAATAGCTTGGCCGGACCAAAGTCACGCAGGTTGACGTGTCTCCTCCACATGTTTTTTGGTTGACAAGTTGAAGCCGATGAAGCCTTAACTGGCCTTTGTGGCTCAGTGCAAAGTACAGCCCAACACGCATTAAAAAAAATTAAATTTGTGTTGAGCTGGGTTTTTTTGGGGTCAAATTCAGAACCTTCCAAGCTGGGCCAGAATTTACTTGCTGGGTATTTGATGGCAACCCAACTAACGAAAACAGGACACACCAACATGCACGAAATCATCTGCCCCCACTGCCACAAAGCCTTCAAGATCGACGAGGCGGGCTACGCCGACATCCTCAAGCAGGTGCGTGATGGCGATTTTGAAAAGCAGTTGCACGAGCGGCTGGAACTGGCCGAGCGGGAAAAGCAGGGCGCGATTGCTTTGGCCGAGGCCAATGTCACCAATGCGCTGCAAAAAACAGCGGCGGCCAAAGACACCGAGATTCAGGCGCTGAAAGCCCAGCTTGATGCGGGCGAGGTGGCGCGTAAGCTGGCGGTGTCGGAGGCTTTGGGCACGGTGAGCAAAGAGCGCGATCAGTTGGCCAACGAGCTGAAGACCGAACAGGAGAGGGCGCGCAACAGCAGCCAAGCGGCTGCCCAGTTGGCCGAGGCCAAGCTGGCCCATGCGCTGCAGGCCGAAGCCGCCAAAAAGGACGCCGAAATTCAGGCGCTGCAAGCCAAGCTGGAGGCCAGCGAGACAGCGCGGCAATTAGCAGTCAAGGTGGCCGTGAACGAGGCCGTGGGTGTGGTCGCCCGCGAGCGCGATGGCTTGCAAAACGACCTCAACCTCATCGCCGTGAAAAACCAGCTGGAAGAGAAAGCCATCAAGGAGCAATTCGCCTTGCAGCTGCGCGACCGCGATGGCGAGATTGCGCGCCTGCGCGACATGAAGGCGCGGCTGTCGACCAAGATGGTGGGTGAAACCCTGGAGCAGCACTGCGAAATCGAGTTCAACCGCATCCGTGCAGCCGCTTTTCAGCGCGCGCATTTTGAGAAAGACAACGACGCCCGCACCGGCAGCAAGGGCGACTACATTTTTCGCGACTCGGACGAGTCGGGTGCCGAGATCGTCTCCATCATGTTTGAGATGAAGAACGAAAGCGATGAAACGGCCACCAAGAAGCGGAACGAAGATTTTCTGAAAGAGCTGGACAAGGACCGCACAGAAAAGGCCTGCGAGTACGCGGTGCTGGTGTCCCTGCTCGAGCCGGAGAGCGAGTTGTACAACAGCGGCATCGTCGATGTGTCGCACCGCTACCCCAAGATGTACGTGGTGCGGCCGCAGTTCTTTGTGCCCCTGATCACGCTCTTGCGCAATGCCGCTTTAAACGCGATGAAGTACAAGTCCGAGCTGGCCTTGGTGCGCTCGCAGAACGTGGACATCACCAAGTTCGAAACCCAGCTGGACGAATTCAAGACGGCGTTTGGCCGCAATTGGCGCTTGGCCTCTGAGGGCTTTGAAGAAGCTATTCGGCGCATTGACGAAGCCATTAAGGACTTGGAAAAAACCAAAGAAGCGCTGCACAAGTCGGCCAACAATTTGCGCCTGGCCAACGACAAGGCCGACGACTTGACGATCAAGAAGCTCACGCGGGGCAACCCCACGATGGCGGCCAAGTTTGCAGAGTTGCCGGGGTCCTAGTCATTTTTGAGTTGCATTTTTAAAAATACGCATCATAAATTGAGGTGTATCTGCCAAAATACGCCTCATGCCCACCCGAAACCCATCCTCCCCTCCAAGTTACATCTGGCAGCACCGTGCCTGGCCGCAGCTTACATTTGACGCGACGGCACTGGCCCCTGCGCTGGACCGTGCCCGCTTGGAGCAAGGGCGGTTGTTGGGGTTGCTGGGTGCTATTGGGCTGGAGCAAGCCAATGAAGTGCAGCGTGAGTTGTGGGTGCAAGAGGCGCTGGCGACAGCCGCGATTGAGGGGCAGCAGCTCAACCTCGAGTCTTTGCGGTCATCGGTGGCACACCGGCTTGCCTTGGCCGATGCACCGGGCGCAGACCGTACTGTTGAAGGTTTGGTGCAGGTGATGCAAGACGCCTTGACCAACCACAGTGCAGCGCTGGATGTGGACAGGCTGTGTCGTTGGCAGTCGGCGTTGTTTCCAGGCGGCACGTCGGGCATTGTCCGCATTGCTGTGGGCCGCTTGCGTGACCATGCCGATGCCATGCAAATTGTCAGCGGGCCTTTGGGCCGTGAGGTGGTGCATTACGAGGCGCCACCCTCTGCAAGCGTAGGTGCAGAAATGGATCGTTTTTTAGCTCGGTTCGCCAATCCGGACGCCACGCTGAACGGTATTGCACGCGCAGCCTTGGTGCATTTGTGGTTTGAGTCCATCCACCCTTTTGAAGACGGTAATGGCCGGATAGGGCGTGCTTTGGCCGACATGGCTTTGGCGCAAGACATGTGTGGGCAAGACCCAGAGGCCAATCCCACGCTGGTGCGGGTGTTCGGCTTGGCGCATCAAATGCACAAAACGCGTTCGGCTTATTACGATGCGCTCAACCACGCGCAGCGCTTGCGAGGTGTTTCTCCTGATGCCCAGTCGATTGATGCTACGCCTTGGGTGCAGTGGTTTGTGCACGCGTTCATCCGTGCTTGTGTGGCCAGTCAGGCTGTGGTGCGCGATGCGACAGACAAGGCGCATTTTCGGTTGCGCGCAGCGCAATGCCACATCAACCCGCGCCAAAGCAAGGTGCTCGAGCGTTTGCTCGACGCCGGGCATGTTGGCTCGGGCGGCGGATTTTTGGGCGGCATGAGCACCGACAAGTACGCCAAGATCACTGGCGCCTCAAAAGCCACAGCTGCACGCGATTTGGCTGACTTGGCAGCGCACGGCTTGTTGCGCATCGAAGGTGTGGGCAAGGCCACGCGCTATGTCGTGAATGTGCCGGGTTGGGAGCAGCCAGCGATCAGGCCTTAACGGCTTGCTTCAATGCGCCCCGAGGTAACACCCCTCAGCCCGCTCCCCATCGGCTTCATCACCTTCCTCGCTGCACAGCGCCGCTATCAAGGCTTGGTCCACCACCTGACCGGGCAGCAGCAGCTCTTCGTTCGTCCAGCGCTTGACCAGGTGCCCATTGGCCACGCCGCCGGTGTGCGGGGCTTGGTAGGCGCGGCGGTGCTGCATGGTTAGCCGGCCGTTGGCATTGGCAATGAAGCGGCTTTCGCCCAAGGCCCAAGGTTCAAAGTAGGCATTGGCCGCGGCGTCCACTTGGCGAAAGTAGGCGCGTGCGCCTTCGGCGTTGAGCTTTTTGCGCACCGTGCGGGTGATGAGGCCTTGTAAATGATCGAACGCGGCATCGTCCATTTGGTCAAGGGCTGATGGGCTCATGTCAATCCCAGTCAGCGCAGTTGAGGCGGCCAGCTCGGCGGGCAGCACTTGCACCATGGCTTTGACCACATCGTGGTGGGGTGCCACTGCGGTGGCCACGCCACGGGTTTGCGGTTGAATCGGGCAACGAATTTCCACCAGTCGCGGCTTGACGGGGCCGGTGCAGCCGTCGTGGTGGTAGTACTCGCCCTGGCTCAGCCGTCCTTTGCTGGAACGCCCGCGCACATCGCGGTAAGTGGGGTGCGCGGTGTGCACATTCAGGCAGACCACCAAGCCGGTGGCATCGACCAGTTGGTAAAAGGTCTCGCGCCATTCGGGCAAGAGCAGTTGCTTGTGCAGGTAGTCGCTGGGCGCTGCGCCTTCTTGGCCCACTTCGCCTTCGATCACCAACACAAAAGGCCTGGGCCTGCGCACGCGCCACAAGGCCTTGGCAAAATCCAGCACCAAGTGGGAGGAGGGGGAATTTGTAGCGGCGCTGTGGCCCATGGGTGTGGACATGGTGAGAAATCGATCAAGGTCGGACTCGCGCAGCGAGTGGCGAGCAATTTTTGATTTTAGGGCCTCTTGCTACCGGGAACAGGTCTTGTGGAGGTTAGGACTTTAAAAGCCAGGCCAGGTTATTCAAGCCAAGCTCGTTAAGATTTATGGATGGATGTATCGGTTTGAAATGGGTCAAAATTGATCCTGCAACGCAGACCAGCCCAGCCATTCCAAGTTTTTAACCCCCAAAAAAACCACCATGTCCAAGCTTTTTAAACGCCCCATTTTGCTCACTTGCAGCGCCATGCTGTTGTTCACAACACCTGCCTTTGCGGAATCGCCCATGCAGGTGGATGATGCCGGCACCCTGGAGCCAGGGGGCATGAAGCTCGAGGCCACTTGGCGCAAAAATGCCCAACAACGTGGCGTCGAGGGGGTGTATGGTTTCAGCCCACTGCCCAGTCTTGAAGTGGGAGTTGCGCTGGCGCGAGATCGCGACCATGCCAGCACCCCGGCCTCGCGCTTGAGTGCCGTGGGAGTGGGCTTCAAGTGGGTGCCCATTCAAAACAAAACGGGTTGGTCTTTGGGGGCTTCGCTCGATTGGGGTCGGACACGTTTGACCGAGGGTGACACCCAAGAGCGCTCGACCGAGCGCGAAAGTGCGGCCAACGCGCTGGCCACTTGGCGTGCCGAAGAGGGCCACGCCGTGCACCTGAATCTGGGGGCCAGTCGCCTCAAAGCGCCAGGTGTTCGCCAGACGGTGGGCACTTGGGGCATGGGTTACGAGCAGCCCCTGGCTTCCAGTCTCACGCTGACGGCGGAGGTTTTTGGTCAAGAGCACAGCCGCCCCGCGCGTGCGCTGGGTTTGCGTTACGAGCTGGCACCCGGCATCAAACTGTCTGGCGCGCTTGGCCGGGGTGACGGCCATGCCTTGGCCCAGCTTGGATGGGCTTGGGAGTTTTGAAACCGGGGTCGGGTGGGGCAGGGCTTTAACCCCACAAGACCCCCATCCACGCCGCCCCCAGCACACGGCTGACCGTGAAGGTGCGAATGCCGGCTGCACGCCGGTGCTCACGAAATCGCCCACAGGGGTGGGCTCCTACAAATACCCCCTAGGGCGAGCACTTGCTGTGTTGACCAAGGGCTGGATGTTATTTTTTCTTTTGGGTCACAGGCGACGCCTGTGTCCAGCGCTCCAGCACGTCATAGACCGATGCGGTGTCGTCCAGCGCGTGCCCCATGGCCATGGCGGCGTTGTAAATCGGCAAGGTGGCTGAAAACAGCGGGGCAGGGGTGTCGGTGGCTTGCAAAAGTTCTTGAATCAGCTTCATGTCCTTTTGCCAGATGCCCACTTTCATGGTGGCTTGGTCCCAAGACCGGTCCACCATCATCGGGCCGCGCACCTGCAGCATGCGTGAGCCACCTGCACCATCGGCCACCACTTTGACGATGGTGGCGGGGTCCAGGCCTGCGCGGGCGCCCATCAAAATGGCCTCGGCCGACGACACGTTGTGAATCGCCACCAGCAAGTTGGCCACCAGCTTCATGCGCATGCCGTTGCCAAAATCGCCCACGTCGTAGCGTACGCGTGCAAAGCCTTCAAACACGCCGTGCAAGGCGCGAATGGCTTTGGCATTGCCGCTGGCATAGACGGCCAGGTCGCGGGTCAGCGCTTGCGCGCCTGTGCCCGACAACGGACAGTCCAGCAAGGTGATGCGCTGCTTGGCCAGGGCGTCCCGGTTGCGCAGCTTGCACACCTCGGGCAAGGTGCTGGTTTCTGCGGCAATCAGGCCTTTCAGGCCCGTGGCCAGCAGCTCGGCGCACACTTGGTCCAGTGCCGCTTCGCTGGGCAGCGACAGCAGCAAATGCGGGGTGTGTTGCGCCACCTCGGCCACGCTTTTGCAAGTGTGGCCACCGGCTTTTTTCAGGGCACGGCGTGAGGCGGCAACCGGGTCGTAGCCATACACCTCAAACCCGGCTTTGACCAGATTGGCCGCCATGGCCGACCCCATGATGCCCAGGCCAATCATGCCCACCGTGGGTGGGCTGTGGGGTGCGGTGCGCAAGCCTTACTCCACCTTGATGTCAAAGTCCTTGATCAGCTTGGCCCAGAACACGTTGTCTGAGGTGGTCACCGACGTCATGGCGTCGGCCGATGTGCCCGTGGGGGTGAGTCCCAAATCGCGCATGCGCGACTGGATTTCGGGCAGCTTCACAATTTTCACGATCTCGGTGTTGAGTTTGGCCACGATGTCGTCGGGCGTGGCCTTGGGCGCAAAGATGCCGTGCCAGGAACTGCCAATTTGGCCGTTCACGTCGAGCGTGGCCCCAAACTCGGTCATGGTGGGCACATCGGGCAGGTTGGCAATGCGCTCCGCACCCGAGATGGCCAGGCCTTTGACCTTGCCCCCTTTGATGAGCGGAATGGCGGTGGTGGAGGCCTCGATCGACAGGCTGACCACGCCACTCATCACGTCGGGCGAAGGGTTGGTTTTGTAGGGCACATGGTTGAGCTTGATGCCCAGGCGCTGCGCCCAGGCTTCCATGGCCACATGCGGCTGCGAGCCCACGCCCAGCGAGGCGTAGTTGATCTTGCCGGGGTTGCGTTTGGCAAACTCCACCAGCTCTTTCATGTTGTTGTAAGGCGTGCTGGGCGAAGCGGTCAGCACATGGGGCACCAAGAGCAATTGGCTCACCGCCCTGAAGTCGCGCACAGGGTTGAACTTGGGGTTTTGGTACACGTTGGGGGCAATCGCATGGACCGCCTTGACGCTGTAAAACAGGCTGTAGCCGTCGGCGGCGCTGCTGCTGCCAGCTTCTGCACCGATCATGCCGCCTGCGCCGGGACGGTTGTCCACCACCACCGGCTGGCCCATCGCTTGGCTGAGCTTGTCAGCCACCAAACGCGCCACCACATCGGGTGAAACGCCGGCCGGAAAAGGCACGATCAGCTTGATCGGTCGATTGGGGTAGCCTGCGCTTTGTGCCCAAGAAGATGGCGCGGCCAAAACTGCGGCACTGGCTGCGGCGGCGGATAAGAGGTGTCTGCGTTGCATGAGAGAGTCTCCTGGGTTGTTGTTCAAATTTGGGTGTTTGCCGCGCCCTTGAGCTGCAGCATGGCGCGGGCTTCGTCCGGCGTGGCCACTTCCAGGCCCAGCCCTTCGATGATCTGCCGCGCTTGGCGCACTTGTTGCGCGTTGCTTTCGGCCAGCTTGCCTTTGCCGATCCACAGGCTGTCTTCCAGGCCCACACGCACATTGCTCCCCAGGCTCGCGCCCATGGCGGCAATGCGCATCTGGTGGCGTCCAGCGCCCAGCACCGACCATTGGTAGTCCTTGCCAAACAAGCGGTCGGCAGTGCGTTTCATGTGCATCACGTCTTCGGGGTGCGTGCCAATGCCGCCCAAAATGCCAAACACCGACTGCACAAAGAAGGGCGCTTTGATCAAGCCCTTGTCCACAAAGTGCGCCAGGTTGTAAAGGTGGCCAATGTCGTAACACTCAAACTCGAAGCGCGTCTGGTTGGCGTTGCAGGCCTTCAGCGCAAACTCGATGTCCTTGAAGGTGTTGCGGAAAATCAGGTCGCGGCTGTTTTCCAGGTGCTCGCGTTCCCAGTCGTGTTTCAACTCGGTGAGGCGCTCCAGCATGGGAAACAGGGCAAAGTTGAACGAACCCATGTTCAGCGACGCCACTTCGGGCGAAAACCGCATCGAAGGCTGAATGCGCTCGTCGATCTTCATGAAGGGCGAGCCGCCACTGGTGAGGTTGATCACCGCATTGGTCCCCGCCTTGATTTGCGGCAGAAATTTGGCAAATGCTTCGGGGCTTTGATCAGGCTTGCCTGTGACGGGATCGCGTGCATGCAGGTGGATGATGGCCGCACCCGCCTCGGCAGCCCCGATCGAAGCTTCGATGATTTCTTCGGGCGTCACCGGCAAATGGGGGGACATGGAGGGCGTGTGGATCGCCCCCGTAACGGCACAGGTGATGATGACTTTGGACATGCAAAACTTTCAGGCTGCTCGCAAGACACTGCGAGTCACAACAGCTGGCATGCTACAAATCCAAGTCCTGAACAGCACGCGCGTAAACCCTTGGCCGCTTGCTCAAAAGAGCCCAAACTGTCGCCTGAGCAACAGGGGCTCAGTGCAGAGGCGGGCCGTGTTCACAAGTCCCACAAATCAATGGCGCGTCACAAGCCTGCACGAACGCAATGCACCTCGCTTGTGCTCTGCCGGGCTCAAGGCCAAAACACCCCCTTCAAGCCCCCAAAGCCTGCCAAACCCTGATGGCCGCATAAGCGTCATTGGCGGCGTACACCAACTGCGCCTCGCTCAAGCTGGCGTTGGCCCAGTTGCTGGTGGCCGCTTTTTTGGACTTGATGAAGCGCTGTCCAAACAGCACCGCCACCGCGCCTTTGACGCCCATGTCTTTGCGGTAACCGCGTTCCCTGAAAATGGTGTTGAGCTCCAAAATGCCTTGCGGCTCAATGCCCAGTTTGTGCACGATGCGTTTGCGGTCATCGCCCAAACCAAACCCGGCTTTCACAATGCCCCCTTGTGCCAGCAAATCTGCGGCAATCGCCCGGCACTCGGGCTCGTGCAGCTGAAACACCCAAGCCCTTTCGGCCGTGGACAGTTGCAAAACGTGCGGACCGTCTGACTGCTCACCCACCTTGAAGGTGGGCTTGGACTCGGTGTCAAATCCCCAGGCTTTGGCCGCCAGCAGCTGTGTACGCGCCTCAATGGCTTGCGCACCAGTGCACACCAAGCTGATGCGGTTAAGGCCCAGTCGCTCGAATTCGGGCAGCAGGGCAATCGCCTCTTTGTCGGGGGTCGGGTGGTGAGGGTGCATGGCAGGTTCAGTCTTTCATGGCTTTTTTGGCCTTTTTGCTGCCTTCTTTGCGCACAGCCCGCTCGGCGTCGGCTTTTTTGCCCTCGGCCAGCCAGGCGGCAAACTCAGCAGGGGTTTCCAGCGTCACACGGCCCAATGCGGCGGCACGAAAGTCGTGGATCACGATCTCGGCCGCCTTGGTGGTGTTGACCCGGCCACCGCTTTGGATCGCGCCGCGATGGCGGGCAATGGCTTCGAGCAGGGTTTCGTCGGTGTGACCCGCCACGTCTTGTACCTTGTACCGCTCGGTGATGGCCTGGGGATATTGGGGGATCAGGTAATTGAGCAATTCCAGCGCCACCACCTCTTCGTCAAACGCGTTCACGCCAATCGCGCCGCTGGCGGCCAGGTTGTAGCCGCTTTGCTCGACGATGATGCGCGGCCACAACACACCAGGCGTGTCGTACAAATAAAAGTCGTCGGCCAGCGTGATGCGCTGTTCCAGCTTGGTCACGCCCGCCTCGTCACCGGTTTTGGCGGCGCGCTTGCCTTTGAGGGTGTTGATCAGCGTCGATTTGCCCACGTTGGGAATGCCGCAAATCAGCACCCGCATGGGTTTGACCATGCCGCCCCGGTTGGGCGCGAGCTGCCTGCAAGCGTCAATCAGCGCCTTGGCAGGCGAAACCATGCTGGTGTCCAGACCCAAGGCGCTCACGCCGGGCAGGGCGTTGTAGTGGGCCAGCCAAGCTGCGGTTTGTACCGGGTCCGCCAAGTCTTGTTTGCTCAGAATTTTCAGGGCGGGTTTGCCATCAATCAAATCGGCCAACATCGGGTTGGCACTCGACCCCGGCAAACGAGCGTCGAGCATCTCAATGACAACGTCGATGTCTTTGATGCGCTCCCCGATCGCCTTGCGCGTCAGGTGCATGTGTCCGGGGAACCATTGAATCGCCATAAAAAGCCGCTTCTCAAACGTCAAGAGCCAAAGGTGTGATTGTCGGGCAGTTCCACTTCTCCCGGCCCCATGCCATTGGCGGGCAGGGAAACACAACCAGCGCCACCTGCACGGCGCTCCGATTCATTGAATTTCACAAATTCATCAAAACCAAAATGTCGCGCAGCCAAGTGGCTTGATTTCCTGTGTAGACCATCAAAAACACCTAAATTGATGCTAATTGGTCTCGAATCAAAATTGTTAGTTCTTAAATGTGATGTATTTTACAAAAAAATACATCAAAAACAACACAATACTCCAATTGGCGAGTGGCGTTTTGTAGTCTTATTGGGTACTATGTTTACAAATTAGCCAACATTTTTGAGTCATTCATTCACTTTAATTCCATGATTTCGAAACCCTTGAACTCCTTGCCCTTGCTTCGACCCATATTTGGCTCCTTGCGAGCAGCTTGCTCAGCTTGGGATGCGCTTTCGGCGGGGCGTTCTATGGCTGTGTGGATGCTGGCAAGCTGGGTGTCTGTGATGGGGGTGTCCAACACAGCCCAAGCGCAAACGGCCATCGAAACCAGCCAAGCCGGTGCCAACGCCCGCATCGACGTCCTGGGCTCGCCCTTCAGTGAACCCCCTGGCACCGCAGCCAGCCAAAGCCGTATTTTGGTCTACCGAGGCGCTGACAGCTTGGGCCTCAAAGGCGCGACGGGCGTGTTTGTCAATGGCCAATACCACACCTCCTTGGTCGCCGGTGGCTACAGCCAGTTGTGCATTGAGCCCGGGGCGCTTGAAATCGGGGCGCGCCAGATGCGCATTGGCCGAACCGCCAAAGACATCTACGACAGCCTCACCGCCACGCGCCTTCTGGCCGGGCAAAGCCAGTACTTTGCCGTGTACGAGGACGCCACTCGCCCCGTGCTCAAGCCCGTGCCCGCTGCCCAAGCCCTGCAAGAGTTGGCGGCCACCCGCTTGCAAATGCACACCGTCTCGCGCGTGACCAAGGCCCAGGACTGCCTCTCAGCCCCTGCCCCCGTAGCCACGCCTGCCATGGTGCCCGCCATGCCCCAGCAGTTTGCTTTGTCGGGTGATGCCTTGTTTGCATTTGGCCGCTCCGATGCAGAGGGCATGACCAGCCAGGGCCTGGCCGTGATCGACCAACTGGTCTCGCGCATTCGCAGCGACTACGCCAACATCAACCACATCCACGTCATTGGCCACGCCGACCCCCTGGGCTCGCCTGCGGGCAACCAGCGCTTGTCCGCTGAGCGGGCAGACACGGTGCGCCGCTACATCGAGCGCGTCAGCCAGATCTCTGCGCGCATCACCTCCGAAGGCCGGGGCTCGCGCCAGTTGGTCGAGCGCTCGTGCGGCAGCGTGCAAAGCGCCGCTGTCATCGCTTGCAACCAGCCCAACCGCCGCGTGGTGGTCGAGGTTGTGGGCCAGCGGCGCACGGACGGCGGGGGCAAATAAGCCCCTCAAGCCCAGCTGAAACAACGCCTGATTCACCCCAGATTCACCCAGATTCATCCCCCAGATTTATCCCTGAATTCCCTCCCCGAATTCACCCCCTAATTTACTGAGAGAGCACACACCATGGCCAAGCAATTCAAAGTCCTCGTCAACACCGGCAACGCACAAAACAACCAAGTCCTGGACGTCACGCAAGGGCAAGGCGCCAAAGGCCAGCCTCTGCGCATTGCGGCCAAAGCCGGTGCCAAGTACCAGCTGCAAGAGCTCGACAAGAACAAAGAAGCCGCCCCCGAGTACGTCAAAGTCAAGCGCGTGGGCAAAAACCTGCACATCTTGTTAGAAAACAGCACCGAAGCGGACATCATCATCGAGGACTACTACGAGGTCATGCCCGAGGGCTACAACGGCGTGGTGGGCCAGGCAGAAAACGGCAACTTCTACGAATACATCCCCGAAGACCCGGACGTCAAAGGCCTGATCCCGCAACTGGCCGATGGCGGCCAATCGGTCAGCGTGGCGCTGGGCGGCGCTGAAGTCGTGGGCTCTGGCGCTGCGGTCGGTATCTTGGCCTTCAACCCCTTGCTGGCCGCTTTGGGCTTGGGCGCAGCGGGCGCTGCAGCAGCGGCTGCCGGTGGCACCACCGGCACCACCACCACCACCGGCCTGGCCATCACCGACGCCACCGACAATGTGGGCAACCCGGGCAACGCCATTGAAAGCGTGGCCAAAGGCGGCACCACCAACGACAACACGCCCACCCTCAAAGGCACAGGCACGGCTGGCGAAGTCATCACCATCAAGGACGGCTCCATTATTTTGGGCAGCACCACCGTCAACGCCGACGGCACCTGGAGCTTCACCCCCAGCGCACCCCAAACCTTGGGCGCGCACAGCTACACCGCCACCAACGCGGCGGGCACCACCACCACCGAGCCCTACGTGCTCAACATCATCGCCCCCGCAGCAGGCGACAGCACCTCGCTGATCCTCAACCCCATCGCGGGCGACAACCTCATCACCTTGGCCGAAGGCAGTGCGGTCAGCTTGAGCGTCACCGGCAAGGTCACGGGCAAATTTGCCGCAGGCGACACCGTCACCCTCAAGGTCTTTGACAAAACTTACCCCGCCACTGTGCTGGCCGACGGCAGCTTCAGCGTGGGCGTGCCCATGGCCGACCTCAAAGCCGATGCCGACACCCAAATCGAAGGCAGCGTCACCGGCACCGGTGGCACCACCGCCACCGCTTCGCAAGACTACACGGTCGAGACCGACGCCACCGCAGGCAACGTCACAGCGCTGGTCATTGACCCCGTCACCGCAGACAACATCATCAGCGCTGCAGAAAACACCGGCAGCATTGCCGTCACCGGCAAAGTCACGGGCAAGTTCGCCGCAGGCGACACCGTCACCCTGACAGTCAACGACAAGCCCTTCAGTGCCAGCATCAACGCCCAAGGCGTGTTCAGCATCCCCGTGCCCGCCTCAGACCTGGTCTCTGACCGCGACACCGTGGTCGAAGGCCGCGTCACCGGCACCGGCGGCAGCACCGCCAATGCCATCCAGGACTACGCCCTGGACAGCAACGTCATCCCCACACCGGGCGACACCACCGCGCTCAGCATCAACCCCATCACCGGTGACAACCTGATCACCGTGGCCGAAGGCAACGCCTCCAGCGTCACCGTCACCGGCCAAGTCTCTGGCAAGTTCGCTGCAGGCGACATCGTCACCCTCAAGCTGTCTGACAAGACCTACCCCGCCACCGTGTTGGCCAACGGCAGCTTCAGCGTGGCCGTGTCCATGGTCGACCTCAAGGCCGACGCTGACACCAAAATAGAAGGCAGCGTCACCGGCACCGGCGGTGCCACGGCCACAGCGGCGCAGGACTACAACGTCGAAACCGACACCACCGCAGGCACGCTCACCACCCTGAGCATCGACACCGTCACCGCCGACAACATCATCACCGCTGCAGAAAACACCGGCAGCATTGCCGTCACCGGCAAAGTCGCGGGCAAATTCGCTGCAGGCGACACCGTCAGCCTCACCGTCAACGGCAAGCCCTTCAGCAGCACCGTCAACGCCCAAGGCATCTTCAGCATCCCCGTGCCCGCAGCCGATCTGGTCGCTGACCGCGACACCCTGGTCGAAGGCCGCGTCACTGGCACTGGCGGCAGCACCGCCAACGCCATCCAGGACTACGCCCTGGGCACCGACGTGACGCCCCCCACACCCGGCGACAGCACGGCCCTCAGCATCAACCCCATCGCAGGCGACAACTTGATCACCGTGGCCGAGGGCAACGTTGCCAGCTACATCGTCACCGGCCAAGTCTCTGGCAAGTTTGTTGCAGGCGACATCGTCACCCTCAAGCTGTCTGACAAGACCTACCCCGCCACCGTGCTGGCCAACGGCAGCTTCAGCGTGGCTGTGGCCATGAGCGACCTCAAGGCCGATGCCGACACCAAAATCGAAGGCTCTGTCACCGGCACCGGCGGCAGCACAGCCAACGCGGCGCAGGACTACACCGTCGAGACCGAAACCACCGCAGGCACGGTCACCACCTTGAGCATCGACACCGTCACCGCCGACAACGTCATCAGCGCTGCAGAAAACACCGGCAGCATTGCTGTCACGGGCAGGGTAGGCGGCAAATTCGCCAACGGCGACGAAGTCACCCTCACCATCAACGACAAGCCCTTCAAAGGCAGCGTCAACGCCCAAGGTGTCTTCAGCATCCCCGTGCCCGCAGCCGAGCTGGTGGCTGACCGCGACACCGTGGTCGAAGGCCGCGTGGTGGGCACCGGCGGCACCGTGGCCAACGCCATCCAGGACTACGCCTTGGCCGATGGCGTGAACCCCGGCCCCAACCCCAGCAACACCACAGCGCTGAGCATCAACCCGATCACGGGTGACAACCTGATCACCGTGGCCGAAGGCGGCCAAACCAGCGTCATCGTCACCGGCCAAGTCTCTGGCAAGTTTGCTGCAGGCGACGTCGTTGCACTCAAGCTGTCTGACAAGACCTACCCCGCCACCGTGTTGGCCAACGGCAGCTTCAGCGTGGCCGTGGCCATGGTTGACCTCAAGGCAGATGCCGACACCAAAATCGAGGGCAGCGTCACCGGCACCGGCGGCACCACGGCCACCGCAGCGCAGGACTACCAAGTCGAAACCGACGCCACCGCAGGCAAGCTCACCACCTTGAGCATCGACACCGTCACCGCCGACAACGTCATCAGCGCCGCAGAAAACACCGGCAGCATTGCCGTCACGGGCAAGGTGGGAGGCCAATTCGCCGCAGGCGACGAAGTCACCCTCACCATCAACAACAAGCCCTTCAAAGGCAGCGTCAACGGCCAAGGTGTCTTCAGCATCAATGTGCCCGCAGCCGACTTGGTCGCTGACCGCGACACCCTGGTCGAAGGCCGAGTCACAGGCACTGGCGGCACCGTGGCCAACGCCATCCAGGACTACGCCCTGGCCGATGGCGTGAACCCCAACCCCATCAAACCCACCGCCCTGACCGAAGTCACCGACAACGTCGGCAACCCAGGCGGCGGCACAGTGCCCCTCGCCAACGGCGGCAGCACCAACGACAGCACGCCCACCTTCAAAGGCACAGGCACGCCCGGCGAAGTCGTCACCATCAAAGACGGCGACAAGATTGTCGGCTCCACCACCGTCAACCCCGACGGCAGCTGGAGCTTCACCGCGCCCGAGCAAGCCACAGGCCCCCACAGCTACACCGCCAGCACACCGTCCGGCGGCAGCACCCCGCCATTCACAGTGACCGTGGACACGGCACCGCCCACCATCATCGTCAGCACCAACAAAACCAGCTTGGCCAACGGCGAAACCGCCACCTTGACCTTCACCCTCAGTGAGGCGAGCAAAGACTTCACCGAGCAAGACATCACCGCCATCAACGGCGTGGTCACCAACTTGCAAGGCGTGCCCGGCACCGGCTCCACCGCCACCGGCTTTACCCAATACACCGCCACCTTCACGCCCAACGCAAGCGCGACCAGCGCATCTGCCCGTGTCGCCAGCGATCAATTCAGCGACGCCGCAGGCAACCTCAACCAAGACGGCGCCGAAGACAACAACGCGGTCGCCATGGCCATTGCCACAGCCAACGGCACCATCGCCATCACCAGCGTCACCGACAACGTAGGCAACCCGGGCAACGGCACGGTCAACCTTCCCAACGGCAGCCAAACCAACGACAACACGCCCACCCTCAATGGCACGGCCCCGGCTGGCTCAGTCGTCACCATCCGTGACGGCAACACGGTGCTGGGCAGCGTCACCGCAGGCCCCGGCGGCACCTGGTCCTTCACCCCGGCGTCCCTGAGCGAGGGCAGCCACAGCTTCAGCGCCGCCTACACCTTTGGGGGCAACACCAACACCAGCAACCCCTACACCGTGGTGGTGGACACGCAGACCCCCACCGTTCAGGTCACGGCCGACAAAACCAACCTGGCCAACATCGGCGACACCGCCACCGTCACCTTCGAGCTGTCCGAGCCCAGCTTGGACTTCACCAACGGCGACATCACCCTGACAGGCGGCACCCTGAGCGCTTTGCAAGGCGTGCCCGGCACTGGCAACACCACCACCGGCTTTACGCGCTACAGCGCCACCTTCACCAAAACCAGTGTTGACAACGCCACCATCGCGGTGGCCAGCAACACCCTCAGCGACGCCGCAGGCAACACCAACCAAGACGGTGCAGACGCCAACAACCGCTGGAGCTTCAGCACCACCAACCCTGCCAAGCCCACCGCCCTGACCGAAGTCACCGACAACGTCGGCAACCCCGGCGGCGGCACCTTGCCCCTGACCAACGGCGGCATCACCAACGACACCACGCCCACCTTCAAAGGCACTGGTACGCCCGGCGAAGTCGTCACCATCAAAGACGGCGACAAAATCGTCGGCTCCACCACCGTCAACCCCGACGGCACTTGGAACTTCACCGCCCCCGAGCAAGCCACCGGCCCCCACAGCTATACCGCCAGCACCCCATCGGGTGGCACCACCGCGCCGTTCAATGTCACCGTGGACACCGCAGCGCCCACCATCGCGCTCAGCATCGACAAAGCCAACATCGGCAGCACCGACACGGCCACCGTCACCTTCACCCTGAGCGAGGCCAGCGCCGACTTCATCAAGGACGACATCACCGTCACCGGCGGCAGCTTGGGGCCACTGGTGCAAAGCAGCACCAACCCGCTGGTCTACACCGCCACCTTCACGCCCACGACCGGAGCCGCCGCGGGGGCCATCGGCACGGTCAAGGTCGACAGCAACAAATTCACCGACGCTGCAGGCAACCTCAACCAAGACGGCAACGAGGCTAACAACAGCGTCAGCACCACCGTGGTGGCTGGCAAGCCCACCACCATCAACGAAGTCACCGACAACGCAGGCAACCCCGGCGGCGCAACAGAAGTTGTGCCCAACAAAGGCGACACCAACGACAGCACCCCCACGTTCAAAGGCACAGGCACGCCCGGCGAAGTCGTCACCATCAAAGACGGCGACAAAGTGGTGGGCTCCACCACCGTCAACCCCGACGGCAGCTGGAACTTCACCGCCCCCGAACAAGCCACCGGCCCCCACAGCTACACCGCCAGCACCCCGTCGGGCGGCACCACCGCGCCGTTCACCCTGAACGTGGATACCACAGCGCCCACCATCGCAGTGGCCATCGACAAAACCAGCATCGGCAGCGACGAGATGGCCGTGCTCACCTTCACCTTGAGTGAAGCCAGCAGCGACTTCAGCAACAGCGACATCACCGTCACCGGCGGCAAGCTGGGCACCTTGGTCCAAAGCAACCTCAACCCGCTGGTCTACACCGCCGTCTTCACCCCCGACGGCAGCGCCGCCAATGGCACCGTTCGGGTCGACAGCAACAAATTCAGCGACGGCGCAGGCAACTTCAACCAAGACGGCCAAGACAGCAACAACGCCGTGGGCCTGAACATCACCGCGTCGCTGGGCAAAACGGCCATCACACTGGCCCCCATCACCGGTGACAACCTCATCACCGTGGCCGAAGGCGGCCAGACCAGCATCACCCTGACTGGCAAAGTGACGGGCGCGTTCACGGCAGGCGACGTGGTCACCATCCGCGTGCACGACCAGATCCTCACCACCACCGTGGACGCCGCAGGCAACTACAGCCAAGTCGTCAGCATGGCCGCGCTCAAAGCCGACGCGGACACCCAAGTGGACGTCTCGGTCGCAGCCAAAGACCCTGCCAGTGGCCAAACCAGCACCGCCACCAACAACCAAAACTACACCGTCGAGCCCACAACCGGCACGGGCACAGCGCTGTACATTGACCCCGTCACGGCCGACAACATCGTCAACCTGGCCGAATCGGGTGCGGTCAGCATCCCCGTCACCGGCAAAGTGACGGGCAAGTTCAGTGCAGGCGACGTGGTCACCCTCATCGTCAACGACCAGAAGTTCTCGGGCACTGTGGACGCCTCGGGCAACTACAGCATCCCCGTCAAGAC
>JAIXOX010000082.1 GCA_027486555.1 Comamonadaceae bacterium
ATCTGTCCCGCAAAGTCATTCAGATTGGGACAGAGCTAAAGATCTGTCCCGCAAAGTCATTCAGATTGGGACAGAGCTAAAGATCTGTCCCGCAGAGTCATTATTCCTCGGTGTGCATGAGCGACAGGCCAATCGCACCGCGGCGGCGCAGCCAGGGGCTGGGGCGATAACGGGGGTCACCATAAACCGTTTGCAGGTTGAACAGCACTTCCAGGATGCTGTCGGGACCCAAGCGGTTGCCCATGGCCAAGGGGCCCATGGGGTAGGCCAGGCCCAGGGTGACGGCGGTTTCCAGATCTTGCGGGCTGCAGATGCGTTGCTGGCACATGTCGGACGCGATGTTGACGATGGACGCCACCACGCGCTGCGTGACAAATCCGCCGCTGTCGCGGATGACCGAGACGGCTTTGCCGTCGCGGGCAAACAAGGCATGGGCCGCATTGCGCATGTCGAT
Source organism: Comamonadaceae bacterium (assembly GCA_027486555.1). GTDB lineage: Bacteria > Pseudomonadota > Gammaproteobacteria > Burkholderiales > Burkholderiaceae_C > Limnohabitans_A. The sequence goes on from JAIXOX010000082.1 coordinate 455, forward strand.
GCGCGTGGCCGGGTTGGTGGCCAGCACGCGGCGTTTGGTGGATGCGTCCTCAAACAGCATGTCGATGCCCACGGTGCGGGCCGGGTCCAGGCGCTCGACCACGGCCACGGTGGTGATGTCAAAGCCCAGCGGAGCAACGAGCGTCAGCGCATCGGGCGAGGGCGATGCGCCGGTTTCGATGTTGGCACCCAGGTCTTTGAGGAGCTGAAGCAGCTCCATGCGGCGGGCTGCGCGGGGCGAGACCCACACGGGTGGGATGCTGTCCACCACAGGCACGGGTGGCTCGGCGGGCACTTGGGCTGCGCCGTCCACGTATTTGTAAAAGCCTTCGCCCACTTTTTTGCCGACCACGCCCCCCGCCAAGCGCTGGGCGGTGATGACGTTGGGGCGGTAGCGTGGCTCTTCGTAGTACTGGTGGTAGATCGCTTCGATGACGTGGTGCGAAACGTCGAGGGCCGTCAGGTCAAACAGCTCGAAGGGTCCGAGTTTGAAGCCCACCTGATCGCGCAGGATGCGGTCGATGGTGGCGAAATCGGCAATGCCTTCGCTCACGATGCGCAGCGCTTCGGTGCCATAACCGCGACCCGCGTGGTTGACGATGAAACCCGGCGTGTCTTGTGCTTGAACGGGTGTGTGGCCCATTTGGCGAGCAAACTCGGTCAGGCGTTGGCACACCGTGGGGTCAGTTTTGAGGCCTGCAATCACCTCGACCACCTTCATCAGGGGCACGGGGTTGAAGAAGTGGTAACCGGCAAACTGGGCTGGCCGTTGCAAGGCAGCGGCAATGGCCGTGACCGAGAGCGACGAGGTGTTGGTGACCAGCACGGCGCTGGGTGAAAGCACTTTTTCCAGATCGGTGAACAGGCTTTTCTTGATGTCGAGCCTTTCGACGATGGCTTCGACCACCAGATCACAGTCGGCCAGGTCTTGCAGGCTGGCAGCGCCCAGCAGGCGGCTTTTGTGGCCGGCCACGGCTTCGGCGCTCAAGCGGCCTTTTTCTTGCAACTTGTCCCATTGCTGGAACACGGCATCGCGGGCTTTTTGAATGGCTTCGGCTTGCGTGTCGAACAGCCAAACTTGGCTGCCTGTTTGCGCGGCGATTTGGGCAATGCCCCGGCCCATGGCGCCGGCGCCGATGATGGCTACTTTGGAAAATGCGAGAGTCATGTTGTTTGTTAAAGAAGCTGAAAAGCGTTTTAAGCGCAAAAATGCTCAAAGAGAGTCTCTTTGAGACTTCCAAGGACATATCACCTCGGGGATTATCGCCTTACTCCTGCGGGAAAAAGTGATTCAAAGATGGCGTGTTGTCATCGACGATGAGTTTTGGCCGACGCATGGGTGTCAGCCTTTTTTGGGAGGACTTCAGCGCCTGACTTGCAATGCACCAGGGTTGACAATGTTGGTGGGGGTGCCCTTGATGTAGTTGACCACGTTGTCAAATGCCACGCCGAAATAAAGCTCGTAGCTGTCTTTTTCGACATACCCAATGTGGGGTGTGCAAATGCAGTTTTCCAGTCGAAGCAGAGCCGAGCCTTGCAAAATGGGCTCCGATTCAAACACATCCACTGCGGCCATGCCCGGGCGTCCTCGGTTCAAAGCACCGATCAAGGCGTTGGCCTCCAACAGTTCAGCGCGTGAGGTGTTGACCAGCAATGAGCTGGGTTTCATGCGGCACAGGTCCTCCGTGGTCACAATGCCCTGAGTCGATTCATTCAAGCGCAGATGCAAAGACAAAACGTCTGAATTTTCAAAAAATGCCTCTCTGCTCGTGGACGCAGCGTAGCCGTCCTTGACCGCTCTGACGCGGGATTCATCACTGCCCCAGACCTGAACTTGCATGCCAAAGGCTTTGCCATAACCGGCCACCAGCTGACCAATTTTTCCGTAACCCCAAATGCCCAAGGTTTTGCCTTTCAGGACTGTGCCCAACCCAAAGTTAACGGGCATGGAGCTGGATTTCAGGCCGGACTGTTGCCAAGCGCCGTGCTTGAGGCTGCTGATGTACTGTGGCAATCTTCGAGATGCGGCCATGACAAGAGCCCAAGTCAGCTCAGCCGGTGCTGTGGGCGAGCCGACACCCTCAGCAACTGCAATGCCACGTTCGGTGCAAGCCGCCAAGTCAATATGACTACCAACCCGTCCGGTTTGTGCAATTAATTTCAATCGCGGCAGTTTTTCAATCAATGCCCGATTGAGTGCCGTGCGTTCACGGATCAGGACAATCACGTCAGCATCTTTCAGGCGCACCGACAACTGACCTATACCTTTGACTGTGTTGGTGTAAACCTTGGCAGGGAAATTCTCGAGCTTGGAGGCGCAGCTGAGTTTGCGGACGACGTCTTGGTAGTCGTCGAGGATCACGATGTTCATCCCGACATTGTGCCCTGACACTGAGCGCTTACGGCGTGGATGTACAGATTCCTTTTGATTGGCAACGCGCTCAAGGGATAGCGTCTTGAAAGCGTGGCAACTGAGCAAAAGTGGAGGCGGGTCAGGGCCCGCCGAGTTTTCAAAGGTTTGGGTGCTTTGATTCGAGTGCCACCAGGCGATCCAGCTCGGCGCAAACATCCGCCATTCGTCCCGATATCACCATTCTTCCTGCGCTCCCTGCTAGTTGACCTTTTTCCTGGATACGCAAGACGCGAAGGTGGGGTGGATGATCGGGTGCAGCCGTGCGTTGGGTCGCCACACAAACGCCTGAGGGGCGAACGGCCCAGCTGGGGTGTGGGCGTGAAGTCCGAGGTTTTGCCAAAGTTGAAGCTTTGACTGGGGTGAAACTGATTTTTTTGAAAAAACCCGATAAAGCAAGCAGAGCGATTCCCATGTGAAACCTTTCAAATCATGGAGGTTGGACACAGGCAGGATTGCAAATGAAAATCGCTGGGCTCAGGGCTGAAGAACAGCGCCCGCCACCTGAAGCCAGGATTCAATACATCAAATGATGAATGTGTTTCGTATCAGGCCTACCGCCAGGCCTTCAATGTCAAAAGGTTCGCCAGGACGTACAAAAATGATGGGGTAGTCTGGGTTTTCAGGCAGCAGTTCAATGCCAGAGGCTGTTTTGTTCAAGCGTTTGACCGTGACATCGTCGCCCAAACGGGCGACAACAATTTGTCCATTGCGAACGTCTTTGGTTGACTTCACGGCCAACAAATCCCCATCCATGATGCCCGCGTCCCGCATGGACATGCCTCTGACACGCAACAAGTAATCAGGCTGTTGAGCAAACAAAGTGCTTTCAACTTGGTAAGAGCGGTCGACATGTTCTTGCGCAAGGATGGGAGAGCCTGCAGCGACCCGCCCCACAAGAGGCAAACAAAGTTGCGCCAGTCCGGGCAGGTTCAGGCTGAAGGAATCGGCTGGCATGCGAGACGTGTTGCGTGTGCCGCTTTTGAGTCGAATCCCGCGTGAGGTGCCACTGACCAGTTCAATGGCACCTTTACGGGCCAGTGCTTTGAGGTGCTCTTCGGCCGCGTTCGCTGATTTGAACCCCAGTGCTGTGGCGATCTCGGCGCGTGTAGGAGGCGCACCCGTGTGGGCCATGGTGTTTTGAATCAGGTTCAAAATTTCTTGTTGCCTGGCAGTGAGTTTCGGATCGTCGGTCATCGGTGCTCCCGGAGCTGGTGTTTCATACAGTGACTGTATTTTTAATCAGTTTTTGAGGTTTTGCAAGGAATATGTCTAAAAACCATCCATCTTTTGCGCTTGAATCGAGGTGCTTCAATGTGAGCCTGTGTGTGGGTTGCAAAAACCAGGTGACCCAAAAACACCAAAGCCCCTGGACGGGGCTTTGTGGGGTTGTGGCGCACAGGCTGCGCTCAAGAATAGATCAGTTGAGTGCGGAGAAGGCACGAGCCGTGATGTCTTCCACGCTGCCGGAGCCACTGATGGCCCGGTAATGGGGGGCCGATGCTGAGTCTGCTTTGGCCCAGTTGGAGTAGTAGTCAACCAGGGGGCGAGTTTGTGCACTGTAGACATCCAGGCGCTTTTTTACCGTTTCTTCTTGGTCGTCAGCGCGTTGAACCAAGGGCTCTCCAGTGATGTCATCCACGCCGTCCACTTTCGGTGGGTTGAATTTGACATGGTAGGTGCGACCCGATGCAGGGTGCGAACGACGCCCGCTCATGCGTTCGATGATGGCATCGAAAGGCACGTCAATTTCGAGCACGTAGTCGAGTTTGACGCCTGCGGCCTTCATGGCATCGGCTTGTGGAATGGTGCGTGGAAAACCATCGAAAAGAAAACCGTTAGCACAGTCTGCTTGAGCGATGCGCTCTTTGACGAGATTGATGATCAGGTCATCGCTGACCAGACCGCCAGACTCCATCACCGCTTTGGCTTGAAGTCCAAGCGTTGTTCCGGCTTTTACAGCTGCACGCAGCATGTCGCCAGTGGATATTTGAGGGATGTTGTATTTCTGGCAAATGAAGGTGGCTTGTGTGCCTTTGCCGGCACCAGGTGCGCCCAACAGAATCAGTCTCATGGAAGTTCCTTATAGCTTGTCATGGGTGTCTGTCAGATGGATCTTATAAGGACCCACGTCTCCTGACAACGTGGGTCGAGAATATCACGCGATTCTCAAGTCAGGCTTACGCCGTTAGAAGGGCGCGGACGCGTTCCAAATCTTCCGGCGTGTCCACGCCAGGTCCAGGGGGCTGGTCGGTGATGTGCACAGCGATGGCGTGGCCGTGCCAAAGTGCGCGCAATTGCTCCAGAGATTCCATGGCTTCAATGGGTGCCACGGGCAATTGAGGGAAAAGTGACAAAAACCCTGCTCGGTAGGCGTAAATCCCCACATGGCGCAAGGGTGCAGGCTTGGGCAGTTGCATCAAAAGCGGGTCAACCGGGCCATCTCGCCACCATGGGATGGGGGCCCTGCTGAAATAGAGCGCGAGGCCGCGGGCATCGGTGACCACCTTGACCACATTGGGGTTGGTGAAGTCGGCGCAGGATGTGATGGCATGGGCAGCGGTGCTCATGCTCGCTTGTGGGCTTTGTGTGAGCGCGAGCGCGACCTGGTTGATCAATTCCGGTGCAATCAGGGGCTCGTCTCCCTGCACATTGACCACCACCCGGTCGTGGGCCAGTCCAAGTTGTTGACAAGCCTCGGCAAGACGGTCACTGCCACTGAGGTGGTCTTGCCTGGTCATCAAGGCTTGAACACCATGTTCGGTGCAGGCTTTGACAATGCGGGAGTCATCAGCGGCAACCACCACTTGTTGGGCCTTGGATCGTTGCGCTTGCTTGGCCACACGCACAATCATGGGTAGACCCATCACATCGGCCAAGGGCTTGTTGGGCAGTCGGGTAGAAGCCATGCGAGCTGGAATCAAGACGGTAAAGTCCTGTCTAACAAGGGATTCGTGCATCACCGTGGACTCAAAAGGGGGGGCGCAATGCCGCCAATTTGTCGATCTCGTCATCGCGCAAGAGACGGGCTTCATTTTCAAGCAATATAGGGATTCCCTTGCGCATAGGATAGGCAAGCCGGGCGCTTCGTGAGAGCAATTCTTGCGTCTCACGGTCAAAGTTCAAGGGGCCTTTGGTCACGGGGCAGACCAGCAGTTCAAGCAGTTTGGTGTCCATGTCTGAATGATAACTGCCTCGGCATGGCCCCTGCACCCAGCGTTGGGCTGAGGCCGACTGCTCGCCCGATACTCGAAACCTTGTGCTCAGGAATGTGGCGTCGTTTTTGCCAAAAGGGCGTCCAAGGCATGCCAAAAAGCAGGTTCAGGCGTCAGCATGAGCGGCACCGCCAATGCTGTGGGTTGTCTTTGCCAGAGTTTGGCGGCGTCTTTTTCTGTGCACAGCAAGGGTCGTGGGCTTTTGCTGCTTGGCCAAGATGCAAAGTCGAAATGATCGGGCAGGGCTTGGGTGGTGGCCAAGTCAAGGCCGGTTGCCCGCAGCATGTTGAAAAAGGAGTCTGGACGCGCCAGTCCAGCAACAGCATCAACGGGGCTGCTTTTCAAGTCGCTCAAGACGCTTGTGCGACCTTGTGCATCATGAGCTATCGGGCCCAGCTGCCGTTGCGCCTGAAAACCACCGGACAGACTGCTGGTGCCCGTGTGGAGAACCAAATCGACTGCTCTGGGCCATTTTTCACGCAAAGGACCAGCAGGAAGCAGCCAACCGTTGCCAACGCCTCGTTCGTCCATGACGCATATTTCGATGTCTCGTTCCAAAGCCCAGTGTTGCAAGCCATCGTCACAAACCAAGGTCGTTACTTGAGGATGAGCGGCCAACAAGGCCCGGCCTGCTTCAACGCGGGACAGACCTACCCAGACCGGCACGCCTGTTTTTTGGCGAATGAGCAAAGGTTCATCGCCCACGGCTTCGGGAAGATTGCCCGGGAGGACTTCGCGCGTGTCACGGGTTTGACGGCCATGGCCTCTGGAAATCACGCCCACTGTGAAACCTTTGTCTTGCAGGTGCTGAACCAAGGCCATTGTCACAGGCGTTTTCCCCGCGCCTCCGGTCACAACGTTGCCCACCACAATGACCCGTGCGGGCAGGCGATGCCTGCTTTTGAGGCCGATTTGGTAGAGGCCCGTGCGTAACAGCAAAGCGAACTCATAAAGCCAAGCCACGGGCTTGAGCAAGTATGCAGCCCAACCACGCGATAACCAAATGCTCGGCAGTTGTTGGTGGATCCAGCTGCGAAGCGCCATGGAGAGTCAAGACCCCGATGAATCGGCCGATTGGGTGGCAAAGGTGATTTGCGTCACGCCTGTGCGACGGGCGGCTTCCATCGCATTGACGACCGACTGGTGGCTTGCTTGGGCATCTGCACTGATCACCAAAGTCATTTCTTTGGAGGCTATATTGGCCAAGACAGCCGAAAGCGCACTGACGGAGCTGCCGTTGACCGGTTTTTTGTTCAAGGTGTATTGGCCTCGAGCGCTGACGGTCAAGATGATTTGCTGAGGCCGGTCTTTTTGTTTTTGCGCATCGGCCACAGGCAGGGTCAGGCTGATTTCTGTCAAACGCGACCAAGTGGTGGTGAGCATCAAAAAGATCATCACCACCAACAAAATGTCAATGAAGGGAATCAAGTTGATTTCGGGCTCTGCTGAGGGGCGGTTTTTGCTGAAATTCACAATCTATCCACAGTCAATCACGCAGATGGTTCAGGTGGCGACAAAATTGCTCGCTCGCTATTTCCATGTTGAGCAAGTGATTGTCCACCACAGAGCGGAAGTAACGCCAGAACATCAATGCGGGAATGGCCACAATCAGGCCGAAAGCGGTGTTGTACAAAGCGATGGATATGCCCTGGGCCAGCTGTGCTGGCTGGTTGTTGGCTGCAGTGTGGGCTCCAAAAATTTCGATCATGCCTACCACGGTGCCCAGAAGGCCCAACAACGGAGCGGCTGAGGCAATGGTGGCCAGAGCGGTCAGGTAGCGTTCCAGATCTCGGGCCGCCTTGCGTCCGGCCATTTCCATGCCGGATTGGATATCTTGAGGGGTAGCTTGGGGGTTTTGTTTCAAATTTCGTATGCCACTGGCCAGAATGGGACCCAATACGCCCATGACCTCCAGTTGGCGCACCACTTCTTCGCCAGGTAAGTTTGAGCGAGTGGCCTCCATGGCTTTTTCCAAAGTGTGCAGTGGCGCAACTTTGCGGGCCTGCAATTGAAACAATCGTTCAATGATCAAGGCCAAGGCCAAGACAGAGCACAGAATCAGGGGCCAAATCGGCCAACCTGCGGCTTGTATGATCGATAACAAAACTTTTCCTTCTTGAAATTTCTAGGGATCAAAAGAATGCCATTATGAACGATGTGCCAAGCCCAGAGGGGGCTTTTGAGCCCTCCTTTCAGCGAGTCCAAGGGGGTGACTGCCCTGTGGATAACTTTGTGAGGAACTTTTGAATCGGTTTTTTTGAATACTTCTATATTCGATCAATTTCCAGGTTTTTGTGCAGATTTTTTAAGAAAAACTGAATGAAATCATATATTTAAGTTGATCCTAGGGATGGTGTGTTTTTTGATGACCCTTGGTGCATGCAATCACTCATCTGTGGAGTACTTCAAATCAAGCCGCTGCCCGATGCTGAAGGGCATGCGCACACTTGCATCACAATCCCAAAAATGAACATGCTTGAATCAAGTCCAGAAAATGCCTGGACCGTCTCAGCTTTGTGTCGCGCTGTGGCCGACACCTTGGATCTGCATTTCAACCCTGTGATCGTTCGGGGCGAAATTTCTGGCTACTCACGCGCTGCCAGTGGGCATTGTTATTTTTCAATCAAAGATGACACCGGACAGATCCGCTGTGTCATGTTTCGACGTGCCGCCAGTTTGATGGACTTCTCCCCTCGCGATGGCGAACTGGTCAAAGTACGAGGCCGTTTGGGTCTGTATGAGGCCCGGGGTGACCTGCAGTTGGTTGTCGAGTCTATGGAGCGTGCGGGGCAGGGTGCGCTTTTTGAGCAGTTTTTGAGACTCAAAATCAAATTGGAGGCTGAAGGTCTTTTTGATTCTGTGCACAAGCGTGCTTTGCCACCGCAACCCCGCGCCATTGGCGTGGTGACTTCGCAGGGTGCAGCTGCTTGGCACGACGTGATGACCGCCTTGCAGCGGCGTGTGCCACACATTCCGGTGGTGTTGGTGCCTGCGCTGGTGCAAGGTTCGGGTGCACCCGCCGCCTTGGCGCAGGCGCTGCACAGCCTGTACGCTCTTACTGCACAAGATAACCCACTGAGCCCGCCTGTGGATGTGATTTTGCTGGTGCGCGGTGGCGGCTCTATGGAGGATTTGTGGTCTTTCAACGATGAAAACCTCGCCCGTGTGATCGCCCAAAGCCCTGTGCCGCTCATCTGTGGCGTGGGCCATGAAACTGACTTCACCATCGCCGACTTTGTGGCCGACGTGCGTGCCCCGACACCCACTGCTGCAGCCGAGATGGCGGCGACCGACCGGGGCGTGGGCCTCGAAGCCCTGTCGGTGCTGGAGCACCGCTTGAGCCGGGGCTTGATTCGCCAGCAAGACCGGCAGGCGCAGCGTTTGGACGCGGTGGCAGCGCGATTGGCTGTGGGTTTGGTCCGTCAGCAAGAGCGCCAGAGCCAGCGTCTGAATGCGGTGGCGTCACGGCTGGGCCGCCCGCAAGCCTTGCTGGGCCAGCACAACCAGTGGCTGGACCGCTTGGCCGGTCGTTTGCAGGCCGGTGTGCGAAGTCAATTCATGGAGCAGGGCCACCAGCTGGAGCGTCTGAGCGACCGTTTGAGTTTCAACCGGGCTCAACAGGTGCCGCAACGCGCCCAGCGTTTAGAGCGGGCCGCTTTGCGTTTGTCGTCGGTGGACCCACACCGGGTTTTGGAACGTGGTTATGCCTGGCTGAGTGACGACAAGGGCCAGGCCCTCACCCATGCTGACCAGTTTCAACCCGGTCAGAGCGTTCAGGCCACTTTGTCCGATGGCCAGGTGCCTTTGGTCGTGAAAGTCTGAGACGCCAGCGCGTTCGGGCGGGGTGGGGCCGGGGCGACGATTTCGGGTACCCCAGCATGAGGAGCCCCGGCCCCATACAGTCCGAACGCACCCCTAACTCGGCAGTGACCCTGAATACGGTAAGGGGCATCGCGCTCCCCTAAAATGCATCAAACGTTTTTTTAACCCGCAACGACAAAAGGACCCCTCATGGAACACACTTTGCCCGCACTGCCTTACGCGATCGACGCTTTGGCCCCCCATTACAGCCAGGAAACCCTGGAGTTTCACCACGGCAAGCACCACAACGCTTACGTCGTGAACTTGAACAACCTGCAAAAAGGCACTGAATTCGAGAGCATGTCCCTCGAAGACATCATCAAAAAATCCAGCGGTGGTGTTTACAACAACTCGGCCCAAATCTGGAACCACACCTTTTTCTGGAACTGCATGAAGCCCAACGGCGGCGGCGAGCCCACAGGCGCTTTGGCTGAAGCCATCAATGCCAAATTCGGCAGCTATGCCGCTTTCAAAGAAGCCTTCGTCAAGAGCGCCGTGGGCAACTTCGGCTCTGGCTGGACATGGCTTGTGAAGAAAGCCGACGGCTCGGTCGACATCGTCAACATGGGCGCTGCCGGCACCCCGCTGACCACTGGCGACACCCCGTTGTTGACTGTGGACGTGTGGGAACACGCCTACTACATCGACTACCGCAACATGCGTCCAAAGTTCGTTGAGACTTTCCTCAGCAACTTGGTGAACTGGTCTTTCGCTGAAACGAACTTCGCCTGATCGAGGTTTTCTCCATGTCAAAAAGCCCGCTGATGCGGGCTTTTTTTCGACCTCAATAGGCTTTCGTGCCGAATTTTTAATTTGGCTTGAGAGTGAAGTGTCAGCGTGGCCTTTGCATAGTTTGAGGTGATGTTTCCGTTCGCCAGTGAACCTCTGTAAGACGGTGTGAATTGTCGTCTGCTCTTTATTGGTACTGCTGAAACGCCTCTTCAGGGGATAAGCGTTCGACAAAATCCATGCATTTTTTCCAGGCCTCTTGCAGGCTCTGTGAGACCTGACTCTGGGCGGACGACCAAGCTTGGATGTTTTGTCTCTCGAGATCGGGGCTGATGCTCACCGGCGTTTCAATGCAGCGTGTTTCATGAGCTTCGGGGCGGAACTCGGTGCATTCCGTGACGTTGCCTACTTTTTTGCAAGTCTTGGTGACGGGGCCATACACCTTGACGGGACGGCATTGTGTGTGAACTTTGTAGCCCCGACCCAAATCCATCTGCGAGGACTGTATGGCGCCTGCCAATTGACGCTGTTCTGCCGAAAGTTGCTGGATGTCGTTTTTGCGCTCACACACTTGGCGAGCGCGCTCAGTTGCAGACATCTTTCGGAAGTCATCCACAGTGGTGCAGGCTGATAGCGTCAAAACCAATAAAAGAGTAAAAACTCGCATATTCATCATTCAAGGCCCGGCGAGCCAGCTTAGTTGGAAAAACTGAAGTTTATGCCGTTCAGCGAATCATCATCCCCCCATCCGCCACGATGGTCTGCCCCGTCACGTATTGCCCTGCAGCGCTTGCCAAAAACACCGCCACACCCCCAATGTCATCCGGCTCGCCCATGCGACGCAGAGGCGTTTCGCTGTTGTACTTGGCGCTCATCACCGGGTCTTCGTGCAGTGCCTTGGCAAAGTCGGTCTTGATCAAGCCCGGTGCAATGCAGTTGACGCGGATGTTGTCCGGTCCCCATTCCACCGCCAGGTTGCGCGCAAGCTGCATATCGGCAGCCTTGGAGATGTTGTAAGCCCCGATGACCGAGGAGCCGTGCAACCCGCCAATGGACGAGACGATCACGATGGCCCCGTCTTTTTGGGCCTTCATGTCGGGGTAGACCAAGTTGCACAACCAAGCATTCGACAAAACGTTGTTGCGCATGACCTTTTCAAACACCTCGTCGCTCATGCCCGTGGCCGGACCGTAATAGGGGTTGGTGGCCGCATTGCACACCAAAATGTCGATAGGCCCCCACGCTTGGCGGGTCTGGTCGATCAGGTTTTGCAGTTGCTCTTTGCTGGAGATGCTGGCCGCAATGGCCATGGCTTCGCCGCCAGCGGCCTGGATCTCTTTGACCACGACTTCGCAGGCGTCTTGCTTGCGGCTGGACACGACCACTTTGGCGCCTTGCTGGGCCAGCTGGTACGCGATGGATCGGCCAATGCCGCGGCTGGAGCCAGTGACGACGGCGACTTTGCCTGTGAGATTGAACAACGACATGAAAGGATCTCCTTGTTTGAATGATTGGCAGTCTGCCTGTGCGTGGTGCCTGTGTCTGTCTTGCGGGTGTCACCTTGTTTGGATTTGCGCTCTAAGTGGGAGCCCCGCCCTCGGGGCGATGACTTGTGGTCTGCGAGATGCCTATCGCGGCGAGGACGTCGCTCCGACATAACGCCGCTCTCTGAGCCACAATGCTGCCCATGGAACAAGTTGATGCTGTTGTGATCGGGGCCGGGGTGGTCGGCCTGGCTGTGGGGCGGGCGCTGGCGCTCTCGGGCCGTGAGGTGCTGGTGCTCGAATCGGAAAACGCCATCGGCACCGGCACCAGTTCGCGCAACAGCGAAGTCATCCACGCGGGCATTTATTACCCGGCCGGCTCGCTCAAGGCGCGGCTGTGTGTTCAGGGCAAGCAAATGCTTTACGCTTATTGCGCCGAGCGTGGCGTGGCGCACCGGCAGCTGGGCAAGCTCATCGTGGCCACAACGCCAGAGCAAGTGCTGGCGCTGGACGGCATCATGGCCAAGGCCGCCGCCAACGGCGTGCACGATTTACAAAAACTCACGGCTGCGCAAGCCCAGGTGCTTGAGCCTGCGCTGGCTTGCGAAGCGGCGCTGCTTTCGCCCAGCACCGGGGTGATTGACAGTCACGGCTACATGCTCGCCTTGCAAGGTGACATGGAAAACGCAGGCGGTTTGCTGGCGCTGGTCTCGCCCGTGCAGCACATTGGCGTGCGGCAGGGCACCGCCACACATCCGATTCGTGTGACCACACAAGACGGCACCGAGCTGGCGTGCAAGGTGTTGGTCAACGCCGCTGGGCTGAGCGCTGTGGCGATCGCACGGCGCATGGATGGGCTGGATCAAAGTCTGTTGCCCCAAGCCCATTACGCCAAAGGCAACTACTTCACGTTGGCGGGCAAAGCCCCGTTTTCGCGCCTGATTTACCCCGTGCCCGAAAAGGCTGGTTTGGGCGTTCACCTCACGCTCGATCTGGGCGGGCAAGCCAAGTTCGGGCCTGACGTGCAGTGGGTCGAGGACCCCACGGACTTGCAAGTCGATCCGCGCCGGGGCGATGCCTTTTATGCCGAGGTGCGCAAATACTGGCCGGGGTTGGCCGATGGCGCTTTGCAGGCGGGCTATGCGGGCATGCGCCCCAAGATCAACGCCCCGCACGAGGCAGCAGCCGACTTCATGATCCAAGGCCCCGCCGAGCACGGTGTGACGGGTCTGGTGAATCTGCTGGGCATCGAGTCGCCGGGCTTGACCAGTTCGCTGGCGATGGCTGACGAGGTCTGTGCTCGGCTGGCCTGAGCCATCATGACCCAACGCTAGACCTTGATGCAATCTTCGCCTTCATTTTTTCAGCGTTTTTTTCAACGCGTCGAAACTGCGCTTTTGCGCCATGGCTCTGAGCCCAAAACCATCTTTTTGTTGGCAGTTTTATCCGTTTTGGATGGGTTTTTGCCCATGTTGCCCGCAGAAATGTTTGTCCTGGCCTTGTGTGTGCTTCAGCCGCAAAAAGGCAAAGTCATTGTGGTGGTCTTTGCACTGGCCTCAGCATTGAGTGCTTTTTTGTTGGCCTTGGGCATGGGGACGCTGACCGAGTCTGCCGAATCGCTGAGCCAAAAGCTGATGGGGTCACAAGGGCCGCAGGTATTGGCCATGCTGCGAGACTCGGGTCCGGCAAGCATGGTGTTTTTCTCGGTCTTTCCAGACTCTCCGCGTTCCGCCATAGCGCTGTTCGCCTTGAGTGGCGTGCCACCCGAGTCGATCGGCACGATGGTCTTCATCGGCAAATTGATGCTCTACACCGCGCTGTTGCTGTTGATCCATCACTTGCCCTCCAGGGTGGGCAGGTGGCGTGGCGCAGGGCCATTTTGGGTGAGGTGGTTGCAGCGCCGTGCGAGCCGCTTCGTGGCCTATTGCCGCCGAATCCGCAGTCGTGCGCATGAAAAATTGTGATGTTCGGTCAGGTCTTGACGCAAGGACACTGTTTGAGAGTGGTTCTGCAGGGGGAGCACGCCGGGTGGCAAGCTTCCCCCGAGTCATTGCAACGCCGCCTTTTTGAAGCGGGGTTGAGTTAAAGCCGGTTGCCTGGGGGCTCCAGAAGACGCATGGCAGCCAAGTCTGTGCAAAATCAGTTTTCTTCAGGGCCGATCAGGCGGTACACCAGCGCACCCAAAACTGCACCCACAATGGGTGCCAGCCAGAACAGCCACAGCTGTGACACAGCCCAGTCGCCCACGAAAACGGCCACACCCGTGCTGCGGGCAGGGTTGACAGAGGTGTTGGTGACCGGAATGCTGATCAGGTGAATCAATGTCAAGCACAAACCGATGGCGATCGGTGCCAGGCCTTGTGGTGCGCGCTTGTCGGTCGAACCCAGAATCACCAAGAGGAACATCATGGTCATGACCACTTCGGTCACCAAGGCTGACACCATGCTGTAGCCGCCGGGTGAATGCTCACCAAACCCGTTGGAGGCAAAGCCACCAGCGACGTCAAAGCCCGCCTTGCCGCTCGCGATCAGGTACAGCACGCCGCCTGCGGCAATGCCGCCGAGCACTTGGGACACCATGTAAGGCACCAGGTCTTTGGCAGGGAAGCGGCCACCGGCCCACAAGCCGATAGAAACAGCCGGGTTCAGGTGGCAGCCCGAGATGTGACCGATGGCAAAGGCCATGGTCAGGACCGTGAGGCCAAAGGCCAGCGAAACGCCCAAAAAGCCGATTCCCAATTGTGGGAATGCAGCCGCCAGCACCGCGCTGCCGCAGCCGCCCAAAACCAGCCAGAATGTTCCGAAAAATTCGGCACCGTATTTCTTCATGATGTCCTCCGATAGGGTTGTTTGCCAACAGATATTGGCTGTATTCAGTCTAAGCCGAATAAGAGCTATTTATGGCTATTTAAACACTCGGTAACACCTTTGAATGCAGGTCAGCCGGGCCAAGGCTTTGCCTTGGTGCCTCAAGCGAGACAGCGCGGCGCGCATGGCAGCCTCTAACATCATGCCCATGCACCCTTTTGACAAAGCCATTGACCTGAAAGCCACCGCCCCCCACCAATTCACGGGCGAGACCCATCCGGCCTACGCCAACATGGTTGGGCCTTTTGGCGGCACCACCTCGGCGCAGTTGCTGCAGTCGGCCCTGCTGCACCCCGAACGCCTGGGCGAACCGGTGGCCCTGACGGTCAACTTTGCTGCCCCGGTGGGCGATGGCGAGATCCGCTTTGTGGCGCGTCCTGTGCGCACCAACCGATCGACCCAGCACTGGATGATCGAAGCCCATCAGACCCAAAATGACACAGATGGCGTGGTCGCCACCGCCTCAGCCGTGTTTGCCGTGCGGCGCGAAACCTGGTCAGACGTGGAGGCGGTGATGCCTGGCAACGTGCCCGCGCCCGATGCTGTGTCACGCATGCCCGTGAAAGGCATGCCGGCCTGGCCACAGCGCTACGACATGCGTTTTGTTGAAGGCGCATTCCCCTCTGCCTTTGACGAGCAAGAACAGGCCCATTCGCGCTCGACCCTGTGGGTGCGCGACGAGCCCGAGCGGGCGTTGGACTTTGCCTCTTTGGCAGCCCTGAGCGACAGCTTTTTCCCCCGCATCTACATCCGCCGCCGTCGCCGGGCGATGATCGGCACGGTGTCCCTCACCACGTATTTTCATGCCGACAGCGCCTTGCTGGCGCAAGTCGGCACGCGCCATGTGCTGGGCGTGGCCAAGGCGCTCAACTACCGCCACGGCTACTTTGACCAGACCGGCGAGCTGTGGAGCCCCGAAGGTCAGCTGCTGGCGAGCACGCACCAGCTGGTGTATTTCAAGGACTGAGAACGAGGGGACGTTCACTGTAGGCTTCAAAAGCCTTGATGTTTTTATTAAACGCATCTACATTAATTCAATGGATGCCAAGCTGAGCTGGGATGAGACCAAGAGGCAAATCAACTTGCGCAAGCACGGTCTGGACTTGGCCTTGGCAGGTGTTGTGCTGGATTCACGCTATTGCCTGGACATTCCGGTGGTTCGCGGCGCCGAGGCACGAACCTTGTCCATGTCCTATGCCATGGGATTTTTGGCTGTTTTGACGGTGGTGCACACAGCGCGGGATGCGTCGGTCCGGGTCATCAGTTTCCGCCGTGCCAGCCGCGAAGAAAGAGAGGCTTACCTTGTCTGGATCGAAAACGAATGCGATGAGCCATAAAGACGTGATCACGGTTTTGAAGGCCAAAGAGCGCGAAGCACCTTATGTATGGGACGGCCAGGACGAGGACGATCGCCCGGCAACGCCTGAGGAGTTGGCGCATGGCGTTGCGCTGGCCCGCAAACGCGGCAGGCCTGCGGGCAGTGGCGTCAAAGAACAGGTGGCCATCCGCCTGGATAAGGACATTTTGGAAGCTTTCCGCGCCCAAGGGCAGGGTTGGCAAACGCGCATCAACCAAGCTTTGAGGTGCTACCTGGCAGAGCACCCGGTGCAATCCTGAGGACTGTTGCGGGGGTCATTGGGCTCAGCGCTTCATCTGCTGCAATGCGCTCGCCACTTCCGTCACCAGCGACGGGCCTTTGTAAATAAGCCCTGTGTAGATCTGCACCACGTCGGCCCCGGCTTCTATTTTTGAAATCGCATCGTGCCCGCTCAGGATGCCGCCCACGCCGATGATGGGGAAGTCTTTGCCCAATGCGGCGCGCAACTGCCGAATCACGCGGTTGCTGCCTTGCAGCACGGGCGAGCCGGACAGGCCGCCCATTTCTTCGGCATGCGGCTGGCCGCTCACGGCATCACGCGCCAGCGTGGTGTTGGTGGCGATCACGCCGTCCATGCCGTGCTTTTGCAGCGTGGCGGCAATCACATCCACTTGGGTCTCGTCCAAATCGGGCGCGATTTTGAGGAGCATGGGCACGCGGCGGCCGTGTTCTGCGGCCAGTTTTTCGCGCCGTGCCACCAGAGCGCCCAGCAAGCCGTCCAGCGCTTCGTCGCTTTGCAGGGCGCGCAGGTTTTTGGTGTTGGGGCTGGAGATGTTCACCGTCACATAGTCGGCATGCGGGTACACACCTGCCAAGGCGATCAAATAATCGTCTGTAGCGTTTTCGATGGGCGTAGCCGCGTTTTTGCCGATGTTCAGGCCCAGCAGGCGACCTTGCTGGCGAAACTTGGAGCGTTTGACGTTGGCAATGAAGGCATCCAGCCCGTCGTTGTTGAAACCCAAGCGGTTGATCAGGGCATTGGCCTCTGGCAGGCGGAACATGCGGGGCTTGGGGTTGCCGGCTTGCGCCTTGGGCGTCACGGTACCGACTTCTACAAAGCCAAAGCCCATGGCACCCAGACCGTCGATGCAGCGGGCGTTTTTGTCGAGACCTGCGGCCATGCCGATGCGGTTGGGGAAATGCAGACCCGCCAGCGTGATGGGGTGCGCCACAAAGGGCTGGCGGTAAGCGCAGTCGAGCGGGGTGTTTTGGGTACGGGCCAAGCCTTCGATGGTCAGGTCATGCGCCGCCTCGGGGTCCATCTTGAACAAAAAGGGGCGGGCGAAGGCGTAGGGGATCAGGGACATTGGATAATTCCGGGCTGGTGCTGGGGACGTGGGTATCGGTTGCTCCGATTGTCGCAAACACTGGCCCGCCTTTTTGCCTGATCAACCGAGCCCCTTTCATGACCCAAGACGAACTCAAAGCACTGGTGGGCCAAGCCGCCCTCAAATATGTTGTTCCCGGCGAAATCGTCGGCGTGGGCACCGGCTCCACCGTGAATAAATTCATTGACGCCCTGGCCACGATGAAAGACCAGATCAAGGGTGCCGTGTCCAGCTCTGAAACCTCCACCGTGCGCCTGAAGGCCCTGGGCATCCCGGTGTTTGACAGCAACGAGGTTGAGAGCTTGTCGGTTTACATCGACGGCGCGGACGAAATCGACCACCAAGGCCACATGGTCAAGGGGGGCGGTGCGGCGCTCACCCGCGAAAAAATCGTGGCGGCTCAGTCCAAGCAGTTTGTTTGCATCGCTGACGAGAGCAAGTTGGTCGATGCTTTGGGGGTATTTCCATTGCCGGTTGAAGTCATCCCCATGGCCACGGCCCGTGTGATTCGTCAATTTGCAGCCATGGGCGGCAGCGCCGTGGTACGCCTGAAAGACGGCCAGCCGCTCGTGACAGACAACGGCCAGCACATCATCGACGTGAAGGGTTTGACGATCACCGACCCGGTGGCTTTTGAGAACACCGTCAGCCAGTGGCCGGGTGTGGTCACCGTGGGTGTTTTTGCCTTGCAAAAAGCCCAAGTGTGTCTCTTGGGAACCTCTGCAGGCGTGAAGATACTGGATTTTTAAAGGGAGGGTCGTCCAGCGCTCGGTCGGTGGTCTTGAGCGCGATGTGGACGCGCTTGCACCAGCATGGCCCGCCGCAATGCCGAGCTGCTGCGGCATGCCAAGGTCACACATTTTCTCAAGCACGGTGCAGATTTGCGGGCCGTGCAAATGCTGCTGGGCCACGCCGAAATTTCCACCCCCGCCTGCATGCATGTGGCACGCCTTCAGCTTAAGACGCTGCATGCCCAATCACACCCCCGTGGCTCAATCGTTTTTGCGGGTGTTTTTGATTGCTGAAAATACAATCAATCAACGCATCTTTGACGAGGTCATGGAAGCTTCATGCCTTCGCCACAGCACGTTCACATGTCAAGGGCACCATGAGGTTTTCGTCTTCAGAGGTGCATACCGTGAAACATCATTTGTTAAAGACTTTGCTGCTGGTGTCATCCTTGACATGGCTTGGCACTGCCATTGCTCAAACCGACAACCGCCCAACGGTCCGCGTGGCCGTTCAGCAGGTGGCCAATTCGGGAACATTGACGCCTTTGCGCGAACAATCGAATGTGGGCTCGCGCTCCTTCCCCATGATTTATGCAGGGCTGATTGAACTTGATCGCCAAGGCGATTTGTCGCTCAAGCCGGGCCTGGCCACTTCCTGGAAACGCATCGATGACTTCACGGTGGAACTCAAACTGCGCAAAGGCGTGAAGTTCCACAACGGTGACGAGATGACCGCTGACGACGTGGCCTTCACTTTTGGACCCCAGTACATGTTTGGCAACACCAAACCTTTGGTCGTGGGCCAAGTTGCTGCAACCATTGCCACCACAACCAATCAAACACCTGCCACGGCAGTCAAACTGCCTGCGGCCACGTTGCCACCCGAAGTGCCTGCAGTCGCCAGGCGCATGTGGCCTTCTTTGGCGCAGGTCAAGGTGATCGACAAATACACCGTGCGATTCATCAACTTGGCACCCGATTTGACCCTCGAGGGTCGCTTGGCACGGTCGTCTGAAATCATCTCCAAGCGCGCCTTTTTGGAAGCCAAAGACTGGGCCAGTTGGGCGCGTTCCCCCGTGGCTGCGGGTCCTTTCAAAATCAAAGAATTCAAGCCAGATAACAGCTTGGTGTTGACCGCGCACGACGCTTATTTCGGCGGCAAACCCAACGTGAAAGAAGTGCGCTACCAAGTCGTGCCGGAAGTGTCGGGACGCGTGAATGGCTTGCTCAGTGGCGAGTACGATTTTGTCACCGACATTCCGCCGGACCAGATCAAGACCATCGAAGTCAACCCCAAGTTTGAAGTGGTTGGTGGTCCCGTGCTCAATCACCGCATCATCGTCTTCGACAAGAACCACCCGCAGATGGCCAATCCCAAAATTCGTTTGGCCATGGCCCATGCGATTGACCGTGACGCGATTGTCAAATCTTTGTGGGGCAACCGCACCACCGTGCCCGCTGGCTTGCAGTGGGAATATTACGGACCCATGTTCCAGAAAAACTGGAGCGTTCCCAAGTACGACCCTGCACTGGCGGCCCGTTTGGTCAAAGAGGCTGGCTACAAGGGTGAACCCATTCCATTTCGTGTCTTGAACAATTACTACACCAACCAAGTGCAAACGGCGCAAGTGTTGGCCGAAATGTGGCGTGCCGTCGGCCTGAACGTGGACATGCAGATGAAAGAAAATTGGGGTCAAATTTTTGAAACAGCCAACTCCGCCCGGGGTGTGCGTGACTGGTCAAACTCCGCCCCCTTCAATGACCCGGTCAGCTCCATCGTGAACCAGCACGGCCCCAACGGCCAACAACAACAGATGGGCGAGTGGCGTAACAGCGAGTTCAATACTTTGTCCACTTTGCTGGAAACGTCCACCAACATGGACAACCGCAGCCGTGCTTTTCGCCGCATGCTGGAAATTGCAGAACGTGAAGATCCCGCCTACACCGTGCTGCACCGCAACGTGGTGTTTTACGGCAAGCGCAAAGACATCCAGTGGAAATGGTCTCCCACCTTCACCATGGACTTCAGGGCGGCCAACCTGACCATGCCCGTCAGTGGCAAATGACTGAATCAGCGATCCATCAGCCTCACCAAAATGCCCCCCCAGTTTTAGTGAGTCTGCGTGGTCTGACGGTGAGCTTTGGCTCTGGCGTATCGCAAGTGCAGGTGCTCCATGGCCTTGATTTGGATGTCCATGTGGGTGAGTCTTTGGGCATGGTCGGCGAGTCCGGTTGCGGCAAAAGCGTGACCTGGCTGGCCGCTTTGGGACTGCTCGGAGCGAATGCCCAGGTTCAAGGTGAATTTCGTTTGGCGGGTGAACGTTTTGATGGCCTGAGTGACAAGGCCTTGTCCTTGATTCGTGGGCGACGCATCGCCATGATTTTTCAGGACCCCGCCTCGGCTTTGAATCCTGTGCACCGGATCGGGCAACAACTGGTGGAAGCCGTGAGTTTGCACAAAGGACTCCAAGGTGAGGCCGCCCGTGCGCAAGCGGTTCGTTTGTTGGATCAGGTGCACATTCCCAATGCGCGTCAACGCTTCGATGCCTATCCGCATGAACTGTCTGGCGGCATGAACCAGCGCGTCATGATTGCCATGGCGCTTGCTGGAGAGCCGGATTTGCTGATCGCAGACGAGCCGACCACCGCCTTGGATGCCACCATTCAAGCCCAAATTTTGGATTTGCTTTCTGAAGTGCGACGCGACCAGGGCATGGCCATGGTCTTGATCTCGCATGACCTGAGTGTGATTGCGCAAGAATGCTCGCGGGTCATGGTGATGTACGCGGGGCGCGCTGCCGAAATTGCAGTCACCGACAACTTGTTTCGCACCGCCAAGCATCCATACACCCAAGGTTTGTTGTCGTGTGTGCCCGATGTGGCTTCACCCCAAAAACGCCTGACGGCCATTCCAGGGCAAGTGCCTGAAGCGGGCCGATTGCCCAAAGGCTGCAGCTTTGAGCCCCGATGTGCGCAGTCGATGGCGCAGTGCAGCGGGCTTGTGCCGATGCTTTCCTTTGTTGAGCCTGACCATCAAGTGGCTTGTTTTTTGGCGACACCATGACCCCATTGCTTCAAGTTCAAGAGCTGCGCAAGCACTTTCAGGTGAGCGTGCCTGAAGGCTGGCGTCAGCGAAAAGCCAACTTGCGCGCTGTCGATGGCATTTCATTTGATTTGCATGCGGGTCAAACCCTCGGCTTGGTCGGTGAGTCGGGTTGCGGTAAAACCACCACGGCACGTCTCGTGCTGGGCTTGACCGAGGCCACCCAAGGCCAAGTGTTGTTCAACGGCCAGCCCGTTGCGGCAAAGCGCGATGCCACTTGGCGAGCCCAGCGGCAAAACATGCAAATGGTCTACCAAAACCCGCTGGGGGCATTGGACAGGCGTTTGAATGTGATCTCGCAAGTGTTGGAGCCTTTGCTGATCCACGGCTTGGGTGATGCGATTTCCCGAACGGAGCAGGCCCAAGACCTGATGGTCTCCATGGGGCTTCCAAAGCCCTTGTGGCAACGCTATCCGCATGAGCTTTCGGGTGGGCAACGTCAGCGCGTGGTGCTCGCGCGCGCCCTCATTCTCAAGCCCAGCTTGTTGGTGTGTGATGAACCCGTGTCGGCCTTGGACGTTTCGATTCAGGCCCAAGTGATCAATTTATTGCAAGACGTCCAAGAGCGCATGGGTGTGGCCTATTTGTTCATCAGCCACGACCTCAAGGTGGTGCGTCAAGTCAGTGACCAAGTGGCGGTGATGTATTTGGGGCACATCGTGGAGCAGGCACCGCCCCAGCAATTGTTCAGCGAACCCTTGCACCCTTATTCCCAGGCTTTGGTGTCTTCGGTGCCATCACTTTGGCAACGAAGCAACCCGAAGCGGCACATCTTGCAAGGTGATCCTCCCAGCCCGCTGTCACTGCA
The DNA here is from genome assembly GCA_027486555.1 of Comamonadaceae bacterium. Classification (GTDB taxonomy): domain Bacteria; phylum Pseudomonadota; class Gammaproteobacteria; order Burkholderiales; family Burkholderiaceae_C; genus Limnohabitans_A. Next base: position 22,369 of record JAIXOX010000082.1, read on the forward strand.
AAGTGGTTGTGTTTTTCAAAATCGCTGCCCGCACGCGCAAGCCATTTGCCGTGAGGTGCCGCCGCGTTTGACCCCTCTGACCTCTGAGCGTCAAGTCGCCTGTCATTTGGTCTCAGAGCAGGCGGGTATGCCCGATGCACCTTTGGAGTCCCGCGCATGATGCGATTTTTGGTGATCCGGTTTTTACGCGGACTCTTGACCTTGTTCTTGGTGCTCAGTTTTGCTTTTCTGATCCTGCGTTCAACGGGTGATCCCGCCATGTTGATCATGTCGGCCGACGCGCCGCCGGAAGCCCTGGAGGCTTTTCGCAAAGGGTGGGGTTTGGACGCCCCCTTGTGGCAGCAGTATCTCGGCTATTTTAAAAACCTTGCGCAGGGCAATTTCGGCTATTCGATGCGCGACAAAAGCCCTGCCATGGATTTGGTCTTGGAGCGCATTCCCGCCACACTCAGCTTGGCCCTTCCGGCCTTTGCACTGAAGCTGATGATGGGTATCTCTGCAGGTGTTTATGCCGCGCTGCATCGCAACACCTGGATTGACCGGTTCTTGATCAGCCTGTCCATCGCTGGCTACACCATGCCCAGTTTTGTGTTGGGTTTGGTGCTGGTGCTGGTTTTTGCGGTGGGCTTGGGGTGGCTGCCCAGCGGAGGGGACGCCACCTGGCAGCACGCCATATTGCCTGTGATTACCCTCAGTTTGGGCGGCGCTGCGGTGCTGGCACGGTTCACCCGATCCGCCATGCTCGAAGTCATGGGTCAATCGTATATCCGCACGGCCAGTGCCAAGGGATTGGTCTGGCGTCGCGTTGTGCTGCACCACGCCATGCCCAATGCGGCCATCCCGACGCTGACGGTGATTGGTTTCATGGTGGGCAGTTTGATCGCGGGTGCGGTGGTGGTGGAAAGTGTTTTCTCTTGGCCTGGGGTTGGCCGCTTGTTGGTGACCTCTGTGGCCAACAGGGACTTGGCGGTGGTGCAAAGCCTTTTGTTGTTGGTGGCCACCACCATGGTGTCGGCCAATTTGATGGTGGACATCCTTTACGGATGGATTGACCCGCGTGTTCGCTCAGGCCAAGCCGCACAAGGAAAAAAAGCATGAACACAACCTCCTTGCCTGATCAAAGCCAGACCGTGGCACCACCGTCTTTGGCGCAATCTGCGGTTCAACTGATCCGATCCATGCCGCTCTTGGTCCGACTGTGCTCGGTGTGGATTGTGGTGGTTTTAGGGATCGCTTTGTTCGCAGATTTTATTTCGCCTTACAGCTACAGCCAGCTGGATTTGTTGGCCCGCCTGCGCCCGCCCGCGTTCTGGGGCGGCAGTTCAGACCACTGGCTTGGAACGGATGAATTAGGGCGAGATGTGCTGTCACGCTTGTTCCATTCGGTCCGCATCAGTTTGCTGGTGGCCTTCATCAGCACGATGTTGTCGGTCACTGTGGGCGTGCTGATGGGCTTTGCCGCCGCGCATTTCAGAGGTTGGGTGGAGCAGTTGGTCTTGACCTTGGTGGATTTCCAAGCCTCGATGCCGTTCATGATCATTGCGCTGGCTGTGTTGGCGTTTTTCGGCAACACCTTGGTTTTGTTCATCGCCTTGATGGGCTTTTATGGCTGGGAGCGGTCTGCGCGCATTGCGCGCGGCTTGACGATTGCCGCCAATGAGCAAGGTTACGCGTCCGCTGTTTATGACCTGGGGGCATCGCCTTGGCGCGTTTACCTGCGGCACATCCTGCCCAACATTGCCAGCACCTTGATCGTGAGCGTCACGCTCACATTTCCGGAAGTCATTTTGTTGGAATCTGGTCTGTCCTTTTTGGGTTTGGGGGTTCAGCCCCCCATGACCAGCTTGGGCAATATGGTCGGTTATGGCCGTGAATACCTGCAATCGGCGCCCTGGATTTTGCTTGCGCCGAGTTTGTTCATTGTGGTCACCACGTTTTCGGTCAGCATGCTCGGCGACTGGTTGCGTGACCTGTTGGATCCGACCTTGAATTGAAACTTAATCCCTGACGAAAGACCCTTATGCACCAACACAAAAACGTTTTGCTCATCGTGGTTGACCAGTGGCGTGGCGACACCTTGCCCATGTTGGGCCACCCTCTGATCAAAACGCCCCACATTGCGTCACTGGCCAGCGAGGGCGTGACCTTTGCGCGCCACTACACGCAAGCCGTGCCTTGCGGGCCAGGCCGCGCCAGTTTGCTCACAGGTTTGTACATGATGAACCACCG
>JAIXOX010000063.1 GCA_027486555.1 Comamonadaceae bacterium
GCAGCTGCTGCCATCTGGGAAGCTGTCGAGGCCGACCTGGACATGGCGATTTGCATCACCGAAGGCATTCCAGTGCGCGACATGCTCGAAGTGCGCAACAAGATGAAGGCCAAAGAAGCGGCTGGTGGCAAGCGCACATTCCTGCTGGGCCCCAACTGCCCCGGTTTGATCACCCCTGACGAAATCAAGATCGGCATCATGCCCGGTCACATCCACCGCAAAGGCCGCATTGGCGTGGTGTCCCGTTCGGGCACTTTGACCTATGAAGCCGTGGCGATGTTGACCGAAGTGGGCCTGGGCCAATCCAGCGCCGTCGGTATCGGTGGCGACCCGATCAACGGTTTGAAGCACATCGAAGTGATGCAAGCTTTCAACGACGATCCAGACACCGACGCCGTCATCATGATTGGCGAAATCGGCGGTCCCGATGAAGCCGAAGCCGCCATGTGGTGCAAGGCCAACATGAAAAAACCCGTGGTCGGCTTCATCGCCGGTGTGACGGCTCCTCCCGGCAAGCGCATGGGCCACGCTGGTGCCTTGATCTCTGGCGGCGCCGACACGGCCGATGCCAAGCTGGCCATCATGGAAGAGTGCGGCTTCATCGTCACACGCAACCCGTCTGAACTGGGCAAATTGCTCAAGGCGCAGCTGAAGTAATTCACGTCGCATGCAGGTGTTCATCCTTGCTCCTGGCAAGGATGTGGTTTGCACCAATAGAAAAGCCGGATTTTCTAAGGGATAATCCGGCTTTCTTTTTGCCCATCGAATACAAGTGCCCGCCACAACGGGTTGAAGGACTACTGTGGAAGAATTTCTGACCCCTGCTTTCTGGTTCGCCGTTGGCCAGATCATCATGATCGACATCCTGCTGGGTGGCGACAATGCCGTGGTGATTGCCTTGGCATGCCGCCAACTGCCTGACCACCAGCGCACCAAGGGCATCTTGTGGGGCACTGCCGGTGCCATCGTGCTGCGCGTCATCCTGATTTTCTTTGCGCTCACGCTGCTGGCCATTCCCTTCCTCAAGTTTGTGGGTGCGATCTTGCTGATTTGGATCGGTGTGAAACTGCTCACCCCCGATGCAGAAGACGACCACAGCAACATCCAGGGCAGCGACAAGCTCTGGGGCGCTGTCAAAACCGTCATCATCGCCGACTTGGTGATGAGCGTGGACAACGTGATCGCCATCGCTGGCGCTGCCCAGACTTCGGGCAATGCCGACCACCAGATGCCTTTGGTGATTTTTGGCTTGCTGGTCAGCATCCCGATCATCGTCTGGGGCAGCCAGTTGGTGCTCAAACTCATGGACCGCTTCCCGATGATCATCACCGCTGGTGGCATGCTGTTGGGCTGGATTGCAGGCACCATGATCCAGACCGACCCGGGTTTGGTGGCGTATTTGCCACAAGACAAGGCCTGGGGTTATGGCTTGGGCATTGCCGGTGCTTTGTTGGTGCTGGCTTTGGGCAAACTGATCATGGCTCGCCGCGCACCCTCCAAAGAAGCGGCCTGATTTGAAGGAGGCTGCGGGAGTTCCGCGGCCACTTCGTCATGCCAACCTTCCCAGCGTTTTGGTTGGGTTGCTCACCACCTGGTTTTCCAAGCAAGATCCTCTGGAGTTCGTCGATTGAATGAATTACTATTCATTTTCATTCACCAGGGAGCAAATGCGATGCAAAAAAGGCAAAAGGGTTTGACATTGATTGAGCTGATGATCGTGATTGCGATCATCGGCATATTGGGGGCCTTGGCCCTGCCGGCCTATCAGGACTACACCATCCGGGCCAAGGTGTCCGAAATGCTGCTGGCGGCCAATGGCTGCAAGACATCGGTCAGCGAAGCGATCAGCTCGGCCTCTGAGGCCAATATCGCCGCCAGTCTGCCCAAAGTCTGTGAGAGCCAGACCAGCAAGTACGTCACCAGCATCGCAGCCGATGCCAATGGCGTCATCACGGTGGTGGGCAGCCACGAGGCCTTGCGCGGCAACACCAGCGCATCGGCCAACAGCATCAGCTTGACCCCTTTGCAAACCGGGGACACGGTCATCAATGGCAGCACCGACGGTGGCAAACCCATCGCCAGCTGGCGTTGTGGTCCTGCTGCCAGCAACGGTTTGCCAGTCAAGTACTTGCCCGCCTCGTGCAAGGCCTCTTGAGCACGGTGTTCGTTTTGACAACGCCCAAGCCCCACTGGGCGTCCTTACATGCATCAGCCCATGTCATTGGCTGAGCCTCAACACCCCATGCACAACACGCCCCCGCATTGGGGCGTGCTTGTTTTGTTGGTACTGCCTTGGGTGCAGCCTTATGCGCCAGGTCCTGTGTCCAACGTCATGCCTTGGCTGATCAGTTGGGCTTGTCTGGCTTTGGCAGCATTGGGCTGGCGACGTGTCACCGTTTCTGCGGTGTTTCAAAGCTGGGCCATTGCTGCCTTGATCAGCAGCGCGATCGGTTTGATTCAGTATTTTGGCAAAGCCCAGGCGTTTTGGCCGCTGGTGCATGTGCCAGATTTTTTGGGTGATGCGGTTGGCAACCTTCGACAGCGCAACCAGCTGGCCACCTTGCTCAGCATGGGCCTGCTGGCCGTCTTGTGGTGGCGACTTCATGGCTTGACTTCCACGCAAGCTTGGATCATGACTGCCGTGCTGTGTACTGCACTGGCCGCCACATCTTCACGCACAGGTTTGGTGCAATTGGTGGGCATCACCCTTTGGATGGCCCTGCAAGTGCGACAAGCCCGAATGCGCGGTTTGTTGCGCTTGTGCGTCTTTGCCCTGGGGGTTTACGCACTGGCCGCTTGGGTGTTGCCATGGAGCCTGCAACACATCACGGGGCAAGCCACATTCAACGCCATGGTCCGCATGACCACGGACGACGGGTGCGGCGGCCGCAAAGTGCTTTGGTCCAATGTGTTACACCTGATCGCCCAAAAACCATGGACCGGCTGGGGCTGGGATGCCCTGCGCCATGCCCACTACGTCACCACATACGACAACACGCGCTTTTGCGCCATCCTTGGCAATGCCCACAACTTGCCCCTGCACTTGGCCTTTGTGTGGGGTATTCCAGCCACTGCAGCGTTGATGCTGGCTTTGTTGGCCGGTGTCTGGATGGCCAAACCCTGGCAAGCGCAGGGAGCCGATCGCCTGATGGGCTGGGGCGTTTTGGGGGTGATCGCTGTGCACAGCGCTCTTGAATACCCGCTGTGGTACGGACCCTTTCAAATCGCCATTGTTTTGTGCCTGTGGGCCATGGGGGGGCAAATCTGGTGGAGCACGAAAGCTTCAAATAGCCTGAAAAGTACCGCCTTGGTGGTTTTGTCAGTCTTGGCATGCTTGGCCTACGACTACCAACAGGTGCGTCAAATTTATCTGCCGCCTGCAAAACGCTGGGCTGTCTGGCGTGACAACCCCCTTGAAGTGGCGCAGCGAAGTTGGTTTTTTGAGAAAACAGCCCTTTTTGCAGAGCTCACCACCACCCGCGTCACACCAGACAACGCGCGCTGGGTACTGGAGTTGAGCCAGCAACTGCTGTTGAGCACACCCGACCCTCAGGTGGTCTTGCAACTGATCGCAGCCGCTGAATTGCTGGCCGAAGACGATTTGCGGGCCTTTCATCTGGCCCGATTCCAAGCGGCCTACCCCGAAGAGCACGCTCGCTGGGTGGATCGGCAAGCCAAAAAGCCATAAAAATATTTCCTAAGTTGATTCTAAAAACCTTTTAAATAGTCACTATAGTCTAAAAATAGCCAATTGGCTAATTCCCAATGATGACATTTTTGTTAGATTGCTGACATTAATCAAGCAATATCAGCAACCATGAACAAGCGGCTAGGCCACGTATTTTTAGTCGACGACAACCACGATGTGCGGTTTTACCTGGCAGACATGCTGGTCCGCCTGGGTTACACCGTTGACACCTTTGACAACGCACAGGCTTTTCTCAGCAACGCCTTGGACATATCTCCTGCGGTGGTGTTGCTCGACATGCGCATGCCGGGTCTGACAGGACTGGAGTTGCAAAACAGGTTGCTCAGCATTGGACGCAGGACGCCGATTGTGTTCATCAGCGGTGAGAGTGAGAAAACCGAAATCATCGAGGCATTTCGCCATGGTGCGATTGACTTTGTGCTCAAGCCTTTCAGCCGGGACAAGCTGTGTCTCATTCTTGAAAAAGCGATGGACATTGACCGTCGCCGCCACCAGGAGTTTGTCAGCACAGACACGGTGCGCCGCGTCTTCAATGTGCTGTCAAACCGAGAAAAAGAAATCTTCATGCTCATCGTTCAGGGCTTGACGAACAAAGGCATCGCTGAGGTGACGGGCATTCAGCCCGGCACCGCCAAAAAGCACCGGGCCACCATCTACCAAAAGTTGAACGTCAACAGCAGCGCCGAATTGATCAATTTGTGCAAAGGGGTTGATTTAAGCCCCTTCTTGTCTGTCGGCAAGAACACACCGCCCGTTCAGGCCTAAGGCCTCGGGTTCAGGGCGGTGCTTCAAAGCGTGGGTGAACCGCGGCCGCTCAGCGGTTCACATTCACCACCACCCGCCCGCGCACCTGCCCTGCCAAGATCTCACTGCCTAGTGCTATTGCATCAGCCAAACCCACTTCGCGGGTGATGCGCTCCAGCTGCAGCGGGTCCAGGTCTTGGGCCAAACGTGCCCAGGCCGCTTCGCGCAGGGCACGCGGAGCCATGACACTGTCGATGCCCGCTAGCGTCACGCCGCGCAAGATGAACGGCGCGACCGAGCCTGGAAAATCCATGCCCTGGGCCAGACCGCAAGCGGTCACCACGCCACCGTATTTCGTGCAGGCGCAGGCGTTGGCCAGTGTGTGGCTGCCCACGGAGTCGACCACCCCTGCCCAGCGCTCTTTGGCCAAGGGTTTTCCGGGGGCGCTCAGTTCGGCGCGGTCCATGACGTCGGACGCCCCCAGTTGGCGCAAGTAGTCTGCTTCTTGCAGGCGGCCAGTGCTGGCCACCACGCGATAACCCAGCTTGGCCAGCAGCGCAATCGCCACACTGCCCACGCCACCGCCTGCGCCGGTGACCAAAATGTCACCGCTGGCAGGTGTGATGCCGTGCTTTTGCAGCGCCATCACACACAACATGGCGGTGTAGCCCGCCGTGCCAATGGCCATGGCCTGGCGCGGAGTGAAGGCGGCAGGCAGTTTCACCAGCCAGTCGCCCTTGAGGCGTGCCTTTTGCGCCAAACCGCCGCTGTGGCTTTCGCCCACACCCCAGCCGTTGAGCACCACTTTGTCACCCACATTGAACAGCGGGTGATGGCTCTCGGTCACGGTGCCGGCCAGGTCAATGCCGGGCGTGAGCGGAAACTTGCGCACCACTGGGCTTTTGCCAGTGATGGCCAGGCCGTCCTTGTAGTTGACGGTGGAATAGTCCACCTGCACCGTCACGTCGCCTTCGGGCAAAGCGCTGTCGTCCAGCGTTTGCAGGGTGCAGCGGTAACCGGTGTCGTCTTTGTTGATTTGCAAGGCTTGGTAAGTCATGGCGATCTTTCTGAAAGTGGAAAATGACGGTTTTTTTTAGAGCCACAACGGGCCAGTTTTGATGGGTGAGGAGGGGCTTATTTTCGGTTAACCAACACAATGCCTGCAGCCACCAGCACCAGCGAAAGCAGCAAAGTCAAGGTCACCGTTTCGCCCAGCCACAACATGCCAAACAGCAGTGCAAACAGCGGGGTCATGAACACAAAAGCAGAAATTTGGGTGGATGGGTAACGACCCAACATCCACATCCAAGCCAGGTAGCTGGCAAAAGCCCCCACCACCGCCTGAATGGCCACTGAGCCGATAGCAAATGGACTCCAATGAACCGACCAAGATTCGCCCATCAGGTAGGACAAGGCAAACAAGAGCCCAGCACTCAAAGCAATTTGGTAGAACAACAGTTTTTCAGCGGGGATGCGGGTGAGGTTTTTTGCCCGGATGGTCACCGTGGTCAGGCCCCACAAAGCCCCAGCGGCCAATCCCATCCAGTCGCCAGAGGCCGCGCCTTCGCTCAGGCCATCGCGCAGTGCAAACACCACTGCGGCAAAAGCGCACGCCATGCCAGCCCATTGCACCGGGCGCAAGCGCTCGCTGCGAATGAACAAGGGCACCAATGCCGCCACCCAAAAAGGCGAGGTGTACAAAAACACCGTCAGCCGTGACGCCGAGGTGTGCTGCAAGCCGATGTAAATGAACGCAAATTCGGCGGCAAACAAACTGCCCACCAGCAAACCACCCCACAGACTGCCATCGCGCTCGAACAGCCGAATGCCGCGCCAATGACACCACAGCAGCAGCAACAAACTGGCCCCCACACCCCGCACGGCCGACATGAAAACCGGCGGTATGAGGGTGACCGTGGTTTTGACCAGCACCTGCTGAAACCCCCAAAACATGCAACAAACCAGCAAGATGCCCACGGCCAAGGCGTCCAGATGGTCTTTGCGGTGGGGGTGCGGCGCGATCATGGCTCCAATTGTGCCGTGCACCACGGTGTGTCACTGTCATCCGTGGTGCCCGGCCCTCAATGGGCGGGTTAACATGCTTTGGATACCCATGCAGATTCCACAAGACCGTTTTGAAATGAACAGTTTTTCAGTCCATCGTCGCCACCTGAACCGCCTGGCCTTGGCGCTGGCATTGACCCCGTGGTTGGGGGCCTGTGCCCAAGCTCAGCCGGGGCAAGTAATCGCCTCCGCAGGTGGTGCCCGCTGGCAAACCGACCCTTTCAGTCTGGGCGTTGCCAGTGGTCAGCCCCAACCTGACAGTGTGGTGTTGTGGACTCGCTTGCGCATCGCACCCGCCGACGAAGCGCAACGCGGGCGAGCGCAATCGGTGCTGTGCGAGGTGTTTGCAGACGAAGCTTTGCGCCAGCCCGTGCGCCGGTGGCTTGTGCAAACCGATGCCGGCCGTGCGCACAGCGTGCATGTGCTGGCCAATGGTTTGCAGCCTGGGCGGCATTACTGGTACCGTTTTGCCTGTGGAAATGCCACCAGCGCCGTAGGCCGCACCCGCACCTGCCCAGCCTTGCACGAGGCGGTGCCGCGACTGCGCATTGCCTTGGCTTCGTGCCAGCACTTTGAGCAGGGTTACTTCACGGCGCACCGGGACATGGCCGAACGCGATCTGGACCTTGTTTTATTTGTGGGTGATTACATTTACGAGAGCTCGAATCCGCGCTTCGTTGTGCGCAAACATGAAGGCGGGGTGCCGGTGCTGTTGGACGAGTACCGCGAACGCCATGCCCAGTACAAATCGGATGCTGATTTGCGTGCCTCACATGCAGCGCACCCCTGGCTCATGACCTGGGACGACCACGAAGTGGTGAACGATTACGCCAACGATCGGGATCAAAAATTCACCGATCCGCAGGTGTTTTTGCGCCGCCGAGCGGCCGCTTACCAAGCGTATTTTGAACACATGCCTGTGCGTTTGGGGCCAGACCTCAGCCAGCCCAGCCAGATGCGCATCCATGACCGAATGGCGTGGGGACGTTTGGCCGATGTGTGGACGCTGGATTGCCGCCAGTACCGTGACCACCATGCCTGCCCGGACCCGAACCGTGGGGGTGGACGCGTGGTGGTGGGCTGTGACGCTCTGGCCGATACGGGCCGCAGCATGCTGGGCGCTGCGCAGGAACAATGGTTGAACGAGGGCTTGACACAAAGCCAGCGGCGCTGGAAGTTGTTGGCACAGTCCACCCAAATGAGTTCCAGTGGTGTCGACACGCCCCTGGGCCGCAGCACTTTCACCGATGGATGGGACGGTTACCCCAAAGCCAGGGAACGCATGTTGGGCACCATCGCCGAGGCTCGTCTGCAAAACGTGGTGCTTTTGGGCGGTGACGTGCACATGAATGTGGCCTCGCAACTGCGTGTACAGCCCAACAACGACAAGTCACCCATCGTGGCAGCCGAGCTGGTGGCCACCTCCATCACCTCGCGTGGCATGGGTGAAAACTTGCTGGCCCAAATCCGGGCGTCCAATCCCGACATCCTGCACGCCCGCTCTGACGAGCGGGGATACACCTTGCTGGATGTGAGACCCGAACGCATGAGCGCTGAAATGCGCACCACAGCCAATCCTGTCAAAGCCGATGCACTGTTTGGCGTGCAGGCACGTTTTGAAATCGTGCAAGGGATGGCTGGCCTGCGCAAACTTTGAAGTTTGACCCATGGAAAACCCTTGGTCTGCGTTGTGGGCAGTGCAACCACCCTGTGAATGAAAGGGATGAAGTGTTGACACAGGGGTCATTTTTTGAGCTTAAGGGCTAAAATAAAAAAATGAATATCGAAGCCGCCAAACCGCCCAAAAAGTCATTCAAAGTCCAGATGCTGGCGGCCCGTGAGGCAGCCATCATCCAGTCGGTCAACCGATTGCTGGCCGAAAAAGGTTTTGATGCGATGACCGTGGACGAGGTGGCCGCCGAGGTGGGCATTGCCAAGGCCAGTCTTTACAAGCATTTCACCAGCAAGGAAGAGCTGGCCTGCGCCGCCATGGTCACTGCCATGCAAAGGGCACAAGAATTCATCCAGCAACTGCCCCCCGATGGGCAGCCCATGGACAAGCTCAAGGCCGCGACACGCTGGACCATGACACTCAAACTGCAAGGCCAAATGCCGTCCTTGCCCAGCCAGAACTCCAGTCTGCGCACCACTTTGATGGCCAGCAAAGAGTACATGGATGGCCTGATGGAAGTCAGTGACGCTTTGGGTGGCTGGATTGAAGAGGCCCAAGTCAAGGGCCAGATCAATCCGGCACTCCCCGCCGTAGCGGTGCTCTACACCTTGTTTGCACGGGCCTGTGACCCGGTGCTGGAGTTCCTCAAAATGGGTGAACAGCACACCGATGAACAGATTTTGGACATGGTGATGAGTTCGTGCTTTGATGGCCTCAAAGCACACTGACAGCGCTCAGCGCAGGGGTTTGAGCCTGGCCATGGCTCCAAAACGTGCAGCCGCACTCATGCGAATTTCATCCAGAACCTGCACCATGGCTTCTGAAGGCGAGTGTTCAACGCGCAAGGTCACGCCCACCGGTCCTTCGGTGCTGCGTGTGTCAAAGGGCAGGCGCACCACAGTGCCTTGCAGCAGCTCATTTTCAATCCCACCCAGCGCAATGCACAAGACCGCATCACTTTGGAGCACAAAATTTTTGCCAAAGAACAAGTCGTTGGTCTCGATGGTGTGCGTGGGCAAACCACCCCCCAAGGACATGAAAAATTGGTTAGCAGATTCGCGTACAGTTGTGCTGGCATCCGGCAATATCAAGCGGTAGCGGTACAACAAGACCGGATCGATGTAAGACAGCGTAGCCAGTTCATGGCCTGGTCGCACAACCAGCAGCAAAGGCTCGGTGTACAGGTGTTCAAAACTCAGCCCTTGCATGGCCGACGGTTCTGCCAAACGGCCCACCACCATGTCCAGAGCACCTTGCCTCAGGGACAAAATCAACTGGGCGTTGTTGCCAGTACGCACAGTTAATCGGGCCTTTGGCCACAAAGCGGCAAACCGACCTAAGGCGGATGCCACCACGGAAGCAGCGAGATTGGGCGATGCGCCGATCACCAGCTTGGCAGCTTCGCCTTCTTCAGGACTCGACAGGCTGGACAAACCATCGTGGATCGTCCTGAGGCCCGCGCCTGCATGGCGGACCAAAACCCTGCCAGCTGCGGTCAAGGTCACCCCCTTGGGTGAGCGTTCAAAAAGCAACTGACCGGTGATGACTTCCAGCTCAGTCAGGGTTTTGGTCACCGCTGGTTGCGAAATGCTCAGGGTATGGGCCGCACGCACCAAAGAACCCTGTTCGGCAATGGCCAGCAGGGTCCGAAGGTGACGCATTTTGAGTCGGTCGTTCAAAGGCATGTCTCCAGCATAACCGACATAAAAATCAGGCTGAAGGAGACAAACGCAATCCTCCACAAACAAATCGGCGAACCCATTTTGCCCAAGGCAAGTACAGGGATGGTCAGGAAAAACGTGCCAGCAAACCGGCTGCATTGCCCTGCAGGATCAGGGCTTGGTCTGCAGTCGAAAGACGCGAATGACGAATGGCCGATATGGTTTTGCTCGCATCACCTACAGGGCCATCGGTGCCCAGCACCACTCGGTCTGCACCGAACACCGCCACCGCTTGTTCCAGGGCCCGTGGACTCAATGATGAGCAGTCCACCCACACGGCCCGTGCGCGGCGCGACGGCAAGGCGCGTGTCGGATCACGCAAAGACTGCATGGGGTCCATGCGCTCAACCACGGCGGCAAAGCTCCCGCCCAGATGGGCCACTTGGACGGCGATGTTGCGCCAAGGGCGCAAAAAGTCCGATAACAGCAAAGTCACCATGGCCTGACCCACATCATGCTGAACGGCCAAGGCCTGCCGCGTCCAATCGTGGTCAGGTGAGGTCAGCGGCAAGGCAGAGCTGCCCGGCATGCGTCCTGGATGCACAAAAAAGAGTGCGCCCAAGTCTTCGGCGGCTTCAAACAGGGGCAGCAATCGGGCGGCACTGGCTTCACAGTGAAAGGCCTCCACCGGCAAAATGGCCCCCAGCAGGCCCAACTTCAATCTTGCATGTCGCAGTTCGGCCACCGCCGCGTCCAGATTGACCCACGGCAGAGCGGCAAGACCGCAAAACCGTTCGGGGTAGGCTTGGCACAAACCAGCACAAGCGTCATTAAAAATGCGCACCAAAGGAGCCGATTGGTCCAAAGGCAAGCCGTCGATGCCAAACAAGCCCGGCAAGGACAGCATTTGCTTGCCCACCCCCATCCGATCCATGTGCGCCAATCGCTGAGAGGCAGCCGTGTAGTCAGCACTGAAAGTCAAAGTGCCAGTGGGCATAACCATCTGCTCTGAGCCGTCTGCGAAGGTATCGATGCGCGGTACTTGGTTATGGCGCTGACGCAAGGCCTCTGCCATCACCGGCGGCAACCAGTGCGCATGCAAATCAATGGCCTGGGGTGACATGCTCAATGGGCCTTGAGACTCAATTCAACCCTGCGGCCCATTACTAAAAGACTTGCAATTGAGTTGGGTCCAAAACGATTCATCTCCCGCGCCATCAGCCATCACTCCTTGGTGTCGGGCAAAAGTTACCCAGCGGATGGACTATAAAAGCGGATCCCGGCCGCAGGAATTGAAATTGTGTGCGTTGGGGTATCACCGCAGGTTATGGCTTGTTGGGGACTGGGTAACCCGTTAGAGGGGGATGCCCACCTTGCACAAAGTGGGCATCGAAGGGGCGTGGTGGTTTCAGCGCACCAACAAGACGGGCACTTTGCAGTGAGCCAGCACTTGGGTGGCCACCGAGCCCATGACCAAATTGCCCAAGGTGCCATGGCCATGGGAGCCCATGACCACCAGATCGAATTTGCCACTCACAGCTGTTTTGGAAATGGTTTCGCCGGCGTGCCCCACTTTGGACATGGTTTTGGCATCGATTTCGTGGCGGGTCAAAAACTTGGTGATGGGACCAAACACTTTTTCGGCCTCTTCGCGGTGAAAGGCGTCAACAATGTCCTTGCCCAGTGCTGCACGAGCGCGGGGAGGCAGTTGGGGATTCACGGTCAACAAGGTGTAGCTGTTGTTGGCGCTGAAGAGATCGTCGTGCGTGGTCAGGTAAGCCAGCATTTTTTTGGTGTATTCACTGCCATCCACGGCCAATAAGATTTTCATCAGGGTCTCCTGTATCGGTTAAATGAAAATCAAACTCTATAGGTCCTGCCGAAAGAGATTTTGACTTGGGTCAATTGGAGCCGTGAAGTGAACGCTGTTTTGACAGGACTGACCCATGGACAGCCCCTGCGGCGGCCAGCAAGTGCCCAACAGGAGAATGGGCAAGGGAAGTATCAGGCCGCTTCTTTGTAGAAAAACCCGCTGTGCACATTGCGAGGTGCCAGAGGTGCAACCGCTTGGCCGATCGCGCCAATGTGCTCGGGCGTGGTGCCACAGCAGCCGCCCACGATGTTCACCAGGCCTTCGGCCGCAAACTCGTGCAGCAGTCGGCTGGTCACGTCGGGGGTTTCGTCAAAACCAGTGTCGCTCATGGGGTTGGGCAGACCGGCGTTGGGGTAGCAGCTGATGAACGTGTCGCCCGCCACCTTGTTGAGCTCTTGAATGTAGGGGCGCATCAGCGTGGCCCCCAGTGCGCAATTCAGGCCAATGGCCAGCGGCTGGGCGTGGCGCACGCTGTGCCAAAAAGCAGTCACCGTCTGGCCGCTCAAAATCCGGCCCGAAGCGTCGGTGACGGTGCCGCTGATGATCAGCGGCAGTCGTTCACCGCTGGCGTCAAAGAATTCTTCGATGGCAAACAGCGCGGCCTTGGCGTTGAGCGTGTCAAAAATCGTTTCCACCAGCAGCACGTCCGAGCCGCCTTCGACCAAGGCTTCGACCTGCTCGTAATAAGCGGCGCGCAGTTCTTCAAAGGTCACGTTGCGGGCACCGGCGTCGTTCACGTCGGGGCTGATGCTGGCGGTCTTGGGCGTGGGGCCCAAAGCGCCGACCACAAAGCGGGGCTTGTCGGGGGTGGAGAACTTGTCGCAAGCGGCGCGGGCCAATTTGGCGGACTGCAGGTTCATCTCGCGGGCCAAGTGCTGCATGTCGTAGTCGGCCTGGGCCACGGTGGTCGCGCCAAAGGTGTTGGTCTCGATCAGGTCGGCCCCGGCGGCCAAGTAGCCTTCGTGGATGTCGCGGATCACGTCGGGGCGGGTCAGGCTCAGCAGTTCGTTGTTGCCCTTGACGTCTTTGGGGAAGTCCTTGAAACGCTCGCCTCGGTAGTCGGCCTCGCTCAGTTTGAAGCGCTGGATCATGGTGCCCATGGCCCCGTCCAGGATGGCGATGCGTTTGTTGAGGATTTCGGGCAGCGCCTGGGCGCGGGTGTAGTTCAAGGGGGTCATGCGGGATGGAATGTGACAAAAGACAAGTTCGCCATTGTCGCTGAAGCACAAAAAACCTGAGGGGCCTGTTCATGTGGCCCTTGGATGGCGGCAAGGCTCTGATTAGATTAGCCAAGCGCTTGGTCATCGTTTGGGACTTGAATTGGGCTGATCAACAGGAACGTGAAATGTGGGTTCAGCTGAGCACCAAGGACGGGTCGGGCACTTGTTTCAAATAAGCGAATGAACACCTGTGACGGATTTTCGAAAAGGTCGGCGTCACGTTGAATGGCACACCAAGCGATTTTTTCAACAGGCGATGAAGGGCCTTTATAAATTCAAAAGAACAGCATTGAACCGCCTTGTTAATTGAAAATAATGCAAATCAAGGTTTAGGTATCCATCATGAATGCAGCAAAAAACGAATCCACCGCCGCCATGGCCTTCAACGAGGCGAATGCCGCCTACAAAACAGGGGACTGGCAGCAGGCCCTTTTGTGTGCCGAAAATGCATTGACAGCCCATGCAGGCTTGGTCCCGGCCCACTTCATGAAAGCCCGATGTTTGGTGAAGCTGGGCCAGACGATGGCAGCGCGAGAAGCCTTTGCGCAAACTTTGCGCCTCGATGCAGGCCAATACAGCGTTTGGCTGGAGGCGGGGCATTTGTGCAAACAAATGGGGGAGTTGGCGCAGGCCTCGGCGGCTTACCAGCGCGCCATGGAGGTGTCGCCACAGCGCTTCGAAGCTTATCTGGCCATGGCCCGCGTGATGGCGCAGCAAGGCCACACCGAACTGGCCAATCGGGCCTACAACGAGGCGGTTCAAAAAGCGGCCGCCAAGGATCAAGAGGCCATGCGCCAGGTCCACTGGTTCATGGGGCAATACGTGCTCGAGTTGGGCCATGCGCAAGAGTCACTGAATTGTTTCAACGAAGCCCTGAAAGTCACCCGCGCCGACAAGCCCGAAGATTTGGCCAATCTGGCCGCTGAAATTCAAATGGATGCGGCCAAAGCCTGGCTGCGGCTGGGTCAGCGCGACAAAGCCATGCGTTTGTTGACCCTGGCCTCGGGAGCCACCCAGGAGTCGACCTTGTCGCGTTTGGCGGCACTGAGTTTTCGCAACAATTTCTGGCAAGAAGCGATTGAAATTTCGCGCCGCTGTGTCACGCTTTATCCCCAAAGTCCTTGGGCACACTGGAACTTGGCGCATCTGCTGGCCGAATGCTGGCAGATGCACGAGGCCGAGTTGGTGCTGCAGCAGGCCGAAGCTCTGGCCCCCATGCCGGGGGCACGTTCTTTGCGTGCCGCTGTGGCTGGCAAAGTGGGCGATGCCGATCAAGCCCTGGCTTTGTACACGGCCTTGGCCAAATCCGAGGACAAGGACTCGGGGTATGCGTCCAGTGCAGCCATGAGCTCTTTGTACTGCGACACCCCAACAGCACAGCAGGTGACCGATTTGCACCGCGATTTGTTTGCGCATTGGGGTCATGGCGCGCGAAGTCGTGCCTCGTTTGTGCGTGCGCCTTTGTCAGGAAGACGCCTGAAACTGGCCATCGTGTCGGCCGATTTTCACCACCAGCACCCGGTGAACATATTCATGCAACCGGTGTTGCGCGAGCTGGACCGGTCGAAGTTTGAATTGACCATGTACTTTGTGGGTGATTCTCATGACGAACAAACCGCCTTGGCCCGCACGCGCACCGAGCATTGGGTCGAGGTGGGAGGGCTGAACACGGTACAACTGGCCAAACGCATCGATGCCGATGGCATTGACGTGTTGCTGGACATGGCCGGTCACACCAGCCAACACCGCATGCAGTTGTTTGCGCAACGTGCAGCACCGGTGCAGATGACGTATTTGGGTTACCCCGGAACGACGGGGGTGCCGAACATGGACTTCATATTGGGCGATCGGGTGGTCACGCCCGACGGCTGTGAGGGCTTGTACACGGAACAGGTCTTGCGTTTGCCCGGCACCGTGTTTTGCTATGCGCCCGAGGACGATTACCCCTACCCGGCCCATGATGAGGCCAAAAAACTAAGGCCATTGACTTTTGGCTCGTTCAACAATGTGCCCAAACTCACGCCACGCACCCTGGCCTTGTGGGCCAAAGTGCTGGCAGCGGTGCCTCGGTCGCACTTGCTGCTCAAAGCCCCCAGTTTCGGCGACAAAGCAGCCCAGCAGATTTTTACCGAACGCTTGCAGGCGCTGGGTGTGGACATGGGTCGGGTGGCGTTTCGGGGCCCCGTGGGCCTGAGCGACATGATGGCCGAGTACGCCGACGTGGACATTGCCCTGGACCCCGTGCCTTATAACGGTGGCACGACCAGCTTGCAAGCCCTGTGGATGGGGGTGCCCGTGTTGACGCAAATGGGCTCACATTTTGTGTCACGCATGGGCGCCAGCTTCATGACGGCCGCCGGTTTGTCCGAATGGGTGGCCCGTGACGATGAAGATTACGTGGCCATTGCCCAAAAAATGGCCAACGATCGCCAAGCCTTGCTCAAGCTCAAAAAAGGTCTGCGCCAGCGCTTGATGGAGAACAAAGCCTGGGATGTGGTGGCCCACACCCGTGCTCTGGAAGAAGCCATTGTTCAAGCCGCCAACGCTGCTCATGGTCCGCTGTGATCTGAGGCAGGGCCGAGCTGCCTTGTTGATCGAACGGGGTGATTAAGAGGCTGTGCAGAGTTTCAGGGCATGCAAGCCATGACTTCGGCCACCGATGCCGTGAGCTTTTGCGCATAAGGCACATGCAAAAACTCGTTGGGTCCGTGCGCATTGCTCTTGGGGCCGAGCACTCCGCAGACCATCATTTGTGCTTTAGGGAAACCTGCGCTCAACATGTTCATCAGCGGGATGGTGCCGCCTTGTCCGATGTAGCCCACCGGTGCGCCAAAGTGCGCTTGGCTCGACGCGTTGAGGGCTTGCTCGAACCACGGCGAGGTGTCGGGGGCGTTCCAGCCTGTCGCACCACCGCCACTTTCAAAAGTCACCCGCGCTTGGTAAGGCGCGTTGTCCTCCAGCAAGGCTTTCATCTCCGCCACGGCTTGCGCCGCGTCCACCAGTGGCGGCAGGCGCAAGCTGAGCTTGAAGGCGGTGAAGGGCCGCAGCACATTGCCTGCGTCTTTCAAGGCCGGAAAGCCTTCTGCCCCGGTCACGCTGAGGGTGGGCGTCCAGGTGCGGTTGAGCAGGGCTTGTGTCGGGTCTGTGGTGGTGGGCAGCGCAAAGCTGGTGGAGCCGCCGCAGTCATAGTGCGCCCAGGGAAATCGCTTGTAGACCTCGTCGCCCAAAATGGCGGCTGTGGCTTTGGCTTGCGCCAGACGTTCGGAGGGCACTTCGCAATGAAAACTGGCGGGCAGCAAGCGGCCGGTGGCGCTGTCTTCGAGTCGGTCAAGCACTTGGCGCATGATGCGAAAGCTCGAGGGCACCAAACCCGAGGCGTCGCCCGAGTGGATGCCCTCGGTCAGGATTTGCACCTTCAGGGTGCCACTGGCCATGCCGCGCAAGCTGGTGGTCAACCACAGTTGGTCGTAGTTGCCCGCACCACTGTCCAGGCAAATGACCAAGCCCACATCACCCAAGCGGGTGCGCAAAGCATCCACATAGGGCAGCAGATCGTAGGAGCCTGACTCTTCGCAGGTTTCGATCACGCCGACAATGCGCGGGTGTGGTGTTTTTTGGCTCTTGAGGGCTTGCACCGCCGCGATGCTGGCGTACACCGCGTAACCATCGTCAGCGCCGCCCCGCCCATACAGCTTGCCGTCTTCATAAACAGGGGTCCATGGGCCAAGGTCATTGCGCCAGCCGTTGAATTCGGGTTGCTTGTCCATGTGGCCATACATCAAGATGGTTTGGCCAGAGCCTTGGTCGGCGCTGCGGGTGGCGTCCACTTCAAAGAACATCACCGGCGTGCGGCCCGGTAAGCGGATGATTTCGAGCTTCAAGCCTTCGACTTTTTGTGCCAGCACCCAATCGGCGGCATGGCGCAAAACGGTTTCAATGTGGCCGTTGGCGGCCCAGTCTGCATCGAAGGCAGGTGATTTGGCTGGAATTTCGATGTATTTTTTCAGCTCGGACAAAATCGAGCCGTTCCAAGCTTGCGTCACTTCTTTCAGAGCCAAAGCGCTGTCCAGGTGACCAGAGGGCATTTCGCGGTGCAAAGGTGCATTCATTTCAAACTCCAAAGGGCATCAAAACAATCACTTTATCGTTTTTAGGGCGGTCATGCATGGGCAAGACTGCGCCAAAACAGCATGCGTGCGCGGGCCATCAATCCGCCAGCAAAAGCCGCTGCAACTCCACCAGCTCTTGCGGGCTCAGGCCAATCGCCCCATGCAGGTAATCGCGCATGCCCCCGTGCTGTGTGTCGACGGCTTCAAACGCTGCATGCAAAAACTCGGGTTGCACTTGCCACAGCACTTTCATGACATGGGGGTGGCCTTGGCCTTCCAGTCGTGTGTCGCGCTTGTACAACTGGTTGGTCAGCAGATAGTCGTGCTCGATGGTGGCGCGGTCCACGCCCAAGGCAGACAGCAGCAGCGCGGCAGCAAAACCGGTCCGGTCTTTGCCCGCTGTACAGTGAAAAACTTGCGGTGTGGGGTGTTCCAGCAAGTGCTTTAAAAACCGCCCAAAAGTGTGGGCGTTGTGGTTGACAAAATCGCGGTAGGTCTCGCGCATCAAGTTGACCGTTTCTTCGGTGCTGGGAACGATGCCCTGGGCCACCAACGCTTGCATGCGTGCGATCACGGTGGGCTCAATGGTCAGCGCGACCCGCTGCACCCCGGCAATGTCATAGGGCGTGACCATGCACTCGTTTGTGCCACGAAAATCAAGGCTGTGTCCAATGCCCAGGCGTTTGATTTGTGACAGATCATCCAGGCTCAAACCAGCCAGATGGTCGGATCGAAAGACCATTCCGGATTTGACGCGTCGCAGATCGTGCGTGCGGTATCCACCAATATCCCTGAAATTGGAGGCTCCTTGCATTCGAATGGTGTCGGTCTGAGGGGCGGGCATGGCATTTTCAAAAAAAGGGTTGTTAAGTTGCCATTGTGACGGCCAGGCCGAACTTGTCTGTCACCTGCTTACACAAAGCGCAGGCGCAAGTGCGCAAGTAGGCGGGGGTGAGCCATCTGGGGTGCTCTGAAAGTGCATTTTGATGACTTCAGCTCACCGTCCCTTGCCATGGAGGCATGCCACTCAGAAAAGCTTAAAATCCAAGCTTCCCCAAGGAGCGTTGCAGCCCGCCGCCTTTCAGGCGCAGCAGGTCAGGCTTGGGGCCGTTCAATGTCTGAATGATCTTGCACAACGACGCTCACCTGAATGCCCAAGGTGAGCCCGTGTCTGTTGTCGCATCTAAAACCGTTTCTGTGCCCCCCATGAAGTTGTCCGGTCTGGAGCCTGTCTCTATCGGCACTGCTTCGCTGTTTGTCAACGTGGGTGAGCGCACCAACGTGACCGGCTCCAAAGCCTTTGCCCGCATGATCTTGAACGGCGAATACGAGCTGGCTTTGGCTGTGGCGCGACAGCAGGTCGAAAACGGCGCGCAAATCATCGACGTGAACATGGACGAAGCCATGCTCGACAGCCAGGCGGCCATGGTGCGGTTTTTGAACCTGATGGCCGGTGAACCCGACATCGCCCGTGTACCGGTGATGGTGGACTCGTCCAAATGGACGGTGATCGAAGCCGGTCTGCGCTGCATCCAGGGCAAGGGCATCGTCAACTCCATCAGCATGAAAGAGGGCCTTCATGAATTCAAACGCCAGGCCAAGCTGGTCAAGCGCTATGGCGCTGCCGCCGTGGTGATGGCGTTTGACGAAAAAGGCCAGGCCGACACTTACGACCGCAAAATCGAAATTTGCGAGCGCGCTTACCGCGTGCTGGTCGATGAGGTCGGCTTTCCTGCTGAAGACATCATTTTTGATCCCAACATTTTTGCCATCGCCACCGGCATCGAAGAGCACAACAACTACGCGGTGGACTTCATCAACGCCACCCGCTGGATCAAGCAGAACCTGCCGGGTGCCAAGGTCTCGGGCGGCGTGTCCAACGTGTCCTTCAGCTTTAGGGGCAACGACCCGGTGCGCGAAGCCATTCACACCGTGTTCCTGTACCACGCCATCCAGGCGGGCATGGACATGGGCATCGTCAACGCCGGCATGATGGGCGTGTACGACGACCTGGAGCCCACGCTGCGCGAGCGTGTTGAAGACGTGGTGCTGAACCGCCGACCTGATGCGGGCGAGCGTTTGGTGGAAGTGGCCGACAGCGCCAAGGGCGCGGCCAAAGACGAGACCACCAAGCTGGCCTGGCGCGGCACGCCCGATGCGCCTGTGCGCGTGGCGCAGCGCCTGAGTCATTCTTTGGTGCATGGCATCACCGATTTCATCAGTGACGACACCGAAGAGGCTTACCAAGAGATTCTGGCCAAGGGCGGACGCCCATTGCATGTGATCGAAGGTCCGCTGATGGACGGCATGAACGTGGTCGGCGATTTGTTCGGCCAGGGCAAGATGTTCTTGCCGCAGGTGGTCAAAAGCGCCCGCGTGATGAAGCAGGCCGTGGCGCATTTGTTGCCCTACATCGAAGCCGAAAAACTCGCTCAGGAAGCGGCAGGCGAAGACGTGAAAGCCAAGGGCAAGATCGTGATTGCCACCGTCAAGGGCGATGTGCACGACATCGGCAAAAACATCGTCACCGTGGTCTTGCAGTGCAACAACTTTGAAGTGGTCAACATGGGCGTGATGGTGCCCTGCCACGAAATTTTGGCCAAAGCCAAAGAAGAAAACGCCGACATCATTGGCCTGTCGGGCTTGATCACGCCGAGCTTGGAAGAGATGCAGTACGTGGCCGCCGAGATGGAAAAAGACCCGTACTTCCGCGAGCGCCAAATGCCGCTGCTGATTGGCGGCGCGACTTGCAGCCGCGTGCACACCGCCGTGAAAATTTCGCCCCACTACAGCGGCCCGGTGGTCTATGTGCCTGACGCCTCACGCAGCGTGGGCGTGGCGCAAGGCTTGTTGTCTGAGCAAGCGGCCAAATTCATCACCGACCTGAACAGCGATTACGACAAGGTGCGCGAGCAGCACGCCAACAA
>JAIXOX010000031.1 GCA_027486555.1 Comamonadaceae bacterium
TGATTGCGTGCAACCTCATTGCAGATATTTTGTATGGCTGGCTTGACCCCCGTATCTCCTTTGCCTGAGAAGGCCCCAACACCCCGAGCGCCGGTGTCGCCAGGCCGCGAGGCTTGGCGACGTTTCAAACGTCACCGGCTGGCTGTGGTGTGCACCTTCGTATTGGGCTTCATTATTTTGGCGGTGCTGCTGGGGCCTTGGATTTGGCGCGTGCCGATCAACGAGATCGACTTCACGGCACGCATGCAAGGGCCCTCTTGGGCGCACCCCTTGGGTACCGACGATTTGGGGCAAGACCTGCTGGCCCGCATGCTCTATGGCGGGCGCATTTCGCTGGCGGTGGGGTTGGCCGCGATGCTCATTGCCATCAGCGTGGGGGTGGTGGTGGGCGCGGTGGCGGGCATGTCCAAGGGGCCGGTTGATGTGTTTTTGATGTGGCTGACCGACTTGTTCTTGTCTTTGCCCCAGTTGCCTTTGCTGCTGCTGATTTTTTACCTGTTCAACGACACCCTCAAAAAATGGGTGGGCACCGAGATGGGGGTCTTCATCCTGGTGGTGGTGGTGATTGGCGGTTTGCGCTGGATGCCAGTGGCCCGCTTGGTGCGTGCGCAATTTCTGTCGTTGCGCGAAAAGGAATTCGTGGAAGCAGCGCGTGCCTTGGGTGCCAGCCCCTGGCGGCAAGTCACGGTGCACATCTTGCCCAACGCCATGGGGCCGGTGATCGTGGCGGCCACCATCGACGTGGCGGCGGCCATCATTGCCGAATCCACCTTGTCGTTTTTGGGCCTGGGTTTTCCGCCCGACATCCCCACTTGGGGCCGCATTTTGTTTGACGCCAAGGACCACATGGACATTGCGCCGCACTGGGCTTTGTTTCCTGGCTTGTTGATTTTCATCACCGTGTTGACCATCAACTACATCGGTGACGGTCTGCGCGATGCCTACGATCCGCGCCGCGTGCTTTAAAGAGGTTGACGGATGAGCCAAGCGTTGTTGAAAGTCCAGGATCTGCAGGTGCACTTTGACACCGACGACGGTGTCTTGCATGCGGTTGATGGGGTGAGTTTTCACATCGACCGCAGCGAAACGCTGGGCGTGGTGGGGGAGTCCGGTTGCGGCAAAAGCGTCACGGCCATGACCATCATGAAGCTGTTGGCCATGCCGCCGGGGCGCATCGCCCACGGCCAAATTTGGTTTGAAGGTCAAGACTTGGTGCAGGCCGACTCGGCGGCGATGCAAAAGATCCGCGCCCGTGAGATCGCCATGGTGTTCCAGGAGCCCATGACCTCGCTCAACCCGGTGCTCACGGTGGGTGAGCAAATTGCTGAATCCTTGCGTTTGCACGAAGGCCTGAGTGCCAAGCAGGCCAAAACCCGTGCCATCGAGATGCTGGGCCTGGTGAACATTCCCAAGCCTGAACAGCGTGTGAATGATTATCCGCACCAGTTTTCAGGGGGCATGCGCCAGCGCGTGATGATCGCTATGGCGCTGTCGTGCAAGCCCAAATTGTTGATTGCCGACGAGCCCACCACCGCGCTGGACGTGACCATTCAGGCCCAGATTCTGGACCTGATGGACCGGCTCAAGTCGCAGATGGGCATGTCTATTTTGTTGATCACACACGCCATGGGCGTGGTGGCCGAAACCTGCCAGCGGGTGGTGGTCATGTACGCAGGCCGGGTGGTCGAAGAGGCCTCTGTGGAGGACTTGTTTGGCTCGCCCGCGCACCCCTACACACAAGGCTTGATCCGCTCCATCCCGCGCTTGGACCTGGACAGTGCGCACAAGCAGCGCTTGCACGCCATCCCCGGCTCTGTGCCCAAATTGATCCTTCCTCCCCCCGGCTGCCGTTTTGCGCCCCGGTGTCCGCACGCCAACGCCCGTTGCGCGTCCGAGATGCCCGAGCTGCGTGAATTGACATCGGGTCACCGGGTGGCTTGCCACTTCGCGCTATGACTTCAGACACCGCTTCTTTGCCCCACGCTGCGCCCGCAACCGCTGCGCCCGACCAAGCGCCTGACCTTTTGCAGGTCAAGGGCCTGACCAAGTACTTCCCGATCAAGGGGGGTCTGCTCAGCCGTGAGGTTGACCGTGTGCACGCCGTGGACGGCGTCAGCTTCAGCATTGCTGCTGGCGAAACCCTGGGCATGGTGGGCGAGTCCGGTTGCGGCAAATCCACCACGGGCCGCTGCATCTTGCGCCTGATCGAGCCCAGCAGCGGCGAGGTGCGCTTCAACGGCCAGGACGTCACCGCCATGAACCCGCAAGCGCTGCGCGAAGTGCGGCGCGACATGCAGATCATTTTTCAGGACCCGTTCGCCTCGCTCAACCCGCGCATGACGGTCGAAGCCATCATTGGCGAGGCGCTGACCATCCACAAGCTCACCAAGTCGC
The DNA here is from genome assembly GCA_027486555.1 of Comamonadaceae bacterium. Classification (GTDB taxonomy): domain Bacteria; phylum Pseudomonadota; class Gammaproteobacteria; order Burkholderiales; family Burkholderiaceae_C; genus Limnohabitans_A. The sequence continues at coordinate 2,395 of JAIXOX010000031.1, forward strand.
CCGCTGATTACCAGGCCCGCGTGGTCGATTTGCTGGAAACCGTGGGCCTGAACGCCGACCACATGCGGCGTTTTCCGCACGAATTTTCTGGCGGGCAACGCCAGCGCATCGGCATTGCCCGCGCCTTGGCCGTGTCGCCCAAACTGATTGTGTGTGACGAGCCGGTGTCGGCCCTCGATGTGTCGATTCAGGCGCAGGTCATCAACTTGCTGGAAGACCTGCAGGCCAAAATGGGCCTGACCTATTTGTTCATCGCGCACGATTTGTCGGTGGTCGAACACATCAGCAACCGGGTGGCCGTGATGTACCTGGGCCGCGTGGTCGAGATCGCGCCTTCGCGCGATTTGTACACCCGCCCCAAGCACCCCTACACCGAGGCCTTGCTGTCGGCTGTGCCCATTCCGGACCCCAAGGCCAAAAAGCAGCGCATCGTGCTCACCGGCGATGTGCCCAACCCGGTCAACCGCCCCAGCGGTTGCCACTTTCACCCCCGTTGCCCCAAGGCCACCGAGCGCTGCAAGGTGGAAGAGCCCGTTCTCAAAGCCGTGGGCACGCAGCACCAAGCCGCTTGCCACCTGAACGATTGAGGTGGCGCACATGCAGTCGACCCAGCAAGCCCCTGTCACCTTGTTGGTGCATGGCGGTGCTGGCACCTTGACGCGTGCAGACCTCAGCCCGGCGCAAGAGCTTGAATACCGCGAAGCCTTGGGTCAGGCTTTGCGGGCCGGGCAGGCCTTGCTGCTGCAAGGCGGCACCGCCCTCGATGCGGCGGTGGCGGCGGTTTGTGTGCTGGAAGACTGCCCCTTGTTCAATGCAGGCAAAGGCTCGGTGTACACCCACGAGGGCCGCAACGAAATGGACGCTGCCGTGATGGACGGCGCTACAGGCCAGGCCGGTGCCGTGGCGGGTGTGGTCTCGGTGCGCAACCCGATTTTGGCGGCGCAGGCGGTCATGCAGCGCAGTGGCCATGTGTTCCTGATGGGCCAAGGGGCAGAAGCCTTTGCCCGCGCGCAGGGCCTGGCCCTGGAGGGGCCTGAATACTTTCACACCGCGCACCGCTGGCAGCAGCTGCAAGCCGCATTGGCCCAAAACCAGGTGATGCTGGACCACGACGGGCAGCGCCCACAGGGTCCATCCGTGCCCGAGCCCATCGACCGCAAGTTCGGCACGGTGGGGGCTGTGGCGCTGGACGCGCACGGCCACCTGGCTGCGGCCACGTCGACGGGCGGCATGACCAACAAAATGTTCGGACGTGTGGGCGATTCGCCCCTGATTGGCGCAGGCACCTACGCTTGCGATGCCACGGCGGCCGTGTCGGCCACTGGCGCGGGCGAATTCTTCATGCGCGGCGTGGTGGCGCATGACATCGCCGCCCGCATGGCCTATGGCGGCTTGAGCTTGGCCGAAGCCACCCAAGCCACCGTGCGCGAAAAACTCGACGCCACCGGCGGGCGCGGCGGGGTGATTGCACTGGACCGGCAGGGCCACTACCAGTTGGCCTTCAACACCGAGGGCATGTACCGGGGCTTGGTGCAGGGCCAGGCCGAACCGCAAATATCGATTTACCGGGATTGAGCGGCCCACCGATCCGACCCGCTGATGATGGCACGACCCCTTTCTTTGTAGACATGATGGATGACCTGCCCACCTGACAAACGTGGGTTAAGTTAATGGGTGTGAAACCTTTATCAACCCAGTGCCACAACTCAGGAGGCAGGTCATGAAACAGTTTAACGAA
>JAIXOX010000092.1 GCA_027486555.1 Comamonadaceae bacterium
CAAGTGGAAGCCGCTTTGCCCAAAGGGGGACAGGTCAATGTCTTGCAATTGACCGACAAACAGTACGAACGGATCATCAGTTTTCAGGGCAGGCGCAAAGAGCCCGCGAAAAAAACGCCCGATCAGTTCGATTTGTTTGGGTAGAACGGCGATTTTGAAGAGACTGAAAACCAAGAAAACCTTTGCAAAACAACAGCTTATCTTGGTCCTAGTCTAGACGATTGGGAAATGCGCTCTGACCGGAACGAAGCCTACGCCCTCTACCTCGAAGGCAAGAGTCTAGACGATTGGGAAATGCGCTCTGACCGGAACATTTCGGTTGCTGTCAACCCGTCAGGGTATAGTCTAGACGATTGGGAAATGCGCTCTGACCGGAACCCGACCACCAACGTGGCTGCGCCTGAAGTGAGTCTAGACGATTGGGAAATGCGCTCTGACCGGAACACATGCGCGACCAGTGCGCGCACTTTGTCGAGTCTAGACGATTGGGAAATGCGCTCTGACCGGAACCGTGAAGGGCACAAAGCGCACGCCCTCACGAGTCTAGACGATTGGGAAATGCGCTCTGAACGGAACCCTGGCCGGAAACCATGTGGCCTACCGTGCAGTCTAGACGATTGGGAAATGCGCTCTGACCGGAACCATTGGGTCATGCCCTCCACGGTCACTTGAAGTCTAGACGATTGGGAAATGCGCTCTGACCGGAACGAAGAAGCCAAGGCACCGCGCCATGCGCAAAGTCTAGACGATTGGGAAATGCGCTCTGACCGGAACTTGCCTGAAAAGTTGTTCATCAAGGGCAAAAGTCTAGACGATTGGGAAATGCGCTCTGACCGGAACGCACAAGCCGCTGCATTCAATGACAGCATGAGTCTAGACGATTGGGAAATGCGCTCTGACCGGAACAAGCTGCGCCAGTGAGTGCGCCCATCATTTAGTCTAGACGATTGGGAAATGCGCTCTGACCGGAACCGCATGAACAACTTGCTGGATATGCAGGAGAGTCTAGACGATTGGGAAATGCGCTCTGACCGGAACCCAAGGGCGGCACGGCTGACATCACGTTTGAGTCTAGACGATTGGGAAATGCGCTCTGACCGGAACAGGGTGCCCACTTGCACCGCGGTGGCCAGCAGTCTAGACGATTGGGAAATGCGCTCTGACCGGAACCCTTACCCCCTGGTAACGCTGGCCGAGGCAAGTCTAGACGATTGGGAAATGCGCTCTGACCGGAACGGTCCCGTGGCCAGATGACACAGACACCCGAGTCTAGACGATTGGGAAATGCGCTCTGACCGGAACTGGCTGCGAAGCGGTAACAAAACACAGGGGAGTCTAGACGATTGGGAAATGCGCTCTGACCGCAACTCTACGCGCCCAACTTCCCAGTCAAGGGACCTTGGCACAGGATCACCTCAACACGCCCTGCGCCACCGCCAAATAGACCGGGATGCCCAACACGATGTTGAGCGGAAAGGTCAACCCCAAACTCAGGCCGAAATACAGCGCAGGCCTGGCTTCGGGCAAGGCGGTGCGCAACACGGCGGGCACGGCAATGTAAGAGGCGCTCGCGGCCAACACCATGAGCAAGGCCCCGTCACCTGCGCTCAGTTTCAAGACGACCGCCAGGCCCAAGGCCAGTGCCGCATGCACGATGGGGCCGAGCACGGCATAGGCGATCAGCACGGGCGATTGGCCTTTGACCTGCGGCAGGTTGCGCGCAGCCATCAAGCCCATGTCAAGCAGGAAGAAGGCCAACATGCCCTTGAAGAGGTCCACCGAGAAGGGTGCCATCGCCTCTTGGCCCGCTTCGCCAGTGATCAGCCCGATCACCATGGCCCCCAGCAGCAGCAACTGCGCGCCATCGGTGAAGGACTCGTGCAAGATCTTGCCCACCGACGCACCATGGGGCGCGGCAGTACCTGCCAATGCTGCGGCACTGCCCCCTTGCAACATCAGCCCTGAGGCCGTCTTTTTCCGCAGCGAATTGGCCAGCACCACCGCCAAGATGATGGCGGGCGACTCCATCAAGGCCATGGCCGCGGCCATGTGCCCGCCATTCGGCACGCCCTGGTTCTCCAGCGTCTGCACCGCCGTGACAAAGGTGACCGCGCTCACCGAGCCGTAAGTGGCGGCCACAGCGGCCGCGTCAAAGCCAGACACAAAGCGTCGCAGCACGGCGTAACCAATGAGTGGGATGACGATGGCCAGTGCCACCGCAGCCGCCAGGCTGATGCCCACGCTGGCCGTCAGGCCCGATTGCGACAGCGCAAAGCCCCCTTTGAGGCCCAGGGCCATCAGCAGGTACAGCGACAAAAAGCGGGAGATGGCGGGCGGGATTTCGAGGTTGGATTTGACGGTGCCCGCCAGCACGCCGAAGATGAAAAAGAGAATGGCGGGGTCGATCAGATTTTGCATGCAGGGTTCCTTGCGCCAATCATAAAAAGATGCAGGCCTCTTGTAAAAACGATTCTCACGCCCTTTACTATAGATAAAAATCTATGAACATCAGCTTCAGACAATTGCGCCTTTTTTTAGCTTTGGCCGAAACCGGCAGCGTCAGCGCCGCTGCCAAAGTGATGCACGTCACCCAGCCCACAGCCTCGATGCAGCTCAAGGACATGGCGGTGGCCGTGGGCTTGCCGCTGTATGAGTTGGTGGGTAAAAAGCTTTTCCTGACCGAGATGGGCCAAGAATTGGCGCAGACTGCCCGCGCCGTGGCCCAGACCTGGGATGCGTTTGAACAAAACGTGGACGCGGCCAAGGGTTTGTCGCGCGGCAAGTTGCGGGTGGCGGTGGTCAGTACCGCCAAGTACTTCATGCCGCACCTGATCGGCAGTTTTTGCAAGCAACACCCGGCCATCGACGTGTCACTGGAAATATTGAACCGCGATGGCGTGGTGCAACGCTTGCGTGACAACCTGGACGATCTGTACTTCATGTCCATGCCCCCCAAAGACATGGACTTGGGCGACGAAGCCTTCATGCCCAACCCGATTGTGGTGATTGCGCCCACATCTGACCCCTTGGCCAAACGCAGCGCCGTGCCTTTGCAAGAGTTGGCTGAGCGTCGTTTCATCTTGCGCGAGAAGGGCTCAGGCACCCGCATGGCCGGTGACCAATTTTTCCGACAAATGAAGCTCCGTCCGGATGTGCGGCTGGAGCTGGGCAGCAACGAGGCCATCAAAGAATCGGTGGCCGGAGGCTTGGGGGTGGGCATCGTCTCAAGCCACGCCCTGCATGGGCACCAAAAAGAGAACGGTGTCAGCGTGATCGATGTGCAGGGCTTTCCTCTGCCCTCGGCTTGGCACATCGTTTACCCTGCGGGTAAAAAGCTGTCACCGCTGGCGCTGGCCTTTAAGCAGCATGTGCTCAAGCAAATTCGTCGACGCCAATGAGGTGGCAACGATGCGATGGAAGAATGCTCAAAGTGTTTGTGCCGGGTTGGCAGGGACGGCACTTTGGACCTCGGTCCCAGCTTCGGCCGCGACCGCTGCAATAGATGATGCAGCCCGCACATTCAAAGTGCGCAGCGCATCCTGCAGGGCTGAGCCCATTCTCATGGGCCGATCAGCCAGGCTGGGCGCAGGCGCGGGGGCTTGCTGCAAGTGGTGTTGAATCGCCCGCACCATGGCCTGTGCATCGTTGATGGGCGTAAAAACCAGCAAGTCTTCCCAATCCGGGTGCTGGCCTTGGTCGGTGGCTGTTTCAGAGATGACCCGTGCGCCCAAAGACAGGCACTCACACAGGCGCGTGCTTTCGAGCAAAGCGTTTTCGTAATAGTGAATATTGACCACCACCCGGGCTTGGCGCATGGCTTGCCAAAGGTCTTGACCATACAAACTGCGTTCTGCCCGCACCTCAAAATGTTCTCCCAACACTTTGAGAAAGGCCTGTCTTCTTTTGTTTTTCAGATCGCCGTAAAACAACACGTCGCATATTTTGGTGGGCTCAATGTCCGTTAAACCGTCTGAAAATTGAGCCCCTTGGTAGGGGGTCACTGGCGACAAGGGCACATGAAAAAGCATGTCGGCTGGCAGCCCTTGTTGGATCAAAAACTGGATGTTGCGCGTGGAATAGTCAAAAACAGCCAGCGAGTTGTAAAGCAGATTCAGATAGTCGGGGGTGAACCACCGGGGATGAACGGATTGCTCCATTTGAAACACGATGCGCTTTTCGCGAGGGGGCAAACGGGTGAACATTTGGGGGCAAACCACCAGGTACAGGTCCGCGCCAAAGTCCTCGGGCATGTCGAGTTGAATGTGCACTTCAAAGCCCAAAGCTGCTGCATGCGATTGCAAGGCGTGGGCTACAAATGTGGTTGGGCGTGTGAAGACGATGATCAAGGTGTGCACATCACCCAAGGCCCTGTGTTCAATGAGCTGCTGGCGGCGCACCGGCCAATCGTTTTGAGACGACGGCGCAGGGTTTTGCCGGGCCAAGCGCAACCAGGCCCGAAATGCAGGGTGAATCTCACCGGCTGGTGGGCAGATCCAGGCTTTGAAGAAGGTGCGCGGGGCCAATTGCGCATCAAAGACCAGCGATTTCAACCAAGAACGGGGTTTTCCATTGGCATGAAAACCAATTTTTTTCAACAGATGGGCCATTTTTAGTTGTCAGCTGACGCACACAAAGAGATGTTCATTGTCGCCAAAGCTCAAGGGGCAGATCTTTTTTTGCCTCCTGCCTCCTGCCCCCTGCCCCCTCACCCCGCGCGGACCAAGTGCCTTCGGGAAACAGGGGCCTGTGTTTACACCCCATCCAAACCCGCCCGCGTGGCCTCAGCCTGCAGCCCAATTTGCGCCTTGTCGTCTGCGCTCATCTTGCCCACATGCTTGACCATCAGCGCGGTGCGCGGGTTGCTTGAAAAGTCTTTTTCATGGCGGATCAGAAAATCCCAATACAGCGTGGTCATGGGGCAAGCGTTGGGGCCGGTGCGCACCTCGGGCTGGTAGCGGCAGCCTTTGCAGTAGTTGCTCATGCGGCTGATGTACTGGCCGCTGGCCACATAAGGTTTGCTGGTGAAGCGCCCGCCGTTGGCGTGCAGGGCCATCCCCAAGGTGTTGGGCGTTTCCACCCATTCCACCGCGTCCACATACATGGCGCGGTACCAAGCGCTGACCTGCTGGGGTGACAGGCCCGCCAGCACGGCAAATTGCCCGGTGACCATGAGGCGTTGGATGTGGTGCGCGTAACCGTGCTGCAGGCTTTGGCCAATGGTGGCTTGCATGCAGGCCATGTGCGTCTTGCCTGTCCAGTACCAAGCGGGCAAGTCGCGCGTGTGGCCGTAATGGTTGGCTTCGGCCATGTGGGGCATGTCCAGCCAATACACGCCCCGAATGAACTCGCGCCAGCCCAGCACTTGGCGAATGAATCCCTCCACACTGGCCAGCGGCAAGCCGCGTGCGTGGTAAGCCTCTTCGGCCGCTGCGATGACTTCACGGGGGTTGAGCAGGTGCAGATTCAAGCTGCTGCCCACCAGCGCGTGCCAGCCAAAGGGCAGCGTGGTCCACATCGCGTCTTGCCAAGCGCCAAAGTTCTCCAGCCGCTGGTCGATGAAATGCTGCAGCGCCAGCAGCGCGTCTTCGCGTGTGACGGGCCAGGCAAAGTGCTCCAGCGTGCCCGGGTGTTTGGCAAAGCGTTCAGCAACCAATGCGATGACATCTTGCGTGACCCGGTCAGGCGCAAAGCGGGCAGGTGGCGGCACGGTGCCCGGGCCTTTGGCGCCAAAGCCTTTGCGGTTTTCCGCGTCATAGTTCCATTGGCCTCCAATGGGCTCTTTCCCTTCCATCAAGATGCCGTGGCGTTTGCGCATCTCGCGGTAAAAGAACTCCATGCGCAGCTCTTTTTTGTCGCCTGCCCACTTGGCAAATTGGGCGCGGCTGCACAGAAAGTGCGTGTCAGCCACCCAGCGCAGCAGGACTTGGGCCTGCGCTGCGGCGTCTTCGATCAGCCTTTCCATGCGCCAGGCCCCGGCTTCCATCACCACCCAGGCTTTGGGGGGGGCTTCTCGCAGCGCTTGGGCCAAGCGACCCGCAAAGTCAGGGGGCAGTTCGGCGTCGTCCACCTTCATATAAGTGCAAGGCCAGCCGCGGTGGTGCGCTGCGTTGGCAAAATGCCGCATGCCCGACAAGAAAATGGCGATCCGGGCTTGGTGGTTCCAGACCTCGCCCGCTTCGCTGTCGGCCTCGATCATCAAGAGCCGGTCCAGGGTGGGGTCAAAGTCGGCCAAGGCTGGGTTGTCCCAGCCCAGTTGGTCGCCCAAAACCAATATCAAGTGACGTGTCATGCCATGTCTTTCGTGGAGGCGTTCAGGATGGGGCAGTCAGGTACGGGGGGCTTTAGACTTGTCGGCCCTGCAACGGTCGCTGCAATACATCACGTTGTCCCAGTTCTTGGCCCAGCTTTTGCGCCAGCTCATGGCCCGGCCACAAACGGCACAAGGTTTTTGTGGCAAATCCTGTTTGTTCCCTTTAAAACCCGAGGGTTTGGGCATGTGCATCTCCGATGAAAAGGGGCTGGCGTGACAATACAAGCAAATAAGTTTAAACTGGTCAGTCACAAAATGAATTTTCAAGTGCAAATGAACCACGCATGGGTAAAACAATGGGGTCCAAGTCTGCTTTTGGCCTTGATGGCTGCAGTGTTGGGCTTGGGTCTCGATTCCGCACAGGCAAGCCCCTTGAAGGGTGGCTCTGCGGTGGCCTGCCCTGCCATCTTGAACCACACTTTTGAGCGACTGCAGGACGAAAAGCCACAATCTCTGTGCCAGTACGCTGGCAAAGTCGTCTTGGTCGTCAATACCGCCAGTTTTTGTGGTTTCACTTCCCAATACAAGGGGCTTGAAAACCTGAACACCCAATACAAAGACCAAGGCTTGGTGGTGCTGGGTTTTCCGTCGAATGACTTTTCTCAAGAAAAAGGCAGCAACAAAGACATCGCCGCCTTTTGCGAAAGCACCTTCGGCGTGAAGTTCCCGATGTTCACCAAAACCCAGGTCACCGGCGATGGCGCTTCGCCCTTGTTCAAACAACTCACCGCGCAAACCGGCCAAAAGCCCCGCTGGAACTTTCACAAATACCTGATCGGCCGCGATGGCAAGGTGATTGACCAGTACAGCAGCATGACCGGGCCGGAAAGCAAGACCCTGTTGTCGGCCATCGACAAAGCCCTGAAAGCACAGCCATGAGCGCGTCAACAGGGCCGCGCATGAAACTGGCCATTGTGGGCTCCGGCATTTCAGGCCTGGCCGTGGCCCATACCCTGAAAGACCACGCCGACATCACCGTGTTCGAGGCGGGTGACTACTTTGGTGGGCACACGCATACGGTGGACATCACGTTGCCCACGCCCAAAGGCCCCGTCACGCATGGCGTGGACACGGGTTTTTTGGTGTTCAACGAACGCACCTACCCCAACCTGATCAACCTGTTTGCCGAGCTTCAGGTGGAGACCGCGCCGTCCGACATGTCGTTTTCGGTCAAGGTGCCGGGCGCGCTGAATGGCAAAACTTTGGAGTGGAGTGGCACCGACCTGAACAGCGTGTTCGCGCAGCGCGGCAACCTGGTCAACCTGCGTTTTTGGCGCATGTTGGCCGACGTGATGCGCTTCAATGCGCTTTGCACCCGCATTGCCAAAGAGCAGCGCGAAACAGAGCTGCAACAGCCATTGGGTGACTTTTTGCGCACGCACAAACTCAGCGAGCCGTTTCGCGATTGGTATTTCCTGCCCATGCTGGGTTGCATCTGGAGTTGCCCGACCGACCAAATGCTGCAGTTTCCGGTGGCGACCATGATCCGGTTTTGCCACAACCATGGCCTGATCCAGGTGACCAACCGCCCGCAGTGGTTCAGCGTCGTGGGCGGTGCCCGAAACTACGTCGAGAAAATTCTGGCGGGTGTGCACGACAAACGCCTGAACACCCCTGTGCGTCTGATCGAGCGGGACGCACAAGGCGTGCGCATCATCACCGACGGCCATGCCGAACGCTTTGACCAAGTGGTCATTGCCACCCACACCGACCAAGCCATGGGCATGCTGCGTGAACCCAGCACCGATGAGCGCAGTTTGCTGGGGGCCATTCGTTACCAAGACAACCGCGCTGTGCTGCACACCGACGCCAGCGTGCTGCCCGCCAATCCTAAGACCTGGGCTGCCTGGAACTACGAACGCGCCGCCAGCAGCGAGCGCGAGTCCTCACGCGTGTGCCTGCATTACTTGCTCAACCGATTGCAACGCATCCCGTTTGCCCAGCCTGTGGTGGTCTCGCTCAACCCGCTGCAAGCCATTGACCCGGCTACCGTGGTGGGCGAATACGACTACGCCCATCCGGTGTTTGACCTGGGGGCCATCGAGGCGCAAAAGCGCTTGCCCTCTTTGCAAGGCCAACAACACACCTGGTATGCGGGGGCGTGGACGGGTTATGGCTTCCACGAAGACGGCCTGAAATCGGGCCTGCAAGTGGGCCGTGCACTGCTCAAACTCATCCACGAACAGGTCAGCCCTGTTCAGGACAGACTGGCCGCATGAAGCCAGTCACTGCGCTCATTGGCTGGGGCCAGGTGCGCCACACGCGCCACCGCCCGGCGCACCACGCTTTTGCTTACCCCACAGCGTTTTTGATGCTGCCCATGCGCAGCTTGCAAGCGGGTGTGTGCCACACCGATCTGGCCATCAACCGCCGAGCGTGGTTGGCCTTCCATGACGCCGACCACGGCGATGGACGTCCCGCAGAGACTGGCGGAGCCTTGGCTTGGCTTGATGCTTTGTTGAGCAAAGAAGGCATCCATGACGCCACAGGCGAGGTCTGGCTGCAGGCTTTTCCGCGCGTGTTGGGCCATGCTTTCAAGCCCGTCAGCTTTTGGTACGCGCACCGCGCCGATGGCAGCTTGGCCGCCATCGTGGCCGAGGTGAACAACACCTTTGGTGAGCGCCACTGCTACCTGTTGCCCGAGCCGCAATATGGCCAAACCATCCTCGCCCACAAGGTGTTCCACGTCTCGCCCTTTTGTGATGTGCAAGGCGAGTACCGCTTTCGATTCATGCGCACACAGCACAACGGACAAGACCGCATCGTGGCGCGTGTGGACCATGGCGACGCCGACGGCCCCTTGATCGACACCAGCTGGAGCGGCGTGCTCGAACCCGCCACGGCAGCTGCTTTGAGCCGCGTGATGTGGCGCTTTCCGCTGCTGACCTTCGGGGTGGTGGCCCGTATCCACTGGCATGCGCTCTTGCTGTGGCTGAAAAAAGTACCGTTTTGGCGCAAGCCAGAACCCCCTCGTGATTTTGTGACCCGATGAACACTGGACCCCACCGGATGCCGCCCTCCATGAAGACTGCCAACAATGCCCAAGCCATGGGCACAGGCCACAGCGCCACCATTGCGCACAGCAGCTTGCCCAAATCAGCAGCACGCTTGCTGAGCCTCTTGACCCGTCTGAAAATCGGCACGCTCACCGTGCATGCCCCTGATGGCAACAACCAAGTCTTTGGCACGCACGAGGCCCCCTTTGCCATCCTGCACATCCATCGCTGGGACATGTGCGCCGAGGTGCTCAAGTCGGGAGACATTGGTTTTGCCGAAGGCTATATGGCCGGCGACTGGACCACGCCCGACCTGGCCGCTTTGCTGCGCTTGACCATTGCCAACCGCGACCACATTGAAAGTGCGATTTATGGTCACTGGCTGGGCAGATTGTTTTACCGCATCAAACACTTGCTCAACCGCAACAACCGAAGCAACAGCCGCAAAAACATCCACGCCCACTACGACTTGGGCAATGCTTTTTACGAACTTTGGCTGGACGGCACGATGAATTATTCGTCGGCTTGGTTTGACGGCGACCACACCAAAGACATGGCCGAGGCCCAAAAAGCCAAAGTGCGCCGAGCCCTGCGCATGGTCAATGCCCAAGCCGGCGACCGCGTGCTCGAAATCGGCTGCGGCTGGGGCGCTCTGGCGGAGGCGGCCACCACCGAGTTTGGCGCGCACATCACGGGTGTGACCTTGTCCACCGAGCAACTGGCGTTTGCCAATGCCCGCATGCAATCGCACGGTGTGCAGCAACTTGCGGATTTGCGCCTGCAAGACTACCGCGACATCCATGATGGACCCTATGACGCGGTCTGCTCCATCGAGATGATCGAGGCCGTGGGCCAGGAATATTGGCCGACCTACTTTCAGACCATCGCCCGCATGCTCAAACCCGGTGGCCGCGCCTGCGTGCAAAGCATCACGATCGACGACCGCTTTTTTGAGCGCTACTTGCAATCGACCGACTTCATTCAGCAGTACATCTTTCCGGGCGGTTGTCTGCCCAGCCCGAGCGAGTTCCGCAAACAAGCGCAGGCAGCCGGCTTGCAGGTGGTCGACGAGCTGAACTTTGGCCCCGACTACGCCGAGACCCTGCGCCGCTGGCGCGAGAGCTTCATGGCCCAGCTCGATACGGTGCGCGCACTCCAATTTGACGACCGCTTTATCCGCCTGTGGTCTTTTTATCTGGCGTATTGCGAGGCCGCGTTCGATGAAGCCAGCATCGACGTGGTGCAATTCACCTTGGCAAAACCCGGTTAAAAATCCATGTTCCACACACCGAAAACAACACGGGCCTTTGGCTTGCGCCCTTGCACTTTGCAGGGTTTGTTGTGTCTATTCCTGCTGGGTGTGTGCGTGGGTACTGCGCAATCGCAGGTCATCACCGTGGCCAGTCCCAATGCCGCTTTCAGCAGACCCGAAGTGGCCGCCCTCAAAGGGGTGGTGCCCACTGCGCCGGTGCGCTTGCGGGTGTGGGGGTTTGAGGTGTATGACGCGCGTTTGTGGACGCCAGCGGGGTTCCGATACGGTCAATCCTCGCAGTTCCCGTTTGCGCTTGAGTTGCAGTACCTGCGCAAGCTGGAAGGCGCAGCCATTGCCAGCCGTTCGATGGACGAGATGCGCCGCGTGGGGGGGTTCAGCGATGCCCAAGCGCAAACCTGGCTCGCGGCCATGCGAGAACTGTTCCCCAACGTCGCAGCGGGTGAGCGCATCACCGGTGTGAATTTGCCGGGTGAAGGGGCCGAGTTTTGGGTCAATGGCCAGCGCGCAGGCGTGGTGAAAGACCCGGCCTTTGCGCGATTGTTTTTTGGCATTTGGTTGGATGAACGCACGTCCGAACCCAAGATGCGTCACCAGTTGCTGCAAGGTCTGCAGCCATGAGCACCCCTTCGACTTTGGCACCGGCGGCCGGGTCGCGCCAGGCCTCGGCTTCTTATGGATTGCTGGGCTTGCCTTTGGCTTTTGTGGCCTTGCCGGTGTATGTGCATTTGCCCAATGTCTACGCGCAGCAGTACGGCGTGACGCTGGCCGCTTTGGGCGCGGTGCTGTTGCTCAGCCGCAGTGTGGACGCGGTGGTGGACCCTTGGCTCGGGCGTTGGGGCGACAGGCTGTACCGCCACTCGTGGCAGGCGGTGTGGTTGGCAGCGGTGTTGATGGCGCTGGCCGTGGCGCTGGGCTTTGCGGCTTTGTTTTTTCCGCCTGCGGCGGCCCTGTCGCCGACGGGTTTGCTGGTCTGGGTGGGCGCAGCGCTCACGCTCAGCCACCTGGCCTACAGCGGGCTGGGCATCTTGCACCAGGCTTGGGCGGCGCGGCAAGGCGGCGGGGGCCTTGCGCAAAGCCGCTGGGTGGCTTGGCGCGAGGGCTTTGCGCTGATCGGGGTGTTGCTGGCGTCTGCTTTGCCTGCGCTGTGGGGCTGGGGGCCAACGACGGCCTTGCTCGTGATCATGTTGGTTTTGGGCTTGTTCGCCTGGCGTCGGGTTGCACGCAGCGCTTTGGCATCGGCCACTGCGGTGGTGCCCGGGCATGCGGTGGGCAGCCTTTGGCAGCCATGGCAGCACGCGGGCTTTCGCCGTCTGTTGATGGTCTTCATGCTGAACGGCCTGGCCAGCGCCGTGCCCGCCACGTTGGTGCTGTTTTTTGTGCAAGACCTGTTGCAAGCGCCCAAGGCCATGGAGCCGCTGTTTCTGGGCCTGTACTTTGCCGCCGGAGCGCTGTCGTTTCCGCTGTGGCTCAAGGTGATCGACCGCATCGGCCTGCTGCGCACCTGGGCCACCGGCATGGCTTTGTCGGTGCTGGCCTTTGTCAGCGTGGTCACGCTGGGCGCGGGCGACACCACCGGGTTTTTGGTGGTCTGTGCTCTGTCGGGCATGGCCTTGGGCGCTGACTTGACGGTGCCCGGTGCCCTGCTCAACCAATTGATTGACCACTGCGGCGAGCGGGGCCGCACAGACGGCGCTTTCATGGGCTGGTGGAATCTGGCCACCAAACTCAATCTGGCTTTGGCAGCAGGGCTGTCATTGCCATTGCTCGGCTTGTGGGGTTATGCCCCTGGCCAGCAAGGTGCCGATGCCGTGCTGGCGCTGGGCCTGGCTTATGGCCTATTGCCTTGTGTGCTCAAGCTCCTGGCCGGACTGGCTTTGTATGCGGGACTGATGCGCCGCCCCGACTTGATGTCGGGGCCTGCCAAGGCTCATCTTTCATCCCACCCCTCGGCTTGAAGCCGCTTTGAACTGACAACACGGGAGATTCTCATGCGCCAAACACACCATGCCATGATCCACCGCCGCACGGCCTTGACTCGCCTGGGCGCTTTGTCCATGGTCGCCGTCACGCCCTTTGTGGCCAGCTGCGCCGGGCCGCAGGTGCAAAACTACGCGCAAGAAAAACCGCTGCTGGATTTGCGCACCTATTTCACTGGCACCATCGACGCCTGGGGCGTGTTCACCGACCGCAGTGGGCAGGTGGTCAAACGCTTCACCGTGGTGATGGACTGCAGCTGGAATGGCGACGAAGGCGTGCTGGACGAGGCCTTTGTGTACTCGGACGGCACCAAGCAGCGCCGCATCTGGAAGCTCAAGGCGGGCCCCAACGGCAGCTACACCGGCCGCGCCGACGACGTGGTGGGCGAGGCTTCTGGCCAGGTCAGCGGCAACGCCTTTCGCTGGGGCTACACCTTGGCTCTGCCAGTGGACGGACGCGTCTGGAACGTCGACTTTGACGACTGGATGTACCTGATGGACGACCGCGTCATGCTCAACAAAGCCACCATGAGCAAATGGGGCGTCAAGTTGGGTGAAGTCACCCTGTCCTTCACGCGCCGCACGCCTTTGGCGGTCAAGCCGGGTTGATAGACATGAACAACACATCCTCCAGCGCGGCGACACTGGCCGTAGACGCGGCCGACGTGGCCACAGTCAAAGTGGGACCGCAAACCACCATCCCCACCCCGCAGGTGTCAGCCCGCAGCTGGCTTCAGCTGAACACCCCGATGACCGATTGGCAGGGCCGCCGCGTCTGGTTGGTTGGTGCATCCACCGGCATTGGTTTGGCTTGTGCGCAAGCCTTGCGTGCCGCCGGTGCGCAGGTGGTGGTGTCTGCTCGCAACCCGCAAGGCGTGCAGGACTGGGCCGCGCAGGACAAGGGTGTGCAGTGGCGTGCTCTGGACGTGAGCGATGGCCTCCAAGTGCAGGCCACGGCCCGCGCCCTGCTGGCCGAAGGCCCGTTCGACATGGTCGTGTACGCGGCGGGCTACTACCGCGCCCAACGTGCCGCCACCATGGACCTGAACGACCTGCTGCAGCACGACAAGGTCAATTACCAAGGCGCTTTGCAGGTCATCAACGCGGTGCTGCCCAGCATGTTGGCGCAACGCAAAGGCCACATCAGCCTGCTCAGCAGCGTCGCGGGCTGGCGCGGCCTGCCCAACGGCCTGGGCTATGGACCCACCAAGGCCGCCCTGACCCATTTGGCCGAAACGCTGTACATGGACTTGCAAGACCAGGGCATTGGCGTGAGCGTGGTCAACCCCGGTTTTGTGGCCACGCCGCTCACGGCGCAAAACCAATTCACCATGCCCGCCCTGATCAGTCCCGAAGAAGCTGCACGGCAAATGCTCAAAGGCTGGGCACAAGGGCAGTTCGACATCCATTTCCCCAAGCGTTTCACGCTGTGGCTCAAGTTGTTCAGACTGTTGCCTTACCGGCTGTACTTTCCATTGGTGCGCCGATTCACCGGTTTGTGAACCATTCAGCCCCTGATGGAGAGCCCTCATGAACACCCGCCAAGCCACCGAAAAAGTAGCCACATTTTTTGAAACCCTGTCCCCGCAAAGTGTGTCGCAGTTGAACACCCTGTACGACGCGCAAGCCCGGTTCAAAGACCCGTTCAACGAGGTGCAGGGTCTGCCCGAAATTGAGCGGATTTTCAGGCACATGTATGTGGCACTGGACCAGCCACACTTTGTGGTGACCGGTCAGGTGGTGGACGGCGGCCAAGCCTTTTTGACCTGGGAGTTTCGCTTTCGCTTCAAGCGGTTTGACACCACCACCTTGCAGGTTGTGCGGGGTGCCAGTCACCTGCTGTTCAACGAACAAGGTCTGGTGACCCTGCACCGCGATTACTGGGATGCGGCCGAAGAGTTGTATGAAAAGTTACCCGTTGTGGGGTCACTCATGCGCTGGCTCAAAAAACGCGCCAACACCTGAGCGCCGCACCTCAGGCCGTGGCCATTCGTTTTAGAACTCAAACCCACCCTGCCTGCGCACCGCTTCAGAGGCGCTGCCGCTCAACAAATCGGCCAGCATTTGCGCATGTTGCGGCTTCTCGGAGGCCGTGCAAATGCCCAGCGTGTAGTCGGTGTTCAACTCAAACTCGGCAGGCAGCACATCGACCAGGTCCACGCCTTGGGTGTAATTGATTTCGGTCACTTGGGTACAGCCGATCAAGCCAAGTTCTTGGCTTTGAGCCATGGCGGCCATGGCGCTTGCACCATTGGGGAACACGCGAAAGCGGCTGTGCAGGCTTTCATTCAAGCCCAAGGCCTTGAGCACATTCATGAAGTGGATGCCTGCCGTGGCTTTGTCAGGGTCTGGAAAGTAAATGCCTTGCGCTGCGTTCATGACTTCAAGCAACTCGGAGCGTGTTTTGATGCTGGGGTGCGCTTGTCCGCTGCGCACGGCCACGCCGGTTTTGACCCGGCCCAGTGATCGCGCACTGCCGGGCACCACATGCCCCGAGGCCATCAGTTGCTCAATCAAGGGTTGGGTCAGGATGATCACATCGCAGGGCGCACCAGCCAGCAGCTTGTCGCGCATCATGCCCACGGCGCTGAAAGTGCCCTCGATGCGGCTGCCAGTGCTTTGCTCAAACTCGGCCTGAACGCTCTGGACCACGGCTGCGGCAGCGCCGCCACTCAATACATGCATGTTGTTCTTTCAGTTTAGGGATGGGTTGAAGGGTTGCGCGCTTCATCGGTGTCGATGGCACGCATCAAGTTTTCGGGGGTAAAGGGCATGCTGCGCACACGCACGCCGAGGGCATCAAAAATGGCGTTCGAGATGGCCGCGCAGGTCGGCCCGGCGCTGCATTCGCCTGCGCCCAAGGAGGCATGGCCTGCGCCGGGCATCAGGCACACAGACACCTCGGGCATGTCGCTGAATTTCAAAATGGGGTAGTTCGCCCAGTCTTTGGAGCGAATGCCTTGCGGGCTGAGTTGCGCCGCCTCGCACAGCGCCCAACTGGCCGCTTGCAAGGCACCACCTTCGAGCTGGTTCACGGCACCGTCGGCGTCCACCACATGCCCCAGATCGGCGGCCACCCAGAGTTTGTGGAGTTTGACTTTTTCGGCCACGACCAACTCCACCACCACCGCGCAAAACGCCCCGGTGTTTTTGTAACGCGCATAGGCCAAGCCTCGGCCCCAGCCGTCCGGCCGAACAGATGCCGGCTTGGAGGAAAGGTTTTTGGGGCCAGGGTGGAACCAGCCTGATGTGTCGGCCACTTTTTGCAGCACCGCCCTTGCACGCGCGTGTTCTGCGCCCTGCAGATGTGCCAAACGGTACATCAAGGGGTCTTGCGACAGGCCATGGGCCAGCTCGTCCATGACCGACTCTGCCGCCAGCACATTGACCGGTGCACCCAAGGCCCGCATGGCCGAGACGCGAAAGGGCATGTTCAGCACGCGGTGGTTGATGACTTTGAGCGCGGCAACCTCATAAGGCGCTTGGGCGTTGCGCTCAGACCCGCCGCCTACCGCCATCGCGGCATTGACCGCCAGCGTGATGGGGGCGGGATGCGCTGTTTGCCATGCACCCAGCAAGGCCGGTGTTGTGCCCCGGCCGGGCCGAGTGCCGTGACCTTGGCCCCACACGGTTTGTGTCCATTCGAGCAACTGGCCGTCTTGGGCAACACCGGCGTCGATGCGCACCGCCATGGCTGGGGCCAAAGGGGCGTGGCCCAGCTCGGCTTGACGCGTCCACTGCACCCGAACAGGGCGGCCGGGCACCTGCTGGGCCAGCCATGCGGCATCCCAGGCCACGTCGTCAGCACCGTTGTGCCCGTAGCAACCGGCACCCTCGACATGCGAAACCTGCACCTGCTCGGCAGGCACACTGAAAGCCAGTGCCAAGTCGCGCCGCAGGTTGAAGATGCCTTGGCTGTGGCTCCAGACCTCCAAATGGGGGGCGGACACTTGGCCAGTCCATTGCGCCAAAGCGCAGCACAGGCCGATCGACGCGTGCTGCACAAAGGGCCTTTGAAATTGGGCGCTGATGCGCTGGTGAACGACGCCATGGGTGGGGGCCGTGGTGTCGGCCACCACCGTGCTGTCCAGCGCCTGTGTTTGGAGCCAATGGGGCAAATCCAGCGGATCGGGCACTGGCACGCTGCAACGCCAAAACTGTCCCTGTTCGGCACCGTTTTCGATCTGCTGGGCAATCTGGCCCAAGACCTGCTCGGTCTCGGTCAGCACGCCCAACAACAAACCGTCGCGCACCACCTGCAACACGCCGGAAATGGTCAGCAGCCGCGCCACCAGAGCCTGCATGTCGTGCTCGAACACTTCAGCGGTGAGTGTGCCTGGGCGAAACACCATGCCGTGGCACATGGGGTGCGTCACGCCCGGCATGACGCGGTCGTGGATGTATTCAAATTCTCCAAACACTTTGGCCGCCACATCGGGGCGCAAGGCGATGGGGGCGGGTTCGGCTGGCCGGTGAGTCAGGTCAAGTGCGGCATGCGCGGCTTGCGCATGACCCGGCGCAATCGCGCTGTCCCACATCGCAGGATTGGACAGCGATGCATAAGAGGCTTGCAGCGCTGGATGGCCAACACCACCGGCCAAGTGAGCCGGTGCATGAAACTGCCCGCTTGCGCAACGCACGTCTTGCAGAACCACCCCCAAGCCCGCCAGGCGCTCGGCCATGGCCTGTCTGCAGGCTTCGCGCCAATGCGCCGCTGCACAGCGCAGTGCGTTGCCCGAGTGCTGCACCGACAAGCTGCCCGAGGTCACCGCTTCATCGGGGCTGAACAAGGTGCTGGCAGGCACCATGTCGATCAGCTCGGGGGGCCAACGCAATTCTTCGGCCACGATCAAGCGCAAGGCGTGAGAGATGCCTTGGCCCAAATCGACTTTGCCTGAAAACGCCTGAACACGCCCTTCTGGCGTCAAGGCCAGCCAATGGCGCAGCAGCGGCTGTGCTCGAAGGGATTCGGGCATCATGGTTCGGCCATCTTTGCAGCGGCTTTTTCAATCGCCCGCACCACCCGGTTGTGCGCACCGCAGCGGCACAAATGCCCGTCGATGGCTTGCACAATTTGTGCCCGGGTGGGTTGATGTTGTTGCTGCAGCAAGGCCGCCGCTGACATCAAAATGCCGCTGGTACAAAAACCGCATTGCATGGCCTGCTCTTCGATGAAGGCGGTTTGCAAGGCATGCGGTGCGGACCGTTGCCCCAAGCCTTCCACGGTGGTCACGGTTTTGCCTTCGATGGCCCACAGAGGCGTCTCACAAGCGGCCACAGCATGGCCGTCCAGCAAGACGCGACAAGCGCCGCATTGGCCCTGCCCGCAGCCCATGCGCGTGCCTTTGAGCTGCAAGGTGTTGCGCAACAGGTCGAGCAGGCTTTGCCCGCTTTCACTGGGCACGGACACAGGCTGTCCGTTCAGCTGAAAAGTGACTTCTTGGGCCGCGGCCTGCGTCATGGCTCAGTCCGGCTTGGCGCCAGAGACCTTGACGATGTTGGCCCATTTGGCAATGTCGGCGTTCAGGTACTGGTCAAATTCGGACACATTCATCGACATGGGCACCGCACCTTGCTTGGCCCAGGCGGCTTTCACTTCGGGGTTGTTCACGATCTTGCGCACTTCGGCGTTGAGTTTGCTCACCACATCGGCGGGGGTGCCTTTGGGGGCCATCAGGCCCAGCCAGATGGTGGCTTCGAATTTGGGTACGGTTTCGGACACGGTGGGCAGATCCTGCAGGTTGGCCGAGCGGGTCAGGCCGGTGCCCGCCAAAGTGCGAACCTTGCCATCACGCGCGAGCGCTGCCATGGTGGTTTCGGCGTCGAACATCACGTCCACTTGCCCGCCCACGATGTCGGTGCGTGCGCCCGAGCTGCCTTTGTAGGGCACATGGGTCATGTCGATGCCGGCCATGAATTTGAACAATTCACCGGCCATGTGGTAGGGCGTGCCGTTGCCCGACGAGGCGTAGTTCAGTTTGCCGGGCTTGGATTTGGCCAGCGCCACGAGCTCGTTCACGCTCTTGACCGGCACAGAAGGGTGCACCACCAAGAGCAAGTTGGAGTAGTTGACCGGTGCGATGCCCACAAAGTCTTTCATCAGGCCAAAAGGTTTGGTCGCAATCAAGGACTCGTTCACGGTGTGGGTGTTTGACATCATGAGCAAGGTGTAGCCGTCAGCGGGCGACTTGGCCACCAAATCCGTGCCGATGATGGAGCCAGCGCCGGGCTTGTTGTCGATCACAAAGGTCTGCTTGAGCTCTTCGCCCAAGCGCTGCGCCATGAAACGGGCGTAGTTGTCGGCGGGGCCGCCTGCAGCAAAAGGCACCACGATTTTCACGGGGCGGTTGGGGTAGCTTTGGGCTTGGGCCAGGCCTGAAGCCAGGACCAGGGTCAATGCGGTGAATTGCAGGGTGCGGCTCAAGTTCAGCATGTCGTGTCTCCGAGGGGGTGAAAGATGGGGCGGTGGGCAGGCACAGGGCCGGGTGGTTCAAGGATCAATCGACTTTGCCGATCCGGGTGACGAGAGCGCTCATGGCTTTGGCATCGTTTTGGACAAAACGCTCAAAGTCAGCGGTGTCTTGGTACATGAACGAGGTGCCTGAAGCCGTGAGGGCGGCCACAGCGCGGGGGTCTTGTGCAGCGAACTTGGCCGCTTGGCGCAAGCTGTCGACCACACCAGCCGGTGTGTCGGCTGGCACAAACAGGCCCGACCACTGCGAGTACTGGATCGGCACCCCCAGCTCTTTGAAGCTGGGCACTTCGGGCATGCTGGCCAAGCGGCCTTCACCCCAATGCGCCAAGGCACGCAAGCGGCCCGAAGCGATGTGTTGCTTCACGCTGGCCGGTCCCGTGGACAAAGCTTCGATCTGACCGCTGAGCAAAGCCAAGACCGCAGGCCCTGCGCCGGTGTAAGGCACATGCAGCATGAAGGTCGATGTGGCAGCTTTGAGTTGCTCCATGGGCACATGCATGGTGCCGTAGTTGCCCGACGAGCCAAACGATATTTTTCCGGGGTTGGGCTTCACGTAGGCCATGAATTCGGCGTACGTCTTCCAAGGGCTGTCTGAGCGCACCACCAGCACAGTAGGGTCGGCGGTAAAACGCGCGATGGCTTTGAGTTGATTGACCTGAAACATCGGGGGACGCTGCAAGATCTTGTCGGCCTCGGGCAAGACGACCAGAGACGACAAGGACATCAAGACGGTGTAACCATCGGCCTTGGATTTGGCCACTTGGGCCATGCCAATACCACCCCCCGCACCCCCTTTGTTTTCGACCACGATGCTCTGCTTGAGGTGACGCGACATGGCTTCGGCCACGGGACGACCCACCGTGTCGGCCACACCGCCCGGCGGGAAGGGCACAACCATGGTGATGGGTTTGGTCGGGTATTGCGCCAGCACCAGCGTGGCACTGCAGGCCAGCACGGCACCCCAGGCGGCACGCCCCAAGGCTTGCCAGGTGCGTTGCATCGATGGGTTTTTTGTCATGGTGTGTCTCCTTGAGGGATGCAGGTCAGGGTTTTGTCCGACATGCTCCTGTGCTGATCAAACAAAGCGGTTTTCAATGTGGCCCACGCCGTCGATTTCGACCCGGATCACATCGCCCTTGGCGATGTAACGCGGTGGGTTCAGGCCCATGCCCACGCCAGCCGGTGTGCCTGTGGCGATGATGTCGCCGGGGTAGAGCGTGATGCCGCGCGAGATGGTTTCGATCAAGGTGGGGATGTCGAAGATCATGTTTTCGGTGGGGCCGTCTTGGCGCAACTCGCCGTTGACCCAGCAGCGCACCCGGGTTTTGCGGCCGTCGATTTCGTCGGCGGTCACGATCCACGGGCCCATGGGGCAAAACGTGTCAAACGACTTGCCCATGTCCCACTGTTGGTGACGCATCTGCACATCACGAGCGGTCACGTCGTTGACCACGGTGTAGCCAAACACATGCTTCATGGCATCGGCCTGGGTGATGTTCTTGCCGCCCTGGCCGATGATCACGGCCAATTCGGCTTCGTAGTCGATCTGCTCGGACACGGCCGCACCGGGCAGATGCACATCGTCGGTCGGGCCGACCACACACTCGGGCACTTTGGTGAACACGATGGGCCAAGCTTTGGTGTCGGTGTTGCTGTCTTTGAAGACCGAGGCTTGCAGTTCTTTGGCGTGGGCATGGTAATTGCGGCCCACGCACCACACGTTGCGCCTTGGCACCGGCAGGGGCGATTCGAGTTGGACCAAGAACACGGCCAGCGTGTCGCTGCTCAAAGCGGGCAAAGGCTGACCGGCCACCAAGGCGTCGATCAGCACCTGCGCACCGTGCTGGGCTTGGGCGTCGGTCAGCGCGAAAGGCGTGACTTGCAGGCCGTCGTTGGAGACTTGACCGACGTGACGTCTTCCATTCAATACAAAAGTGGCGATGCGCAAAATATTCTCCAGGGGACCGGACGCTTGAAGGCCGGGTGTCAATGAAATGGGTGGCGTGGTTCAACCAATTCAAACCATCATAAAGAAAAATACCAAACAGTCACGATAAAACTGGGTCATATTGATCAGGGTTTTTACGGGGTTTGTTGATTTCTCTGAAGAAAGTTGGGGCGTTTCTTTGAGTTATTGGGGGATTCAAGTCCATTGAGTTGGGGGGAAGAGTTTTTTTGTGCTGTTCGACCGGGGTGTCAATTGGTATGATTTGGTTTTTAATGGCCCATGAGACTTCCGTGGATTCAACCTTTCTCTTTCGTGTCACATTGATGGATCAGCTGCACAGTGGCCGCTGGCAAGTGGGTGAACGTCTGCCCGCCGAACGTGAGTTTTGTGAGCAACACCAAATCAGCCGCAGCACGGTGCGCAAGGTGCTGGCCGAGTTGAAGGACCAAGGCTTGATTGTGCAAACGGTGGGCAGCGGCACTTATGTGACCGACAAAGCGGGGCGTGCCGCTGTGTCCCACAAGTCCAGTGACTCGGGCAACCCGGACGCTGTTTGGCAAACCAGTCCTGCAGAACTCATGGAGGCTCGCATGGTCTTGGAGCCTGCGATCATCGACATGGTCATTGGCCACGCCACGCCCGCCGATTTTGAGCAAATGGCCCAATGTTGCGACCGCGCTGAAGCATCCAACAGCGTCGAAGAGTTTGAGGTCTGGGATGGCCTCTTTCACGAGGCCATTGCGCGAGCGGCTCACAATGATTTTGTGGCCCGGCTATTCAAACTCATGAACCAAGCCCGCGCCCAAGGTGAATGGGGCATGCTGAAAAAGCGCAGCCTCACCCCTGAACGCCGCTTGGCATACCAGTCAGAGCACCGTGCTTTGCTGCAAGCGATCAAGGCACGCGACCCGGTCGTGGCCAAAACCTTGGCGACCACACATTTGGTTCATGTGCGGCGCAATTTGTTGAATGACTGAGCCGCCATGAGCGCAGCCCGATGGTGGCTGCTTCAGGGTTTGGCCTCAGTTTTTGGCCTCAGTGGGGCAAGCTGTCGATGAAACTCTGGCGCTGCGACAGTTTGTCGTACAGCTTGTGCAGATTGGGGTACGGCGTGCGCCAGTCGATTTGCGGAAAGCGGAAGTCCAGATAGCCCACAGCACAACCGACAGCGATGTCGGACAAGCTCAGGTGAATTCCTGAACAAAACGGCTTGTCACCCAAGCCCGCGCTCATGGCCCGCAGAGCGTGTTGGATTTTGTCCAGTTGCCGGTCAATCCAGGCTTGGCTGCGTTGGCTGTCCTCGCGTCCCGTCCACACCGCCTCCATGCGCGCCAGCAAGGCTGCATCGAGCAAACCATCGCCCAGCGCCTCCCAGGTTTTGACTTCGGCGCGCTCGCGTCCGGCCGAGGGGATCAATTTGCCCACAGGCGACAAGGTGTCCAGGTACTCCACGATCACCCGGGAATCGAACACCGCTTCCCCCCCCTCCATGATGAGGCAGGGCACCTTGCCCAAGGGGTTGGATTGGTGAATGGTTGTTTGAGCCGACCACACATCTTCGGTCACATGCTGGTAGTCCAGCTTCTTTTCGGCCATGACGATGCGTACCTTGCGAACATAAGGACTGGTAACAGAGCCGATGAGTTTCATATTAAAAAGAATAAAGGACCAAAAAAACAGAACTTGGATTCTAGGGGAAGAGTGGTTGCATTGTCTGTCGTTTACCCCAATTGGGCGGATAGGGGTCATCTATGGGCGGGAATTACAATCGCGCCATGAATTTCACCCCCATTTCTGCCTTGTCGCCGCTGGATGGCCGTTACGCCAGCAAACTCAACGCCCTGCGCCCTCTCATGAGTGAGCAAGGTTACATGCACCGCCGCGTTCAGGTCGAAATTGCTTGGTTCATCGCTTTGTCCGATGCGGGTTTTGCCGAATTCAAGCCCCTGACACCTGGTGCCCGTGTTTACCTGACTGCGCTGGTGAAAAATTTCTCCGAGGCCGATGCCGTCGCCATCAAGGCGTTCGAGAAGGTCACCAACCACGATGTCAAGGCCGTCGAGTACTGGATCAAATCCAAATTCAAAGACCGTCCCGAACTGGAAAAATCATCCGAATTTGTGCACTTTGCCTGTACCAGCGAAGACATCAACAACACCAGCCATGCCTTGCAGCTCAAGGGCGCACGCGCTCAGGTCATTCTGCCGGGTCTGGACGGCCTGATCGCCAAACTGCGCGAGATGGCGCACACCTTTGCCGAGGTGCCCATGCTCAGCCGCACCCACGGCCAAACCGCCAGCCCCACCACGGTGGGCAAGGAAATGGCCAACGTGGTGATGCGCCTGAATGGCTGCCGCGAAAAAATCGCGGCCGTCAAGCTGATGGCCAAGATGAATGGTGCGGTGGGCAACTACAACGCGCACCTGTCGGCCTGGCCCGACTTTGACTGGGAAGCCTTTGCCTGCCAAGTGGTCGAGACGCCTGAGTTGAGCGAGACCCAAAGCAGCCAATGGGGCTTGGGATTGACCTTTCAGCCTTACAGCATTCAGATCGAGCCGCACGATTACATGGCCGAATTGTTCGATGCCGTGGCCCGCACCAACACCATCCTGATCGACCTGTCGCGCGACATTTGGGGCTATGTGAGCCTGGGCTATTTCAAGCAGCGCTTGAAAGAGGGCGAAATTGGCTCATCCACCATGCCGCACAAAGTCAACCCCATCGACTTTGAAAACGCAGAAGGCAATTTGGGCTTGGCCAACGCTGTGCTCAAGCACCTGAGCGAAAAATTGCCGATCAGCCGCTGGCAGCGTGACCTGACCGACTCCACGGTGCTGCGCAACATGGGTGTGGGCCTGGGTTACACCGCGCTGGCCTATGCGTCCTTGATGACCGGATTGAGCAAGCTGGAGCTCAACGAAGAAGCGCTGGCCGCTGACCTGGACGCCGCCTGGGAAGTGCTGGCCGAGCCCATCCAGACCGTGATGCGCCGCTATGGCGTGCAGGGCGCTTATGAAAAGCTCAAGGAAGTGACCCGGGGCAAGACGGTGACGGCGGCTGACTTGCATGGCCTGATTCAGGGTTTGGAGATTCCCCAAGCCGACAAAGACCGCCTGCTGGCCATGACACCGGGCAGCTACATTGGCAAGGCCGCCGAGTTGGCCCGCCGGGTCTGAGTTTTTCGGCATTTTCCTGTGGGAGCGGCGCCCTCGCCGCGAAGGTTTTCCACGGCCATTTGCACAACCTTGATCGCGGCGAGGGCGCCGCTCCCATAAAGCAGACCGCATGGCCCTCAAATCCACCATCTACAAAGCCAACCTGTCGATCGCCGACATCGATCACAGCTATTACGAAGACCACCAGCTCACGTTGGCGCGTCACCCCAGCGAGACCGACGAGCGCATGATGATCCGTCTGCTTGCGCTGGCCATCAACGCCTACAAACTGCAGGCCGTGTGCAACGGCGACGGCAAGCTGGCCTTTGGTGCCGGCCTGTCCGACCCGGACGATCCGGATTGCAGCTTGCGCGATTTCACGGGCCGCACCCGCATGTGGATCGAAGTCGGCCAGCCCGAAGACAAGCCCATCATGAAAGCCTGCCAAAAGGCCGATGAGGTGTTGTTGTATTGCTTCAACCACGCGGCCGAAGTCTGGTGGAAAGGCATCGAGACCAAGCTCACCCGTTTGGACAAACTGCAAGTCTGGCGCGTTCCCACTGAGCGTTCACAAGAGCTGGCCCAACTGGCCGAGCGCAGCATGCAACTGCAAGCCACAGTGCAAGAAGGCAGCGTGACCTTCAGCAGCGACAAAGGCAGCGTGCACATTGAGCTGGTCCGTTGGAAGTGAACGCCGCCGCCGTGGACGGCGCGCTTAGCTACCAGCTGTCTGATCACAAACCCAGCATCAGCTGAATGTTTTGCACCGCCGCACCGCTGGCACCTTTGCCCAAGTTGTCCAAGCGCGCGATCACCACGGCTTGGCGCGCGTCTTCGTTGGCAAACACCCGAATTTCCAGTTTGTTGGTGTCATTCAGGGCCGTGGCGTCCAGTTTGGCGTCGGCCGTGGCAGGCAACACGCTGACCCAATCGCCTTCGGTCCGACTGGCGGCGTAGTGGGCCAGCAAGGCTTCGTGCAGGTCTGCTCCTGTGGGTTTGCCGGGCAAAGCGTCCAGATGCAGAGGCAACTGCACCAGCATGCCTTGACGGAAGTTGCCCACAGCGGGGACAAACAAGGGGCGGCAAGTCAAGCCGGTGTACCGCATGATTTCGGGGATGTGTTTGTGTTTGAGACCCAATGCGTAGGCCTCATGCAAGGGGGCACGGCCAGCCTCGAAGTCTTCGATCATGGTGCGGCCACCGCCGGAGTAGCCACTGACTGAAGGCAAACACACCGCAAAGTCAGGGGGCACCAGGCCTGCATCGACCAAAGGCCGCAGGATGGCAATGGCGCCTGTGGCATAGCAGCCAGGGTTGGACACGCGTTGGGCCAAACGCACTGCACCGGCTTGTTGAGTCGACAGTTCGGGAAAACCGTAGACCCAGTCCGGGTGGCAACGGTAGGCTGTGGAGGCATCCACAATTTTGGGTTGGCGTCCTGGCAAAGCATCGATCATGGCGACCGATTCGATGGACGCATCGTCGTGCAAACACAGCACCACCAAGTCGGCGGCGGCCATCAGCTCACGCTTGGCATCGGGGTCTTTGCGGCGGGCCGGGTCGATGCTCAGCACTTCGATGTGCGGCATTTGGGCCAGACGCTCGCGGATTTGCAAACCAGTGGTGCCGGCTTCGCCATCGATGAATATTTTGGCCATGGGTCTTGCTTTCTCGAAAATTCAAACGCTCAACGTCATGTCACTGTAAGACGCGAGGCTCAGGATTTGTGCATTGCAGCATGATACAGTCGCACGCTGCAGTGTCCAGCGCCCGCTGGCGGGGCCCATCATATCGAGGGCACCCCGGCGGACCGGTCGAATTTACACACCTCTGAGAGAAGACCTCATGAAGATTCACGAGTACCAAGGCAAAGAAATCTTGCGTCAATTCGGCGTGCCCGTTCCACGCGGCATCCCGGCTTTCACCGTTCAAGAAGCGGTGGAAGCCGCTCAAAAATTGGGCGGCCCTGTTTGGGTGGTCAAGGCCCAGATCCACGCGGGTGGCCGTGGTAAAGGCGGCGGCGTCAAAGTGGCCAAGACCATCGATGATGTCAAGCGTTTGGCCGAAGAGATCCTGGGCATGCAGCTCAAGACCCACCAAACTGGCCCCGAAGGCCAAAAAGTCCGTCGTCTCTACATCGAAGACGGTGCCGACATCAACAAAGAATATTACGTGTCTGTGGTCACCGACCGCGCAACACAAAAGATAGCATTCATCGCGTCCAGCGAAGGCGGCATGGACATTGAAGAAGTTGCGCACAGCACCCCAGAAAAAATCATCACCGATTTCATCGACCCCCTGACCGGTTTGGGCGACGAGCAAGCCAAGAAGATCGCAGACGCCATTGGCATGCCAGCAGATTCCACCGCGCAGGCCGTGGACATCTTCAAGAAGCTTTACCAGTGCTACATGGAAACCGACGCTTCGTTGGTGGAAATCAACCCGCTGAACCGTGACAGCAAAGGCAACGTGATGGCCTTGGACGCGAAGTTCAACTTCGACGCCAACGCCTTGTTCCGTCACCCCGAAATCGTGGCTTACCGCGATCTGGACGAAGAAGATCCAGCTGAAGTCGAAGCCTCCAAGTTCGACCTGGCCTACATCAGCCTGGACGGCAACATCGGTTGCTTGGTCAACGGCGCTGGCTTGGCCATGGCCACCATGGACACCATCAAGTTGTTTGGCGGCGAGCCAGCCAACTTCTTGGACGTGGGCGGCGGCGCAACAGCCGAGAAAGTCACAGAAGCCTTCAAGATCATGCTGGCCAACAAGAATGTCGAAGGCATTCTGGTCAACATCTTCGGCGGCATCATGAAGTGCGACACCATCGCCACCGGCGTGATCACAGCTTGTAAGGCCGTGAACCTGTCCGTGCCACTGGTCGTGCGCATGAAGGGCACCAACGACGAGCTGGGCAAGAAGATGCTGGCCGAATCCGGTCTGCCGATCATCTCTGCCGACACCATGGCCGAAGCCGCGACAGCCATCGTCGCAGCC
>JAIXOX010000045.1 GCA_027486555.1 Comamonadaceae bacterium
CCACTTACTACGCACGCGACAGTGGCATAGGCGAAACCTTGTTGTGGGCCATGTCGCAAAAGCCGAATCTTTCGGTCGCGCTCATCGGTTTGGGCGCCGGAACCTTGGCCAATTACGCCAGGGAGGCCGATGCTTACGATTTTTACGAGATCAATCCTGCTGCGGTTCGATTTGCCCAAGAATGGTTTGACAACCTGGCGTCTTGCAAGGCGCGCGAGCAAAATATTTTGCTGGGTGATGCACGGTTGCGCATGGCGCAGTTGTCCAAAGACAAGCTGTACGACGTCATTGTTTTGGATGCCTTCACCGGCGGATCGGTGCCCATTCATCTGCTGACGCGGGAAGCCTTTCAAATTTACCGCGATCACCTCAAACCTGACGGCTACATTGCCATCAACATCACCAACGCCTACCTCAACCTGTACCCCGTCGTGAAGGCGCAGTCAGAGGGCTTGGGGATGGCGTTTCGCCACAAATACCAAGCGGTTGACGAGGTCCGAAACGTGCGCAGAAACTTGCACTTCATCATGACCCAGGACCACGCTTACTTAAAAGCCCACCCTTCCGTGAACCGCGAGGTGCGGGATGATGCTGGCCGTTTCCTGAGACATGAACCTCTAGACCAACCAGGTTTGAGGTTGTGGACCGACCAATTCAGCAGCATTGCGCCCATTGCCAAATAAGGCCTGTGCTTGTATGTCGATGAGCAATCGCCTGGAGGCCGCGTAGCCTAGGCAAAATCTGATTCACTGGCGCGAGACAAACGACTGGGACTTTGGCCAGATCCCGCGCCCATTGAATCTTAAGCGCCAGGCTTACTTTCCGCCGTCGATTGAAATCGTCTGCCCGCTGATCCAGCCGGCCTGTTCCGAGGCAAAGAACAAAACCCCATTGGCAATGTCTTGCGGCGTGCCCAGGCGCTTGAGGGCAATGTTTTTCAACAAAGCCGCCTGTCCGGCCTCGCCCATGGCATCCCATTGCCTCTCAGTGTTTGGGTTGGAGCGTACGAATCCGGGCGCTATGCAATTGACCGTGATGCCCCATTCGCCGAGTTCATGTCCGAGCTGGCGCGTCAGGCTCACCAGCCCTGCCTTGGACGCTGCATAGGCCTGGATGCCGGTGAGGGTGATGGTCAGACCCGCTCCGCTGGCGATGTTGATGATCCGCCCACGCCGGGCGGCCTTCATCCCAGGAGCGACCGCTTGGCACAAATAGAAAGCGCCGCTCACGTTCACGGCAAAGATGGCGTTCCATTGCTCCGGTGTCACTGCCTCAAGGGGTTGGCCAACTTGCCCAAGCACACCACCAGCGTTGTTCACCAGGATGCCAACAGGGTGACCGGCAGCGGCGATCTCTGCCACCAGTGCTTGTACGGCCTGCGGCTGCGTAATGTCCAGAACACGGGCTTCGCACCATCCCCCTTCGGCCACACACAAACGTGCAGTTTCAGCGAGCTCATGCTCAACGATGTCCAGCGCCCATACGCGAGCGCCATGGCTGGCCAGGCTCTGGCAGATCGCACGGCCAAATCCGTGCGCCGCACCTGTGACGATGGCAGTCTGACTTGAAAGGTCGATGTGCATGGCGATGCGATCAGATCGAGATGGCAGGGGCTCTTTCGCACACTGCAATCAATTCGGAAAAAGTGCCTGAAGACATCGGTTTGCTTGCGTCCTCAATGGCATGAATCAGAGTCACCAGGCAACGGATGGCGGGTGTCTGCACGCCGACCTCGCGCCCGATCTCTGCAATGACCCCGATTTGAGGGTCGACCTCGGTCTTGCGTTTGCGCACTGCCAGATCGCGGTAGATGCCGGAGTGAGTCTTGGCTGTGTAGCGGTTGAATTCAGCCAGAGCCGCAATCGACGCGCGTGCCCCAGCGTCAGACGCACCCGGCGCGAAACAGGCGGGATCAAACCCGTTGAACCCGATGGGCACGACGTGCCGTGCAGCAGCCACCGCCATGACCTCGCGAGCGAGCCGGTCGAACACCACAAAACGCTGCGGGTCCTCAAAATTAGCGGTCATCGAGTCGGTTGTTAGCGCAGTGGCAAACAGCATCGCACCGTAAGCGAGCTTGCCCCACAGATAACCCCAGATGTTGTCGGTCAGCACCGCAGCGGGCTCGAAAATGGCCAGGTCACGGTGCATCTGCCGCGTGCGCTCACGGATACTGCCGTCGATCTCACCCACGACCACAGCGGCGCGGTTACCAAACAAAATTTCACCTGGACCCAGCCAGTCAGCCCCGTAATTGACAAAGCACCCCATGGTGCGCTCGGCGCCTGCGAGGCGGGCAATCGTCAACTCATTCAGGCCGTTTTGCGCGGAGAGAACAAAGCCATCGGGTGCGAGATGCGGCAGCAGCATGGCCATGGCGTCTTCGGTCGCCTGCGCTTTGACTGCAAGAACGATGGTTTTAAAGGTACCACGCAGCTCTTGCGGCGTGACACAGGGCACGACTTGCCTGAACTGCTCAACCGGGCCGCTGATGTTCACGCCCGTGGTGCTGCAGGCCGTGGCGTGCTCGGCCACGATGTCCACCATCTGGACCGGCAGACCGGCACGGGTCCAATAGGCCCCCAGCACGCCTCCGATGGCCCCTGCACCCCAAATCAAAATGGGTTCACGCTGTGGCGTCATCATGCTTTTCCAATGTTGTGCAGTTCGGCATGGGTGGCCACCGTCATGTCACCCTCGGTCGTGATCCAGCCACGGTACATGCCCAGCGTGTTGTAGGGCGCGAAAGGGTTGCCAGTGGCACCGAGCGTGACCATGCCCGCACCGATTTTGTGACTGGCAAGGGTATCGAATACCAAGGCATTTGCCGCATCTTGCAGCGACTGCCCGCCGTATTGCATGCGCGCCGCAAGATCGTAAGCAGCCACCCGGCGAATGAAGATTTCTCCCTGCCCGGTGCACGACACCGCGCAAATGCCATCTTGTGCATAGGTGCCTGCACCGATGATGGGGCTGTCACCGATCCTGCCGGGAGGTTTGTTGTTGAATCCGCCGGTGGAAGTCGCTGCCGCCAAGTGTCCTTGGGCATCGCGCGCCACAGCGCCTACAGTGCCGTGCTTTTCCGCTTCAGTGGCCGGAACGAACGCCCCAGACTCGGCGCGCTGCTGAAGCAGGCGCAGTGCGTCTATGCGGCGCTGGGTGGTGAAGTAAGACGGATCCACCATGGACAGGCCGACGCTGGCCGCGAACTCGTCTGCCGCATCGCCGGCCAGCAGCACGGCTGTTGCGCCATCGAGCACAGCGCGCGCGGCCTCTATCGGGTTGCGCACCCGGCGCACCATGCACACCGCTCCAGCGGCCAGGTTGTTGCCGTCCATGATGGCGGCATCCAACTCATGCTCGGCGCGTGCCGTCAGCGCAGCACCGTGTCCAGCATTGAAGTGCGGGCTGTCCTCCATCACCACCACGGTCGCCTGTACGGCATCCAGGGCCGTGCCGCCGCTGAGTAGAATTTTCCAGCCCGCGCGCAAGGCCAGTGCCATGTGTTCACGGCTTTCGGCCCAATCTGCTTCGCTTTGCAGGCTGCGCTCCAGCGTGCCACAACCTCCATGCAGCCCCAGTGCAATCCCAGCCATGTCTTATCTCGCAGGCTTGATGTTCATCGCCAGCGTGTCTTCGTCCACACGCGGCTTGATGGTGACTTTGCTTTTTTGCATTGCCCAGGCCGAACCCACAGCCACAATGGGCAGTCGCTGCTTGTCTTTATCGACCAGCGCGTTGGCGTCTTCGAGGAACTTGCGGCGCTTGGCAACATCCATCTCGATGGCCGCAGCTTGCAAGAGTCGGTCCATCTCGGGGTTGTTGTAATTGAGCACATTGAACGCGCCCATCTTCTTGTCGTTCGAGTGCGCCAACGACGACAGCGTGTAATGCGCCTCGCCAGTCAGCGTGCCCCAACCAGACATCGACATCGAGAAATCTCCCCGAGTGCGGGCTGGGAAGAAAACCGCGGCAGGTTGTGCGTTGGGTGTGGCATCAATGCCAATAGCCGCCAGCATCTGCGCAATCGAGGTACCAACCTGGGTGTCCCCGGGCAGTCGGTCTTTGGTGAAAGAGAACTGGATCTTGAAACCGTTCGGGTAACCCGCATCGGCCATCAGTTTTTTGGCTGCTGCTGGGTCGAACTTGGGCTCGGGCAGCGACTTGTTGAAGCCAAAGATCGACGGTGTCACCATTTGGCCGGCAGACTTACCCAGGCCTTCCATGGCGAATTCGACCAAGCTTTTGCGGTCAATCGCCAGATCAATCGCTTGGCGCACGCGCAAGTCAAGCAGCGGATTTTTGGCCAGCGGCGAACCATCCTTGTTGCTGGCGTTTTGCAGCTTGTCGCGCATATCGAGTTCGACGTTGAAAACATAGACCGTGTCGATGGTTTGCACGTTGAGTTTCGAGTCGCGCTTGAGTGTGGTCACATCGGTGGCGGGCACGCGGGTAATCAGGTCAAGCTGACCGGCCTTGAGCTGGGCCACTCGGGCCGCATCGTTGGCAATTTCCTTGCGCACGTGACGAGCCCAGGGCTCTTTCGGGCCCCAGTAACCGTCAAAGCGGTCGAGCACCAGATCGCCCTTGGGTTGCCAAGACACATATTTGTAGGGGCCGGTGCCAACCGCAGCCTTGCCCGAATTGAAGGCCTCGTTGGCATTGTCCTTGGTCAGGCCCGCCGCAGCTTTTGCCGAGACGATGAACAGACGGATGAAGTCGTTCGGCAAGGTCGGTGATGCGCCGTCGGTGACCACCTGCACAGTCAGGGGATCGATGATTTTGACTTCCTTGACGCGGCGCACATAGATCGTGGTTGGGTTGGGTCCTGACACCACTGGAATGCGCTCAATCGAGAATTTGACATCTGTGGCGGTGAAATCCGAACCGTCATGGAACTTCACACCCCTGCGCAGCTTGAACTCCCAAGTCGTGTTGTTGATGGCCCTCCAGCTCTCAGCCAAACGTGGCTCGATCTCCAGGCCGTCGCCGGACCACACCAGCGTGTCGAAGACGTGCTTGAGTGATTCGGCGTGCGTGCCGGTGGCTGTGAAGTGCGGGTCGATGGAGTCGGGACCCCCACGCACGCCAATGGTCAAAGTCTGGGCGCCTGCCGATGTCAGCAAAGCTGTGGTGCACAAGACGCCTGTCAAAAAGGAACGCATGGTGAAACTCCTGTTGAGGTTTGTCACGCGCAAGCCGCGTGACTGACAGTTGCGAATTTAAGCCCGAGCTTCTTTCGAGTCAATACCTTTTGGAACTAATTTGACGAATTTCTCCATGCACTGATTTGGCGCGAACATGTCGAGCATGAACCAGAGCGGTGCAGTGTAAAAAACTGAAAATGCCGGTTGCGGCGACGAGAAAGCTTGGTACCATACGAGGAACCTCACATCTATGTCGTTCATTTTGGAACCAATGCAACCACTCTCAGCAAACGACCCAGCTGAGCCGGAAACGGGCTCAAGTGCCATGCTCGTGCGACACCGGCTCGATGCGCTAACGCACGCACGACTCTGGCGTAACCCTTGCGGCTTTGCCGCGCGCTTTAACTACCTCAGCCTGCGGTACAACACGCCGCTTTATGGCTGGGTCGAAGAGCGCTTTGGTTTGGCACGCGCCGAGTTTGTGATTTTGTACAGCTTGGGTCTGTTCGATGGCGTGACCGCCAGCGAGATCGCTGCCTCCACGGCGTTCCCGAAGAACACGCTGAGCCGGGCAGTTAACCGCATAGCCAAACTGGGCCTTATTGCACGCAGCGAAGCCCGGACCGACCGACGCCAGCAGAATTTGACGCTGACCCCCGCTGGCCAGGCCATTCTTGACGAAGCGATTCCCCGCTTCATGGCTTTTGAAGAAGAAATGCTGTCGCCCCTTAGCCTGGTCGAGCGCGAAACGCTTTCGGTTTTGATGGCCAAGGTTGTGCTTTCCATGTTTGACAGCCAGCTGCAACCCTCGGCCGAACCGGCCCAACCCTGAAGGACATATCCATGAGACTTGCCGACATGAACTGGATGCAGGTGCAGGAGCACGTCAAGCACGATCAACGCGCCGTGCTGCCACTGGGTTCGACAGAACAACATGGCTACCTGAGTCTGTGCGTCGACCTCATCCTGGCCGAGCGGGTTGCCATCGACGCTGCAAAAACCATCAACGTGCCGGTCTATCCGACCATCAACTATGGCTTCACGCCCAGCTTTGTTGACTATCCGGGCACAGTCTCGCTGCGCCTGTCCACGCTGTGCGCGCTCATGTGCGACATCTTGGACCACATGGTGCGCACCGGATTTCGGCAAATCGTCATCGTCAACGGACATGGTGGAAACAGTCCCGCTCACGGCGCTATTTTGGAGTGGCTCGACCGCAACCGCGGCGTGCAGGTCAAGTGGCATAACTGGTGGAACGCGCCCCGCACCTTGGCCAAGGTCAAGGAAATCGATCCATTGGCCTCGCACGCATCATGGATGGAAAATTTGCCTTGGACCCGGCTGGCCAACGTGACCATGCCCACCGAACGCAAACCGATGATTGACATCGAAAAATACATGCGCGTCGATCCGGCGCAAAAGAAGATGCTCATTGGCGACGGCAACTTCGGTGGCATGTACCAGCGTCCAGACGAAGAGTTGATGGCGATGTGGGATGTTGC
>JAIXOX010000026.1 GCA_027486555.1 Comamonadaceae bacterium
AGGTGCTGGGGTGGATGTGCAACATGACCTACCGGGTGTGGGTGCCAATCTGCAAGACCATTTGCAGATCCGCTCGGTCTACAAGGTCAACAACGCCAAAACCTTGAACACCCTGGCCAACAGCCTGTGGGGCAAGGCGATGATCGGCCTGGAATACGCCATGAAGCGCACGGGCCCGATGAGCATGGCACCGAGTCAGTTGGGCGCGTTCACCAAGAGCGACCCCTCGCAGCCCCACGCCAACATCCAGTACCACGTCCAACCCCTGAGCCTGGATGCGTTTGGCGAGCCACTGCACAGTTTTCCGGCCATCACGGCCAGCGTGTGCAACCTCAACCCCACCAGCCGGGGCACGGTGCACATCAAGAGCCCGCGTTTTGAGGACGCCCCCGCGATTGCGCCCAACTACCTGGCCACTGCAGAAGACCGCAAGGTGGCCGCAGACAGCCTGCGCGTCACGCGCCGCATCATGGCGCAAGATGCCATGAAGCCTTTTCAGCCCGAAGAGTTCAAGCCCGGCGTGCAATACCAAACCGATGAAGAACTGGCCAAACTCGCCGGGGACATTGCCAGCACCATCTTCCACCCGGTGGGCACCACCCGCATGGGGCGCGACGACGACCCGATGGCCGTGGTCAATGGGCGCTTGCAAGTGCGCGGCATTGCGGGTTTGCGTGTGGTGGATGCAGGGGTCATGCCCACCATCACCAGTGGCAACACCAACAGCCCGACGCTCATGATTGCAGAAAAAGCAGCGCAGTGGATCGGTGAAGACTTCACCAACATTTAAACCGTCTTGATGTCATGACGTTCATTTACAAGAAACGCATTCTGACTGCGGTCCTTTTGCTGGTCTGGTTATTGGTGAGCTTTGGCCCCAGCTTTTTTGCGCGTGATTTGTCTGTGATTATTGGGGGCTGGCCTTTGTATTTTTGGATGGCTGCGCAAGGCTCTGTCTTGGTTTTCATCTGCATCGTCGTCATTTACGCGTGGCTCATGAACCGCTGGGAAGCGCAAGAGGCGGCTGCAGGCAGGGACATCCCCAAAGGCTGGTGACCGTCCATTTCTGTTGTGTAAAAACATGACACATCCACAACCGGCACATCGGCGCAGAAAATTGGCTTCTTTTGCGCGCTCCAGGGGCGTCGATCCTTTGCCAATCCGCCCCAAATGGCTCCCAATTTTCTCAGTGTTTTCCCTTGAATTTCGACTGCATCTATTCACACGGATCGATCAATATTGTAAGGGCCACGTCAGATAAGTCTTTTCTCCGAATGAAGCGACTGGCTGATCGCAAAAAATATTGATTTACCCCTTTTTTTAAAGGTTTTAAGTCCGATTAGGTGGTATAGAAGCCAATTCATAGAATCCAAAAATCGTTTTGATCTGGATCAATAAGGTTCTATGTTGCTTGCCATCGTCATCGCCAAAAGTCTGATTGAACTTTCTCTGATGTTCATCGTCGGGCGTTTCTTGCTGGGATTGCTGGCAGGGTCCAACCGTGACAACAATGTCTTTTGGCAATTGCTGGATGTGGCCTCCAAGCCTGCGCTTTGGCTCACGCGCAAAATCAGCCCCAAGCTGATCCTGGATCAACACATTCCACTGGCCACCAGCAGCTGGCTGCTCATCGCCTGGGTGGTGGTGGTGCAGTTGAAAATTGAGACTTGCCTTGAGCTGGGAGTGGCCGCATGCCAGTGAACGCCCCTGTGGCTCCCGTCAAGCTTGACTCCTCCATACGCAGCAAGTGCCTGTGGCTGCGTTTCAAAGCCAAGATTCTTTTGGTGTTTGGCCTGCGCACACAAGCCCATGCTGTTTTCCAAGACATCCTAGACATCAACCCAAATGATGTTTTGGCACTCAACAGCCTTGGTTACAACGAACTGAACAACCGCCGCTTGGTGCAAGCCCTGGGGTTTTTTGAACGCGCACTGACACTCACACCGAACAACGCCAACGCCCACTTCAATGTCGGCTTTGTCTGCGAAGAATTGGGCCGCAGCCAAGAGGCAGAAATCGCGTTCAGAAAAGCCCTGGAGTTGGACGAAAAAATGGACCGTGCCTGGTACGGCCTGGGCTTGGTGTTGGTGCGTCAACGACGCTTCGAAGAATCTTTGGTGGCCTTCAAGCGCAACACCAAGTTGCAATCCATGAGCCCTTACGCCTGGTACCAAATGGCTCGGGTTCACATGGAATTGCATCAACCTGATAAAGCCCTCGAAGTGATGCGACACCTCAAGGGTTTCGAGCCCAAGGTGGCCGCCCAATTGGAGAGGGAAACAGGGCTGAAACTGGACCAGCTCGTCTGATGCCCAGCACCCGCCCGCTGGGCAAATCCATTCAAGTGTGACAGTCGGTAGTTTGATTTTTTTAACAAGAAGGAGATGACGATGCAGCTCACTGCAAGGCACCAGGAATACTGGGGCAAAAACTTAAGGATCACGGGGCTGTTGCTGGCCCTGTGGTTCTTCGTCACGTTCGTACTTTTGTACTTTGCGCGTGATTTGACATTCAGCTTTTTTGGCTGGCCGTTCTCGTTTTGGGTCGCGGCCCAAGGCGCATTGATCGTGTACTGCCTGATCATTTGGTATTACGCCCGCTATATGAACAACCTTGACAAGGAATATGGCGTGTCAGAAGGAGAAGAAGCATGAGCGTTTTCGGCGGGGAAGGCCAATCCCAAGGCCAGTTTCAGAAATCTCTGAACAAAGTTTTTATTTTCTACGGCGCAGGCTTTGCAGCCTTCGTGATTGTGCTTGCCGTCCTTGAGCAGATGGGGATGCATAAAGATTACATTGGCTATGCCTTCCTGGCAGCCACGGTGCTCTTGTATGCAGGCATTGGTGTGATGAGTCGCACCAACGATGCTGCTGAGTACTATGTGGCCGGCCGCCGTGTGCCTGCTATGTACAACGGCATGGCCACAGGCTCTGACTGGATGTCGGCAGCCTCGTTCATCGGTATGGCCGGAACGCTCTACCTGACAGGTTACGGTGGTCTGGCCTTCATCTTGGGCTGGACAGGCGGTTACTGTTTGGTGGCGCTGTTCCTGGCACCTTACCTGCGCAAGTTCGGCCAGTTCACCATCCCTGACTTCCTGGGCGCGCGTTACGGCGGCAACATGGCGCGTCTGATTGGCGTGTTTGCGGCCATCTTGGTGTCCTTCGTGTACGTGGTGGCGCAGATCTTTGGCGTGGGCTTGATCACAGCCCGCATGACGGGTCTGTCCTTCGACGTGGGCGTGTATGTCGGTTTGGCTGGCATTTTGGTCTGCTCGTTCCTGGGCGGTATGCGCGCAGTGACCTGGACCCAGGTGGCGCAATACCTGATCCTGATCGTGGCTTACATGATTCCCGTGGTTTGGTTGTCGGTGAAACACACCAGCAATCCAGTGCCTCAGGTGGCTTATGGCTACTTGCTTGAAAAAGTCACGGCCAAAGAAGAGCAATTGCTGAAAGACCCCAAAGAACTCGAAGTTCGTGGCATCTTCAAAGCACGCGCCGATGCAGCTGCTGAAAAGCTGAAAGATGTGCCAGCAGCCATGGCCGCTGACAAAGAAGCCGCCACGAAAAAACTGGAAGAGCTGAAGGCCGCCAACGCGCCAGCAGCGGACATCAAGGCCGCTGAAACTGCCTTGGCTGGTCTGCCAAAAGACGAAGCAGCAGCCAAAGCGGCTTACACCGCCGCGCGGACCACCAACACGGCCCGTGCAGCGCCACCTCTGCGACATGCTGAGCCCTTCCCAGGCAAAGACGACGCCGCTCGAGATGTTGCCCGCAAGAACTTCTTGGCGCTGGTCTTCTGCTTGATGATCGGTACGGCTGCTTTGCCACACATCCTGATGCGCTTTTACACCGTGCCCTCGGTGCGTGAAGCGCGTGAGTCGGTGGCTTGGTCACTGTTCTTCATCTCTTTGCTGTACTTCACAGCGCCTGCTTTGGCGGTGTTGGTCAAGTTCGACATCTACACCCTGTTGGTCGGCACGCCGATGGACCAGTTGCCGGGATGGATTGCACGCTGGAACGTGGTCGACCCCACGCTGATGGCTGTGGCTGACATCAATAAAGATGGCATCTTGCAGTTGGCAGAGATCCGCTTGGGCGGTGACATCGTGGTCTTGGCCACCCCTGAAATCGGCGGCTTGCCCTTCGTGATTTCCGGTTTGGTGGCGGCCGGTGGTTTGGCTGCAGCCTTGTCCACTGCCGATGGCCTGTTGCTGACCATTGCCAATGCCATGTCGCACGATTTGTACTACAAAGTGATTGACCCCAATGCCTCGGCCAACCGTCGCGTGGCGCTCTCCAAAGTCATTTTGGTGTTTGTGGCCTTGGCGGCTGCTTATGTCGCATCGCTGCGCATGGCCGACATTTTGTTCCTCGTGTCTGCGGCCTTCTCCTTCGCAGCAGCGGCCTTCTTCCCTGCGTTGACCCTGGGCATCTTCTGGAAGCGTGCCAACAAATGGGGCGCCTCGCTGGGCATGGTGGCTGGTTTGGGCATCTCGTTCTACTACATGGTCAAGACCCATCC
>JAIXOX010000130.1 GCA_027486555.1 Comamonadaceae bacterium
GAGCTGGAGATGACGCATGTCACGGCCGACATCATTTTCAGGACCATTTTTTCGTTGCCCATGGAGGGGCCGGATGCCAAGCGGGTGTTTACCGCGTTTGCGCAGTTTCAGGCCCTGGTCCCGCGCTTG
The DNA here is from genome assembly GCA_027486555.1 of Comamonadaceae bacterium. Taxonomy (GTDB): domain Bacteria; phylum Pseudomonadota; class Gammaproteobacteria; order Burkholderiales; family Burkholderiaceae_C; genus Limnohabitans_A. The sequence goes on from JAIXOX010000130.1 coordinate 130, forward strand.
ATGCTGCCCTCGCTTTTTGGTTTGAAGTGGCTGGTTTGGCCCTGGGACGCATGGCGCAGTCGGCGCGCAGCGCAAGAGATTCGGGGCTTGCTGGCCGGCCTGATCCGCCCGCGTTACGAGGCGCTTGGGCGCGGGCAGACCGATGGGCCGGTGGACATTTTGGCGGCGTTCATGGCTGCGCGTGACCCGCAGACGGGCGAGGCTTTCAGCTTTGACGCCTTGGTCGATCAGGTGGCCATGCTTTTTTTGGCGGGGCACGAAACCTCGGCCAGTGCCTTGTCGTGGGCCTGCCATTTGGTGGCCCACAGTCCGGACATTCAGCAGCGCATGCACGACGAGGTGCGCCAGGTTTTGGGTGAGCGCGAGCCGCAGCACACCGACATGAAGTCGCTGACGTTGACGTGGCATGTGTTCAGGGAGGCTTTGCGCTTGTTTCCGCCGGTGGGTTTTTTCTCAAGAGAGTCAGCAAAGGCTTGCCCGATGCGCGACAAGCAGGTGCCGCAAGGGGCCAGCGTGGTGGTGTCGCCTTGGCTGCTGCAGCGCCATCCCGGCATCTGGCAAGACCCGGATGCGTTCAACCCGGACCGGTATGCCGAGGATGCGTCACGCGATGCTTTGCGTGAGGCTTATTTGCCCTTTGGCATGGGGCCGCGCGTGTGCCTGGGCACGGCGTTTGCCTTGCAGGAGGCGGCGCTGATTTTGTCTTCGCTGGTGGGGCGTTTTCGTTTGGAGCCCGTGCCAGGCTTTGTGCCGATGCCGGTGGGCCGTTTGACCATCCGCTCGGCCAACGGTGTGCGCGTGAAAATTTTCAGGAGAGAGGCCGCATGAAGGAACGATTGGCGGGTTTTGTATTGATGACGGCGGTGGTGCCCATGGCCATTTTGGGTTACCTGATTTTGGTGTGGGTGGGCTTTTTTGGACCCAATGCGCGGGGCAGGGCGGGGGTGCGGGCGCTGGACCACTTTGTCAACGCGACGGTGTTCAACGGGCATGCGTGGGAGAGCGTGTCCTCGCACGCCTGGCGGGTGCAGCACAAGCGCTGGGCCAAGGTGATCATCCGCATCACCGATGTTTTTCAGAAGAACCATTGCCAGCGTGCCAACAAGCGCGAGCAGCCTTTGGTGGACTTGGTGCTGGAAAAGGGTTTGCACCGGCAAACGATTTTTTGATGCAAGCCGAGCCCACTGAGCACGAAGACGGCTGCGCCGTCAGACGCCGTTGCGTTTTGTATGTGAGCGGCTTTGACCCCAAGGGCGCGTCGCATTACCACGCCATGCTGGGCGCCGAGGGCCAGCAGCAAAGTCAGCGCGATGGGTGGAGCCTGGAGCTAGGCCCACGCAAGCGGCAGGCCAACGGCAATTGGGCATGGCCGCTGCAGTCAAATGTGGATGGCCAGGCCGTGCACACGCACTACGAGTTTTTGGGCTGGGACGACATGGTGCGGGCGCACTGGACACGGTCGGTGCCCAAACTCTGGTGGCAGACAGTCACCACCACGGTTTTTAACCTGCGTTGCGGCGCACTGTGGCGCATGTACACCCTGTCGTGGCCGCCGGTGGTGGCGCTGACCTTGCCTTTTTTGTGGGTCTTGCTGTTGATGCTGGGCACACCTGTGGCGGGCCTGTGCGCTGCCTGGCTGGCCCAGGGCTTGGGGGGCGTGTGGTGGCTGGCGGGCTTGGCGGGTTTGGCCGCTGCGGGCACGATCTGGACGCTGGGCAGGCAACTCGAAGCGCGCTACAGCATGTCCTGGATGGTGCGCAGTTACGCCTTCAATGCGCTGCAGGCCCAGGGCAAAACGCCGGAGCTGGAGCAACGCCTGCAGGCGCATGCCCGCACCTTGGTGGACAAGGTGCTGCAGGGCGGTTACGACGAGGTGCTGCTGGTTGGCCACAGCTCCGGAGCCAGCATGGCGGCCTCGGCCTTGGGCAAGGCCCTGGCGCTGAACCCGGATATCGCACGGCAAAACACAAAGCTGTCTTTTTTGACGCTGGGCCAGTGGCTGCCCGCGCTAGGCACACTGCCGGTGGCGCGCAGTTTTCGCAGCGAGTTGCAGACGATTGCCAAGGCCAAAGGTCTGAGCTGGATCGATTTTTCTGCCCCGCCCGACGGCTGCTGCTTTGCCTTGCAGGACCCGCTGGCGGCCTGTGGTGTGGCGCATGCACCCGATGGCGTGTCGCTGAAGGTGCTCAATCCCAAATTTGCCGACATGTTTGCGCCCGACGTTTACCGCAAGGCCAAAAAAGACAAGTTCAACTTGCACTTTCAGTACCTCAAGGCTTCACACAAGCCCGTGGTCTACGACTATTTTTTGACCGTCGCCGGGCCTTGCACTTTGGCCAGCAGGTACCAACAACACCCTTCGATTCAGGGCTACGTGGGTTTGCGGGGTTGGCCAAGCTGGTTTGGCAAGCAGATCGGGTAGACGCGCGGCTCATGGATCCGGCCATGTGAAGTTTCCATGAACGCTTCCCTGTAGGAGCGACGCCCCCGTCGCGATGGAGCTTCGCAGACCACCACCCATCGCCCCGAGGGCGGGGCTCCTACAAAATGCAGGCATTCCCCCTGTAGGAGCGACGCCCCCGTCGCGATGGCGCCCTGCAGACCACCACCCATCGCCCCGAGGGCGGGCCTCCTACAAAATGCAGGCATTCCCCCTGTAGGAGCGACGCCCCCGTCGCGATGGCGCCCTGCACACCACCACCCATCGCCCCGAGGGCGGGGCTCCTACAAAATGCAGGCAGCCTCCCTGTAGGAGCGGCGCCCTCGACGCGATGGCGCCCTGCAGACCACCACCCATCGCCCCGAGGGCGGGGCTCCTACAAAATGCAGGCAGCTTCCCTGTAGGAGCGGCGCCCTCGCCGCGATGAGGCATTGCAGATCACCACCCATCGCCCCGAGGGCGGGGCTCCTACAAAATGCAGGCTGCCCCCCTGTAGGAGCGGCGCCCTCGCCGCGATGGAGCCCTGCACACCACCACCCATCGCCCCGAGGGCGGGGCTCCTACAAAATGCAGGTAGCCTCCCTGTAGGAGCGGCGCCCTCGCCGCGCGGGGTTTTTCAAACCCCGCCGTGTGGGTGTGTCGGGTCAATCCACAGCACGGTTTCAGGTTTTTCGACCGGCTCGATGTCCATGTTGACGGCCACCGCTTGGCCGTCGCTGCGGCACAGGACGCACTCCAGGGTTTCGTCGGCGCTGGCGTTGATTTCTTGGTGGGGCACATAGGGCGGCACATAAATGAAGTCGCCGGGGCCGGCTTCGGCTGTGAATTCCAGGGCGTCGCCCCAACGCATGCGGGCGCGGCCTTTGACCACATAGATCACGCTTTCCAGTGGCCCGTGGTGGTGTGCGCCGGTTTTGGCATTGGGGTGGATGTGCACCGTGCCGGCCCAAAGTTTTTGCGCGCCAACGCGGGCAAAGTTGATGGCCGCTTTGCGGTCCATGCCCGGTGTGGAAGGCACATTGCCGTCCAATTGGTTGCCCGGCACCACGCGCACGCCGTCGTGTTTCCAGTTGGTGCTGGTGGGCTCAGGGGTGGCTGAGTGATCGTGGGGTTCGTGGGTTGGAGACATGGACGGTGCCTTTGCAAAAAATGTTGAATTCACTTTAGCAGGGTATGGGTCAACAGGTCATGGCCTGATCTTTTTTGTAGGAGCGGCGCCCTCGCCGCGATAGAGCCCCGCAGACCACCCCGTTGGATGTAGGAGCGGCGCCCTCACGATGTAGGAGCGGCGCCCCCGCCGCGATAGAGCCCCGCAGACCACCCCCATCGACCAAACTTCACAGGGCCAGATCAATGGCTGCGCAGGCCTTGGACCACTTGCACCGCCGACCCTGCGGCCAAGGTGAAGCCCAGGCCTCCGTGCCCGGTGTTGAGGTAGAGGTTGGCTGGGCCGTGTTTTTGCCTGCCAAGCACCGGCAAACCGGTGGGGGCGGCCGGGCGCATGCCGGTCCAGGGGCGCAGGTCGGCAAAGCGAGAGCAGTCGCCAAACAGCGCGCGCGTGTCGGCCAGCAGGCTGTCGATGCGGTCTGGCGGAATGTGCGTGCGGGAGCCGACCAACTCGACCATGCCGGCCACCCGCAGGCGTTCGCCCAAGCGCGCAAACACCACTTTGCGGGCGCTGTCGGTGATGCTGACTTGGGGGGCCAGGCCGGGGCCGTCCGTGTCCACCGTGATGCTGTAGCCTTTGAGCGGGTAAATGGGCAAATGGATGCCCACTTGGGCCGCCAGGGCAGAGGCCGAGTGGCCGGTGCTCAGCACAAAGGCATCGGCGCGGATGTCTTGCCCCGAGGCCAATAACACGGCCTGCACTTGTTGGCCGCGCACCAACAAGCGTTCAATGCGCTGACCCATGCACCAATGCACACCACGGGTCGACAAAATGCGCACATATTCCTCACACAGTTTCTTGCAGTCGGCGGCGCATTCGCTGGGGGTGTAGATGCCGCCTGCAAACAGCTCGCGCCGGGGGCTCAGTGCCGGTTCGATGGCGCAGGCTTCGCTGGCCGATACGGCTTGTTGGGGCGATCCGCCCAGCTGCCGCTGCAGGGCCAGTTGTTGGCGTGCGGCATCAAAGGCAGACGCAGAGCGAAACATCACCAGTTTGCCGCTGCTGGAAAAATCAAAGTTGAGTGTTTCTTGTTCGCGCCAGGCGTCCAGCGTTGCGCGGCTTTGGGCGGCCAAGCGCAGCAACTGGGCTGTGGCGCTGTGCGACTGCGCCGTGTTGCAGGCCCGTAGAAAGCGCAACAACCAGGTCCACTGCGCCGGGTCCCATTGGGGGCGGATTTTGAGGGCGGAGTCTGGGGACAGCATGAGCTTGGGCAGTTGTGCCCAGATGCCGGGATCGGCCATGGGCTGCACGTAGTCGTAGCTCAGCTGTGCACCGTTACCGCCGCTGGCCCCCGATGCCGCTGCAGCCTGGTCCACCACGGTGACATGGTGGCCTTGTTGCGTGAGTTCGAAAGCGGTGCTCAGGCCGATGATTCCAGCACCCAGAACGCACACATGCATGAGACACCTTTGACAAAAGCAGTCAGTTTAGCGCTTGCCTTATCAGGGTCTTCCATATCAGCGTCAACCCTGATGTGGGCCTGTTTGAACTCAAAATGGGCACAAGTTGTGCTACACCCTAGGCTGTTGGTTTTTAACCTTCTTTCGTAATTCACACTCCAAGGAATGTCATGAAGCGTCGTCAACTGGTTTTGGTTTTGGGTCTGGCAGCGGCCATGGTCGCCCCGGTGCAAGCACAACAATTTTTCCGCATCGGCACGGGCGGCACGGCTGGCACGTATTACCCGGTGGGCGGCATGATCGCCAACGCCGTGAGCCAACCCGGCAAGATCGTGGCCACAGCGCAAGCGACCAACGGTTCCGTGGCCAACGTGAACGGCGTGGCCGGTGGCGCTTTGGAGTCGGGTTTTTCTCAGTCGGACGTGGCCACCTGGGCCTACACCGGCACGGGCGTGTATGAAGGCAAACCCAAGGTCACCGACCTGCGCATGATTGCCAACCTGTACCCCGAGAGCATCCACCTGGTGGTCAAAAAGGGCTCGGGCATCAAGTCGGTCGCCGACCTCAAGGGCAAGCGCGTGGCGCTGGACGAGCCAGGTTCCGGCACCTTGGTCAACGCCCGCATTGTGTTGGCCGCTTATGGCGTGAAGGAAAGCGACATCAAGCCCGAGTACATCAAGCCCAACCAGGCCGGTGACAAGCTCAAAGACGGCGCACTCGATGCCTTCTTCTTTGTGGGCGGCGCACCGGCTGGCGCGATTGCCGAATTGGCATCGAGCGGGACCGGCATCGAGTTGGTGCCTTTGTCAGGCCCCCAGGCCGATGCCCTGCGCAAGACCAATCCGTATCTGGCCGTGGACACGATCGCTGCCGGCACTTACAAAGACGTGCCCGCTGTGCAGACCATGGCCATGGGTGCCCAGTGGGTGACCAGTGCCAAGGCCGATACCGAAACCGTGTACCAGATCACCAAGGCCCTGTATGGCAAAGCCGCTCAGGACACCCTGGCTGCGGGCCACGCCAAAGGCAAGTTCATCACCAAAGAGAACGCGGTCAAGGGTGTGGGCATTCCTTTCCACCCCGGTGCTGAGAAGTTCTACAAAGAAGCTGGCTTGCTGAAGTGATGCAGGGCGCACCGAGCCTCTTGTAGGCGCGGTGCCCTCGCCGCGTCGTCCCTTGCTGACCACCACCTATCGCCCCGGGGGCGGGGCTCCCACAAGGTGGCAGGTGCATGGTTTTTTTGTACGAGCCCACCCCGTGGGCGATGATGTTTGAACAGGGCGCCACGGCGCCCTGTGTGTTGTGAACAAGGCCTTCAAGCGCCTTGTGTTGTGAAGGACAGGTATGGCTGAAGCCCTCGAGCGCAATGTGCGCAATTTGCAGGAACTGGAAGAAAAGTTCGACCCCGAAATGCGCTTTCGGCCCACGCTGCCGCCCGCAACGGTGATCGTGAAATGGCTGCTCATCATCTTGTCGGTTTTCCATTTCTACACGGCCGGTTTTGGCCTGCTGCGCGAGACCACCCACCGGGGGGTGCATCTGGCCTTTGTGCTGGGGCTGATTTTTCTGGTTTTTGCGGCTACGAAATCTGACGCAGACTCCACTGTGTCCAAAAGCCGCCTGAGCATTGGCGGGGTGCCGCTGATCGACTGGTTGCTGGGCCTTGCCTGCGCGGCCAGTGTCATGTACATCCCCTATGTGTTTGACGACCTGGCCTTCCGGGTGGGCAACCCGGACACGATGGATGTGGTCATGGGCACGGTCTTGTTTGTCACCTTGCTTGAGGCGACACGCCGCTCCATGGGCTGGCCCTTGCCGTTGATTGCGCTGGGCTTCACGGCCTATGCCTTGACCGGGCCGTATTTCCCGGGTTTGCTCAAGCACGCGGGCGCGAGCTGGAGCCAGATGATCAACCACCAGTACCTGACCAGCCAGGGCATTTATGGCGTGGCCGTCGGCGTGGTGGCCACTTATGTTTTTCACTTTGTGCTGTTTGGTGTGTTGGCCACGCGCATTGGTTTGGGACAGTTGTTTTTGGACATCGCCTCTTCGGTGGCTGGGCGTTATGCCGGTGGCCCGGCCAAGGTCAGTGTGTTTGGCTCGGCCATGTTCGGCACGCTCAGTGGTTCATCGGTGGCCAATGCGGTCACGGTGGGCTCGCTCACCATCCCGGCCATGATCCGGGTGGGTTACAAGCGCGAGTTTGCGGGTGCGGTGGAAGCCGCGTCATCGACCGGTGGGCAGATCACGCCCCCCGTGCTGGGCGCAGCAGCGTTTTTGATGGTCGAGTTTTTGAATGTGTCGTACCAGACCATCGTGGCTGCGGCGATTGTGCCGGCCTTCATGCACTTTTTTGGCGTGTTCATGCAGGTGCACTTCGAGGCCAAGCGTTACGGCTTGCGCGGCCTGAGCGAAGAAGAAATGCCCAAGCTGCGCGAGTCCTTCAAGCAGCGTTGGCCGACCCTGATTCCTTTGGCTTTGCTGATCGCCATCTTGGTGTCGGGCCGCACGCCTTATCTGGCGGCGTTCACCGGCATCACCTCTTGCATGATCGTGGGCCTGACGACCACGGTGTGGGGCAACCGCAGCACCAACTGGCTGTTGCTGGTGGTGCTGCATGTACTGCTGGCGCTGGTGGCGTTTGTGGACTGGGGCAGCGATGGCGAGACCATCAAGCTGGGCTTTTTGGCGCTGGGCGTGGCTTTGATTTGGGCCAGTCAAAAGTGGTTGGGCCTGGTGGGGCGAATTGACAATGCCGTGCTGCTGGAGGCCTTTGAAACCGGGGCCAAGTACGCGCTGGCGGTGGGCGCTGCAGCGGCCACGGTGGGCATTGTGATTGGTGTGGTTACCCTCACGGGCGTGGGCTTCAAGATCAGCTTCATCATCACCGGCTGGGCGCAGATGATCTCGGCTTTCTTGATGGACTGGTTGCCCGCCTTCATGGCCGACAGCAAGTCCTTGACGCTCTTGGCCGCGCTGTTCATGACGGGCATCGTCTGCATTTTGATGGGCTGCGGCATCCCGACCACGGCCAACTACATCATCATGGTCACGGTGGCCGCGCCCACTTTGGTGCAGCTGGGGGTGGAGCCACTGGTGGCGCACTTCTTTGTGTTTTATTACGGCGTGCTGGCCGACATCACGCCGCCGGTGGCGCTGGCCGCTTATGCGGCGGCGGGCATGGCCGGGGGTGACCCGTTCAAGACCGGCAACATGGCGTTCCGCTTGGGGCTGGCCAAGGTGCTGGTGCCCTTTGTGTTCGTGTTCTCGCCTTCTTTGTTGCTGGTGGCCAAGGGCTTCACTTGGGCTGAGTTTGCCGTCACCTTCACAGGCTGTGTGCTGGGCATCGTGGCCTTGGCTGCGGCGCTCAGTGGTTACATGTTGACCTTGATGAAGGGCTGGGAGCGTGCGCTGTGCACCATTGGCGCCCTGTGCCTGATTGCGCCGGGCCTGAAAATCAGTTTGCTGGGGTTGGTATTGATGCTGCCGGTGCTGATCAACCAGTGGATGCATCGGGACCGTTGACACCCCCGTCGCGATAACCTTTGCAGAACACGACCCATCGCCGCGAGGGCGGGGCTCCCACAACAGGCAAGTGCTTGCCCCTGTAGGAGCGACGCCCCCGTCGCGAAAACCCTCGCAGACCACCACCCATCGCCCCAAGGACAGTGCACCCACAAAATCCAGGATGCCCCCTGTAGGAGCGGCGCCCTCGCCGCGATAGAGCCTAGCAGACCACCACCCATCGCCCCGGGGGCGGGGCTCCCACAAAATCCAGGATGCCCCCTGTAGGAGCGGCGCCCTCGCCGCGAAAACCTTCGCAGACCACCACCCATCGCCCCGAGGGCGGGGCTCCCACAAAATCCAGGAAGCCCCCTGTAGGAGCGGCGCCCTCGCCGCGATAAAGCCTCGCAGACCACCACCCATCGCCCCGGGGGCGGTGCACCCACAAAATGCAGGATGCCCC
>JAIXOX010000058.1 GCA_027486555.1 Comamonadaceae bacterium
CGCGAAAAGCCTCGCAGACCACCCCCCAACGCCCGGGGGCGGGGGCTCCCACAAAAGGCAGGCATTTCCCCATGTAGGAGCGGCGCCCTCGCCGCGAAAAGCCTCGCAGACCACCCCCCATCGCCCCGGGGGTGGGGCTCCTACAAAAGGCAGGCATTCCCCCAATGCAGGAGCGACGCCCCCGTCGGGAAAAGCCTCGCAGACCACCCCCCAACGCCCGGGGGCGGGGGCTCCCACAAAAGGCAGGCATTTCCCCATGTAGGAGCGGCGCCCTCGCCGCGATGAAGCCTTGCACACCCCCGCCAACGCCCGCAGGCTTCAGGCGCAAATGGCCAGCACAGCCAGGGGCGCAGTTTCGGCGCGCAGCACACGCGGACCGAGTGTGATGGGGGTAAATCCAGCAGCCAATGCACTGGCTTCTTCGCTGGGGCTCAGGCCTCCTTCGGGACCGCTCAACACCGTGACGGGCGCGCTGCCGGTCATGGCCGACAGGGCTTGTGTGCCTTGTGACAAAGACAAAACCCAGCGCTCCCCAGGCTCGGCACGAGCCAACCACTCTTTGAGGGTGACCGCCGCGTGCACCGTGGGCACCCGGTTGCGCCCGCATTGTTCAGCGGCCGCCACGGCCACACCTTGCCAGTGCGCCAACTTTTTGTCGGCGCGCTCGCCTTTGAGCTTGAGCACGCTGCGCTCAGCCACCAAGGGGGTGATGCTGGCCACGCCCAGTTCGGTGGCTTTTTCCACCAGCCAGTCCATGCGCTCGTTGGCGGTGATGCCGGCCAGCAGGTGCACGGCGCGTGCGGCTTCGCGTTCCACCGGGCGGTGATCGCCCAGTTCCACGTCCACATCGCTGCGGCCCATGCGGGTGACGGTGGCGTCATATTCGCCGCCTTCGCCGTTGAACAGGGTGATCACATCGCCCGGTTGCAGGCGCAGCACCTGCACATGGCGGGCCGCGCCAGCGGGCAAACTGAGGGCTAAACCGGTTTGCAGCGGCGCGGGGCAATAAAAGCGCGGCATGTTCACATGCGCCCGTAAGCAAAACCGACTTGGGGCGTGGTGCCTTCGATCTCGTCGATCAGTTTGAGCAGCGGGCCCAGCTCGCGGTAACGGTCGCAGGTGCTGCGGATGTAGTGCAGAAAACGGGGCGCATCGGCCAGGTATTTGGGCTTGCCGTCGCGCAGGGTCAGGCGGGCAAAGATGCCGGCCACTTTCAGGTGGCGCTGCAGGCCCATCCACTCCACGGCGCGGTAAAACGCACCAAAGTCGCTGTGCCAGTCTTCAAAGTCCATCAAACCCGCTTTGCGGGCTTTTTCCCAATAGCGGATGGTGATGTCGAGCACAAAGTCCTCGTCCCAGGTCAAAAACGCGTCGCGCATCAGACTGGCGATGTCGTAGCTGATGGGGCCGTACACCGCGTCCTGGAAGTCGAGCACACCGAGCTGTTCGCTCTGAGGGCCTGCACCAAGGGGCATCATCAAATTGCGCGGCATGAAGTCGCGGTGCACATACACGCTGGGCGCGGCCAGGTTGCGCTGCACGATCAGGGCAAAGGCCTTGTCGAACACCTCGCGCTGCGCGCCTTGCAGTTGCACACCCCGGTGCTGGGCCAAATACCAATCAGGAAACAGGCTCAGCTCACGCTGCAGCAAAGCCGCGTCGTAGGGTGGCAGCACGCCCGGGCGCGAGGCCATTTGCCACTGAATCAGGGTGTCGGCCGCCTGCATGTACAGACCGTGGTTGGCTTGGGGGCGCTCGGGGTCGATGGCCGACATCATGGTCGCGTTGCCCAGATCACTCAGCAGCATGAAGCCGTGGGCTTCGTGCCAGTCCATCACTTGGGGTGCGCGAAGACCGGCGTTGTGCATCAATGTGGCCACTTGCACAAAGGGACGGCTGTTTTCCTTGTCCGGTGGCGCGTCCATGATGATGCGGGTCTGACCTTGCTGGGTGTCCACCCGCAAATAACGCCGAAAGCTAGCATCGGCAGAGGCAACGCGCACCGATTCGGGCACAAGACCTTGGGTGCGGGACAGGCCGTCAAGCCAGGCTTTGAAGTCACTTTGGCGCAGAGAATCGGTCCAAAGGACCTCGTGGCTCGCAGCGTCAGTGCTTGTAGGGGTCAAAGTGGGGGTCAGGTGGGGGTGGCTCATGGATAATCCGATTCTACAAAGCCTGTTGTTGCACCCGCAGTGCGACCCGACCGCCTTCTCTACCCTGCCCCCTGTTTGTGAAGCCCACCTCTGCCCGTTTTTTGCTGCTGCCCACCTTGTCTTCGCCCTTGGCCCTTGGGCTGGCGGGCGCAATGTTGTGCGGCATGCCTGTGGCCGCAGTTTGGGCACAAGCCCGGTCTGATGGCTCCCCTTTGAATTTGCGCAGCAGCGCCATGCTGGAAGAAGCCGTTACTGAAAGGCAAAAAAAAGAGGCTTCAACATTTGTTCAAGCTCAGCAGCTGACGGTGCGGCCTGACCTGGACGTGCAGTTGCAGGGTCAGGCCACCATCCGGCGTCCGGGCCTGAGCATCCGGGCCGATCGGCTGGACTATGACCAGACGCAAGACGAGGTGAAGGCCTCTGGGGGTGTCCGCATGAGCCGGGACGGGGCTTTGTTTGTAGGCCCAAGTTTGGCCTTGCAGATGGACAGTTTCCAGGGCCAATTGACGCAACCGCGCTTTGAGTTGTACAAAAGCGGCGGATATGGTGATGCGGCATCTTTGGTGTTTTTGGACAGCGACCGTGCGGTGATGCAGCAAGTGAGCTACACCACCTGTCGGCGCAAACCCGGACCCGAGTGGTTGCCAGAGTGGGTCCTCAAGGCCACACGCCTGACGCTGGACAACGAAGACGCCACTGCCTTGGCAGAGGGGGTTCAGTTGCGCTTTCAGGATGTGCCCCTGATGGCTTTGCCAGCCATCAGTTTTGCCCTGACAGACGACCGCAAATCGGGCTTGCTTTCGCCGCTGGTGGGCATTGACACGACCAACGGTGTGCAGGTCACGCAGCCCTATTACTTCGACATTGCGCCCAACCGGGATGCCACGGTCAACACCCATGTGATGAGCAAACGCGGCGTGGCCGTGGACACCGAGTTTCGTTACCTGGAGCCCGATTACAACGGCCAATTGCGCTTGAACCTGATGCCCACTGATAGATTGCGTCAACAAAACCGCTGGGGCCTGTCTTCACAGCATCAGGGGGGGATTGAGACGGGGTGGGATGGCATAGGGCGCATTGGCTTGGGTTTGAATGTGAACCGGGTCAGTGACGACAATTATTGGCGCGATTTTTCCCGATCGGGCCAAGTCCTGACGCAGCGCTTGTTGCCCTCGACCGGCACTCTTGGCTGGGCCTTGGGCGATTTGAGCATGAACGCCCAAGTGCAACGCTGGCAGACCCTGCAGGACGTCAGCGCCCCCATCACCCCGCCTTATGACCGTGCCCCACAAATCACTTTGCGCTACGGCAAATGGCAAGCTGACGGCATGGATTGGTCCATCGTCGGGGACACCACCCGATTTGAGGCCGATTATTCACGCATCCCCAACAGCACCACTTTGCCGCGCAACGGTGAGCGCAGCTTTGTGCAAGCCCAAGTCAGCCGCCCCTGGATCCGGCCTTGGGGCTTTGTCACACCCAAGTTGCAAATGCACGCCACCCGATACCAACTCGATGGGGTCATGGACAACGGCCAACGTTCGGCCAACCGTGTGTTGCCCACTTATTCGCTCGATTCTGGTCTTGTGCTGGAGCGCGAAACCCAGTGGTTTGGTCGCCATGTGGTTCAAACCCTGGAGCCTCGTGCTTTTTACGTGCGCACGCCGTACCGTGATCAGGGCTTTCTGCCGGTGTACGACAGCGGTGCCACCGACTTCAACCTGTCCACCATTTACAGTGAAAACGCGTACGTGGGCCACGACCGTTTGATCGACAACAACGCCTTGACGCTGGGTGTGACCAGTCGCTTTTTTGATGCGGCCAATGGGGCCGAGATGCTGCGTGTGGGCATGGCACAGCGCATCCGCTTTTCCGACCAGCAGGTGGTCTTGCCTGGACAAACCGCCTCCAAGACCGGTTTGAGCGACATGCTCCTGGGTGCCGGTGTGCGCTGGGACGACCGGTGGGCGCTGGATGCCACCGTGCAAGTGAACAACCAAACCGACAATGTCAGCCGCAGCACTTTGCAAGGCCGCTACAGCCCCAGTCCCTACCGCGTGGTCAACGCGGCTTACCGCCTCAACCGCGACGTCAGCGAACAAGTCGACCTGGGCTGGCAATGGCCTTTGAGCGACCTTTTGGGGCGTCGCGACGACGCGGCGGAGTCCGCTTGGACCCGAGCGGCCGGGCAAGGCTTGGGGCCTGACCGCTGGTACACCGTGGGGCGCATGAACTTCAGCATCAATGAGCGTCGTTTGGTGGACAGTTTGTTGGGTTTCGAATACGACGGTGGCTGCTGGTTGGGGCGCATTGCTTTTGAGCGTTTGCAAAGCACCGTGAGCACCGCCACCAGCCGTTTGCTGTTCCAATTGGAGTTCATTGGCATGGCCCGTGTGGGCGCCAGTCCCTTGACGGCCCTGCAAAACAACATTCCCCGCTATCAGAACCTGCGCGATAACTTTGTCGCACCCAGCCGTTTTCAAAATTATGAATAAATCCATGTCTTCTGTTCGATGGGCATTGCTGACCACCCTTTGCATGGGCTTTGTTGGGTTGGCGACGGCTCAGGCCCCAGGCTCTGCAGTCGCAATCCGCCAGGCCGATTTCATCGTGGCCGTGGTCAATTCAGAACCCATCACCAACCAGGAAGTCCAAGCGCTCATCCAACGTTTGATGCGTGAAGCACAAAACCAGGCCCAACGGCCACTTGCCGAGGACATCAAGGCCAAGGCGCTGGAGCAGCTGATTGGCGAAAAGATCCAGCTCCAGCAAGCGCGGGACATGGGCATCGTGATCGATGCCGAGGCGCTGGACATGGCCGAACAGAGTGTGGCCAGCAGCAATCAGCTCACGCGCGATGAATTGCGCAAACGCGTGCAGCAAGAAGGCATGTCGGTCAACCAGTACCGCGCGCAACTGAGCAAACAACTGATGCTGACGCGCATCCGTGAACGTGAAGTCGAAGGGCGTGTGCGGGTGAGTGACCTGGAAGTGGAAAGGTTTTTGCAAGACCGCCTGAAAGAACAAGCAGCCCAATCCGCCCAAGTCCCCGCCGAGTTGAACCTGGGCATGATCCTGATTGCGGTGCCCGAAAACAGCACCGAAACCCAAATTCAACAACTCGCCGGACAGGCACGCCAGATCGCTCAACGCGCACGCAGCGGTGAAAATTTTGCGGCCCTGACCAAAACCTATTCAAAAGCCCCTGACCTGGCAACCAATGGCGGTGTGTTGGGGTTGCGCTCATCGAGCCGTTATCCAGACTTGTTTGTGAACGCCACCCAAACGTTGGCCGTAGGGGGTGTGACCGATCCCGTTCGCTCAGGGGCAGGTTTTCATATTCTGAAAGTGCTGGAGCGTCGGCAAGCCTCGGCGAATTTGACCATCACCCAAACCCGCGCTCGGCACATCCTGTTGCGCCCGGGGGTTCAGTTGTCTCAAGAACAAGCATTGGCGCAATTGACGAGCATTCGGCAAGACATTCTTGCGAGCAGAGTTGATTTTGCAAGGGCGGCTTCTCTGCTTTCACAAGACGGTAGCGCACAGCAAGGTGGTGATTTGGGTTGGGCCAATCCGGGCATGTTTGTGCCCGAGTTCGAACAAGTCATGAACCGGCTGCGCCCAGGCCAAGTGGCTGAGCCCCTGGTGTCCCGCTTCGGTGTGCACTTGATCGAGGTGACCGATCGCCGCAATTCCCCGCTGTCGGACACCGAGCAACGCGACATGGTCCGCAAAGCCCTGCGCGAGAAAAAGCTCGACGAGGCCTACACCGTCTGGGCCGAAGACCTGCGTGGCCGCGCCTATGTCGAGTTGCGCGAGCCGCCCCAATGAAGCACATTGCCCGCAAACGATTTGGGCAGCACTTTTTGACCGATGGCGCCATCATCGGTGCCATCGTGGACGGTATCAACCCGCAGCCAGCACAAGCCATGGTGGAAATCGGTCCTGGCCTGGCCGCCTTGACCCAACCTCTGGTGGAGCGCCTGGGGCATTTGACGGTGATCGAATTGGACCGTGATTTGGCGGTGCGCTTGCGCGAACACCCCCATCTGTCGGTGGTGGAGTCTGATGTGCTCAAGGTGGACTTCAGGGCACTGGCTTTGCAAATGCTCACCCATGCACCGGCTGCCGCCAAAATTCGTGTGGTCGGCAACTTGCCTTACAACATTTCCACGCCCATCTTGTTCCACTTGCTGGACCAAGTGGATGTGATCGAAGACCAGCACTTCATGTTGCAAAAAGAAGTGATCGACCGCATGGTGGCCAAACCGGCAACTTCGGACTACAGCCGCCTGTCGGTCATGTTGCAGTGGCGTTACGACATGGCCAATGTGCTGTTCGTGCCCCCCGAAAGTTTTGACCCACCGCCCAGAGTGGACAGCGCCGTGGTGCGCATGGTGCCTTTGGCCGCCCCGCCGGTGGTGAACGTTAAAACCCTGGAAACATTGGTTCAAGTCGCCTTCAGCCAACGCCGAAAAATTTTGCGCAACACCTTGGGCAAATGGCTCGAAGAAAAAGGGTTTGCTGGGCAGTTCGACTTGCAGCGCCGCGCCGAAGAAGTGCCCGTGGCCGAGTTTGTGGCTTTGGCCCAAAAGGTTTGAGTCTGTCGCTGGCCCTGTTGCTCAAGATTTTTAAGGCCTGACCCAGCAAAAAGCCCGTCCATGGACGGGCTTTTTGCTGGGGTGCCGCTGTTTTTGGCAGCTGCGAATGCTCCATCAGGCCGCTGCGAGCCAGTAACCTGCGTTGAATGGGCTGCTCATGCGCAGCGCCAAGGGCGACACGTCCACCAATTTGTCGGTGGGCATCTTTTCGCCGTCTTCGACCGATTCGGCCATCACGGCGGCTTCGGTTTGTGCCTCATTCGCCCGTCCTGCTTGGCTGTTTTGCGCAGAACGGGCTACAGAAAAGAATAGAAGCAACGGAAAGGAACTTTCCGGTCTCCCCAGTAATCGGCGGTGTCTCGGAAGATGTCGAGCAATTGCTCGCGGGCTTCCTTGTCAAACTTGACGTGCGCAGGAATTTGCTCGAGCACCACAATGAAGCCAGGCTGCGGGCCAGACTTGTGCAAAGGATCGGTCATGCAATCGAACAAGGCATCAAAGTTCTTGCCAAAGTGAGAAGGCAGGGTGAATTGCGCACCAATCAGGTCCAGCACGTCTTGTTTGCTCTGGGCTTCAGCCAGGTTGGCGTACAAAAAGTGGTGACCCAATCCTTGGGCGGCTTCTTGCAAGTCGCTCACGCGGTAAGCGCGAATCGACTGCACGATGTTGGACCGCACACCTTTTAAAGGTGTCTCTTGGTCCGGGCGAATCGGCGTGTCCATCTCCGTGGTCTTTCTTAAAGTCTAAAAAATCAGGGCTTGTCGACAATCAAGCGAAAACTCGCGTAATGGTCTTGGGTGTAATAACAGGCTTTCGGTTCAGCGGGAACCAAGCCGCCGCAAACAATGCGGCGCGCTCCACGGTTCCTCGCACCAGGCGTCCTGACGGTGTATTCACGGTAATAACCCCTCGCCTCACGCGGCAGAATGCGCTCGCGGTTGCCAAAAACCGTACCATCCTTTTCGTAAGGAAAAGGACCTCCTTGACGGATTTTCAGGTAGGTTTCTTGGCCATCGCGGGGCAACTCTGTTGTCAACATGGTTGACAAGGCTTGCACCTCTTGGGATGTACGGGCCTGCACAGCATGTGTGCTGACCATCAAAAACAAACCCATCACCACGGCAAGCCATGGATGACGGGTCACGGCTTGTTGTGCCACCCTCATGAATTCACCTTTCAGGAGCATCCGGGTTTACCCGAAAACTCGAAGGCGCTAGTGTGCGACAAATGCGATAAAAATGCAAGCGATTGCCCAATATTTAGGCAAATACAGTTTGCATACTTTTGTCAAATGTGAACTTACACCGTCTTCATGCGACTCAGCGGGCCGCGTTGGCGTCCGCCACCGTCAGAGCCGACATGTTCACGATGCGGCGCACCGTGGTGCTGGGCGTCAAAATGTGCACCGGCTTGGCGGCTCCCAACAAAACCGGGCCGACAGCGATGTTCCCGCCAGCAGCGGTTTTCAGCAGGTTGTAGGCAATGTTGGCGGCGTCAATATTTGGCAAAACCAACAAATTGGCGTCGCCCATCAAGGTGCTGTTGGGCATGATGGCCTTTCGCGATGCTGCGTCCAAGGCCACGTCACCGTGCATTTCGCCGTCCACTTCGAGCCAAGGCGCGTTGTGGCGCAGCAAGTCCAGCACGTTTCGCATCTTGATGGCGCTGGGCTCGTTGGACGAGCCGAAGTTCGAGTGCGACAACAAAGCGGCTTTGGGTTGGATACCGAAACGGCGCATTTCTTCGGCCGCCATGACGGTGAACTCTGCCAGCTGCTCGGCGGTGGGGTCGTAGTTGACGTGGGTGTCCACCATGAACACCTGACGGCCCGGCAGCATCAAGCCGTTCATGCAGGCATAGGTGTTGACGCCTGCGCGCTTGCCAATGACCTGGTCGATGTAGTTCAGGTGCATGGGGTTGGCGCCCCAGGTGCCGCAGATCATGCCGTCTACGTCGCCTTTGTGCAGCAACATGGCACCAATGAGTGACAAGCGGCGGCGCATCTCGATTTTGGCGATCTGCTGGGTGACGCCCTTGCGCTCGGTCAAACGGTGGTAAGTCTGCCAGAAATCGCGGTAGCGGTGGTCGTCTTCGACGTTGACGACGTCGTAATCCAGCTCCTCTTTCAGGCGCAGGCCAAATTTCTCGATGCGTTCGGCAATCACGGCAGGTCGGCCAATCAAAGTGGGGCGGGCAATGCCCTCGTCCACCACAATCTGTGAGGCACGCAGCACGCGCTCTTCTTCGCCTTCGCTGTAGGCAATGCGCTTTTTCAGGGCGCGTTTGGCAGCCGTGAAGATGGGCTTCATCATGGTGCCCGAGGCGTAGACAAAGCCTTGCAGGCGTTCGCGGTAAGCGTCCATGTCGGTGATGGGGCGAGAGGCCACGCCCGAGTCAAACGCCGCCTGGGCCACCGCCGGGGCGATCTTCATCATCAAGCGCGGGTCAAATGGCTTGGGGATCAGGTACTCGGGGCCAAATGCCAGCGGTTCACCCACATAAGCGGCTGCCACGACTTCGCTTTGCTCGGCTTGAGCCAACTCGGCAATCGCGTGCACGGCGGCGATTTCCATCTCCAAGGTAATGGTGGTGGCACCGCAGTCCAAAGCACCCCGGAAGATGTAGGGAAAGCACAGGACGTTGTTGACCTGGTTAGGGTAGTCGGTGCGGCCGGTGGCCATGATGGCGTCGTCGCGCACGGCTTTGACGTCTTCAGGATCGATCTCGGGGTTGGGGTTGGCCAGCGCAAAAATCAGCGGCGTGGCGGCCATGGACTTGACCATGTCTTGCTTGAGCACGCCCCCGGCCGATAAGCCCAAGAACACGTCGGCACCGGCGATCACTTCGCGCAGGGTGCGGTGATCGGTCTTTTGCACGAACTGGATCTTGTCTTCGTCCATCAGCTCGGTGCGGCCTTCGTAAACCACGCCCGCCAAATCGGTGACCCAGATGTTTTCACGCGGGATGCCCAGCTTGACCAACAAACCCAGGCAAGCCAAGGCCGCGGCACCAGCGCCGGAGGTGACCAGTTTGATCTTTTTGGGATCTTTGCCGACGATTTTCAAGCCGTTCAAAATGGCCGCACCTACCACAATGGCGGTGCCATGCTGGTCGTCGTGAAAGACCGGGATCTTCATGCGCTCGCGCAGCTTGCGCTCGATGTAGAAGCAGTCGGGGGCCTTGATGTCTTCGAGGTTGATGCCGCCAAAAGTCGGCTCCAGTGACGCGATGATTTCGACCAGTTTGTCCGGGTCTTTTTCGTTGATCTCGATGTCAAACACGTCGATGCCCGAGAACTTCTTGAACAAGACACCCTTGCCTTCCATGACCGGCTTGCTGGCCAAGGGGCCAATGTCGCCCAAGCCCAGCACGGCCGTGCCGTTGGTCACCACGCCCACCAGATTGCCGCGGCTGGTGTACTTAAAAGCGTTGGCCGGGTCTTTGACGATTTCTTCGCAAGGTGCGGCCACGCCAGGCGAATAAGCCAGCGCCAGATCGTGCTGGTTCACCAACTGCTTGGTGGGGGCGATGGCGATTTTTCCGGGGGTGGGGAACTCGTGGTATTCGAGTGCGGCTTTGCGCAACTGGGCGCGTTTTTCTTCGGCTTGGACCTTGTTGGTCATGTGAGGCTCCGTTGTGGGGATGTGCTGTCAGGACTGCCAGTGTTCAGCGGCCGGCTTTCATGGCAAGGAGTTTGTCAATGCTCAAGGCGACAGTCGGAAGGTTTTTCATTGTAGACCCCTGACTCAATGGTTTGAGTCCGGGTAATGCCTCTCGCAAGTGAGTTGGCTTTTGACTTTTAAGCAAAAGTCAAACGATTCAGCGCAGATGTTTCCAGGCTTTGTGCCGCAAGGCCTCGGTCATGCAGGTCGAACGCGAACCGGCCAACACTTGGCAAGTGGCCCCGGCTTGTAGAAAACCGGTTTGCTCCACCGCCAGATAAAACCCACAGCGCCCGCTTTGCACCATGTCTTTGGCGGCCAGGGCGTAGCCCATGACGGCATTGAACTTGCCGCAGGGCTCGCGCGGCTGCGTGATGCGCAAGACCACGCCGCCAAAGTCGAGCCGATCGCCAATGAACAGGTCTTGTTCGAGCAGGCCTTGCAAGCTGAGGTTTTCGCCCAAATAGCCCGGGGCCAAGGTTTCTTCAAACAGCGTGGCCCCGCGGATTTGGCGCTGTGCTTGCCACCACGCCAAGTGCTCTGAAGGCAAGGCGTAGACCGCTTTGCTCAGGCCACCATGCACCGACAAGTCGGCCTGCTCGTCACCCGCCAAGCCCAACACCCCCACAGCGATGGGGCCGGAGGCGGTGGTTTTGCCAATGGCTGACACCAGCTTGCGCCCACCCACCATCAGGGGGCGCACCTGACCTGTTTGTACCGAGAGCAGCTGGCCCGAAACAAGCGCCGTCGAACG
The DNA here is from genome assembly GCA_027486555.1 of Comamonadaceae bacterium. Taxonomy (GTDB): domain Bacteria; phylum Pseudomonadota; class Gammaproteobacteria; order Burkholderiales; family Burkholderiaceae_C; genus Limnohabitans_A. Next base: position 11,171 of record JAIXOX010000058.1, read on the forward strand.
CGACGTCATGAGCCCTTCAGCCACGCATCAATGCTTCGATCTCGTCGGCCTTCACCGGCACGCCGCGCGTGATCAGCTCGCACCCGGTGGCGGTCACGATGGCGTCGTCTTCGATGCGGATGCCGATGTTGTGGAAGGGCTCGGGCACACCGGGCGCAGGGCGCACATACAGGCCCGGCTCGATGGTCAGCACCATGCCCGGCTGCAAGATGCGGCTGGGGCGGTCTTTGATGAGTTCGCCACTCAACGGGTCTTTGCGCTCGCTCACCTGGCCTACTTGCGAGGGCTCGACATAACTGCCGCAATCGTGCACGTCCATGCCCAGCCAGTGGCCGGTGCGGTGCATGTAGAACTGGAAATAATTGCGGTTGGCGATCACGTCTTGCGCGTTGCCCACCTTGTTCTTATCGAGCAAGCCCACGTCCAGCAGGCCCTGCGCCAGCACGGCCACGGTGGCCTCGTGCGGGTCCACAAAACGTGCACCGGCTTTGGTGGCGGCCACGGCGGCATCTTGCGAGGCCAGCACCAGGTCGTACAGGGCACGTTGCGGTCCAGTGAATTTTCCGTTGGCCGGGAAGGTGCGGGTGATGTCGCTGGCGTAACCGTCCAGCTCGCAACCCGCGTCGATCAGCACCAGATCGCCGTCGCGGATCAAAGCGGTGTCGGCGCGGTAATGCAAGACGCAAGCGTTGGCACCGCCCGCCACGATGGAGCCGTAAGCCGGGTACTGCGAGCCGTGCTGACGGAATTCGTGCAGCAACTCAGCGTCGAGGTGGTATTCGCGCACTTCTTGCCCGGCGCGCAGCATGGCGGCGCTGCGCTGCATGGCGCGGATGTGAGCACCGGCGCTGATGGTGCTCGCGCGGCGCATGATGTCTTGTTCGTGTGCGTCTTTGACCAGACGCATCTCGTCCAGCAAGCTGCACAGGTCGCGCTGCTGCTCGGGGCACAAAGCGCCGTAACGCACCCGTGCACGCACCGATTGCAGCCAGCCGCTCACCAGACTTTCGAGCCCGGTGTGGATGGCAAACGGGTACCAAACGGTGCTGCGGTTTTCCAGCAGCTTGGGCATGTGCGTGGCCATCTCGCCGATGGGCAAAGCCAGGTTCACGCCCAAAGCGGCAGGCGCAGCATCAGGCCCCAGGCGGATGCCGTCCCAGATTTCGCGCTCAAGGTCTTTGGGCCGGCAAAACAAGGTGGTTTCGCCATCAGCAGTGACCACCAGCGTGGCATGCGGTTCTGAGAAACCGGTCAGGTAATAAAAGTAACTGTCGTGCCGGTACAGGTAATCGCTGTCGCGGTTGCGTGGGCGCTCAGGCGCTGTGGGGATGATGGCGATGCCACCCGCGCCCAATTGGGCAGCGAGGCGGGCACGGCGTTGGGCGTAGAGTGAGGTTGAGGTCATATGAACATTGTAAAAGGCCACCACTGTGATCGATGGGTCGGGGGTGGTAGACCCATTCAAGAGCAGGGGCTCGCGCCCACAAAAGCAGATTCCTTGACGGCACCCTGCCGCGATTGAACCGGCCCCGAAGATTGCGGATTTACTTTTTCCAGCCCGCCTTGATCAAGGCAGCTTCCACCGCATCGACGTCACCTTTTCATTGAGCGACGTCTCCCGCGTGATCGCCGGAAAGTTTGCTCGCAGGAACCGACACAAAAAACACCCATCAAATCGGGACTTTGGTCAAACCAAGTCATGCAATCGCTGCGGCGTGCCCACATCGGCCCAGCTGCCCGCATACACCTCGCCCGTCACTTGACCTTGGTCCATGGCTGCACGCAACAAAGGGGCCAAGGCCAGCGCCACGCCTTGGGGGTTGCCCGGTGGAACACCACAATGTTCAAAAAATGCTTGTTTATACAGTGCGATGGTGCTGAAGGTGTGGTCACAAGCCGCAGCGCCTTTGGGCAGATTGAGCACCCGGCCCGACACCGACAAGCCAAAATCTCCACCCGGGTTGTGCTCGGGATTGGGCACAAGCCACAAGTGGGCCAAGGCCTCACTGGCCTCAAAGCGCCGCATAGCCGCTGGTGAAAACACAAAATCGGGCGCAAACACATCACCGGCCACCACCCAAAAAACCTCGGCAAGCTGCGGCAAGGCACGCACAATGCCACCGGCTGTCTCCAGCGCTCGGCCAAAGTCTTGCCCTTCGTGCGAATAGCTAATCTGCACCTCTGGCAAGCCAGGCCAGGTGATGCGCTCACCAAAATACGCGGGAATCTGCTCGCCCAGCCATGCGGTATTGACCAGTTGGCGAACAAAGTCACCCCGAGCCAGAGCCTGCATGGGCCACTGCATCAAGGGCTGGCCACGCACGCTCAGCAGTGGTTTGGGGGTCACATCGGTCAGGGGGCGCATGCGCTCACCGCGCCCAGCGGCAAGAACCATGGCTTGGGCTGGAGCCATGCCAAGCGTGGGCGGGTGAGCAAAAGTTGAAATCGACATCACACGATGTTGCCACGCTTTGAGGCGCTCACGAGACAGAACTGGCCCACGGGCTCACCCTAAACTGTTTGACTTCATACAAGCTGGCGTCAAGTCCTGCGTCTGGTCAAAAGAAAGAGATTCCCATGACACGCCCCCTGCCCGCCGTCATCTCGGCTGCTCAAAACGCCTCAGCACGCATGGCTGATCGGCACACGCCCTTTGTCATGAACGACTGGTACGTGGCCGCTTTCGGTGACGAAGTCAAAGACCAATTGCTGGCCCGCACCCTGCTGGGTCGTCGCCTGGTGTTTTACCGTGCGTCAGACGGCCGTGTGGTCGCCCTGGAAGACCGTTGTCCGCACCGCTCCATGCCCTTGTCGGCCGGTACATTGGAACAAGACACCATCGTGTGCGCTTACCACGGTCTGCGTTTCAACACCGAGGGCGACTGCATCGAAGTGCCCTCGCAGCAGACGTGTCCCAAAAATGTGGGCATCAGGGTCTACCGCACCCTTGAGCGCGGGGCCGTGGTCTGGATTTGGATGGGCGAGTTTGAGCACGCCGACGTGTCCAAATTGCCCCCACAAGACTGGATGGACAGTGATGCGTGGGAGCGTTCACAAGGTTACCTCGGCCTGCAAGCAAGCTATGTGCGACTGCACGAAAACCTGCTGGACCTGACGCATTTGAGCTTTTTGCACGCCAAGAGCTTTGGCACCCCCGATTACGCCAAGGCCGCATTTGAAAGTGAGATCGGCGATGGGCAATTCGCTTTGCTGCGCAACGTGGTGCCCACCACGCTGCCGCCCGTCTGGGCTATCCCGACGGGCCTGACAGGTCCAGGCCAGGCGGCTCGGATTGTCCGTTCAGAGTTTCGCAGCTTGGGCCTGCACGAGGTGTCGGTGACTTTCTACGACTGCCACCTGCCAGAAAACGGACGCCCGCAATTTCGCATCCGCACCGCGCACATGCCCACGCCCGAAACGGCCACCAGCACGCATTACTTCATCGTGCACGGGCGTGATTTTGCGCAGGACGATCCGGTGACAACTCGCTTCATGCACGACCAGCTGTTCGTGGCTTTTCAGGAAGATGTGGATGGCCTGGCGCTGCAGGAACTTGCCCTGGCCAGCACGCCGCCAGAAGACCTGTACGAGTTTTCCGTGGCCGCCGATGCCCCGGCCATCGCCATGCGCCGTTACGTGTTGGCCCGCCAGCAAAAAGAAACGAAGCCCTGAAACCAACTGCAGACGGCCTTCCAAAACGCAGCGAGGCAGTCGACTGTTTGGGTATTTGTAGGACCCCACCCCTGTGGGCGATGGGTCGTGGTCTGCGAGGGTTTTCGCGACGAGGGCGTCGCTCCTGCAAAAGGCCAGCAGACGATGCCTTTTTGCCTTTGTGGGAGCCCACCCCGTGCGCGATTTTGGGCGTAGCGCGATGGCATGCAATCGCCCAAAGTTTGGGCTCCCACAAAAAGGCAAGTGCCAGCAGATGGCCTCTCGCAAAAGTCGACTGGCATCGGCCACTGGCTGACAACCGCTAAAATCTCGGGTTTACCAGAATACTTTCCCGGAGCTGCCCACATGGCAAACACACAGCAAATGGCGAACGCCATCCGCGCCCTCGCAATGGACGCTGTTCAACAAGCCAACTCCGGTCACCCCGGCGCGCCCATGGGCATGGCCGACATGGCTGTGGCGCTGTGGGGCGATCACCTGCAGCACAACCCCAAAAACCCGCACTGGGCCAACCGCGATCGCTTTGTGCTGTCCAACGGCCACGGCTCGATGCTGATCTATTCGGTGCTGCACCTGACCGGCTACAAGCTGCCCATTGAAGAAATCAAGAACTTCCGCACCCTGCACAGCAAAACCGCAGGCCACCCTGAAGTGGGCGTGACCCCCGGCGTGGAAACCACCACCGGCCCGCTGGGTCAGGGCATCACCAACGCCGTGGGCATGGCCTTGGCCGAGAAGATGCTGGCGGCTGAGTTCAACAAAGCCGAGCACAAAATTGTCAATCACCACACATACGTGTTCCTGGGTGACGGTTGCCTGATGGAAGGCATCAGCCACGAAGCCGTGGCCCTGGCCGGTGCCTGGAAGCTGAACAAACTGATCGCCCTGTACGACGACAACGGCATCTCGATTGACGGCCTGGTGGCCCCCTGGTTCATCGACAACACGCCCCAGCGCTTTGCCGCTTGCGGCTGGAACGTGATCGACGCGGTGGACGGCCATGACGCCGCTGCCGTTTCTGCCGCGATTGCCAGTGCAAAACACAGCGCTGATAAGCCCACCCTGATCGTCTGCAAAACCGCCATTGGCAAGGGCTCGCCCAACCGTGCGGGCACCTCCAAAGCCCACGGCGAGCCTTTGGGCGCTGAAGAAATCAAACTCACCCGCGAAGCCCTGGGCTGGACGGCCGAGCCTTTCAAGATCCCCAAAGAGGTGTATGCCGACTGGGACGCCAAGGCCGCAGGCGCTGCCCGCGAAGCCGAGTGGAACACCGCTTTTGCCGCTTACAAAGCCGCCTTCCCGGCCGAGGCCAAAGAGTTTGTTCGCCGCATGAAGGGCGACCTGCCCAAGAACTTCAACCAAGTGGCGTTTGACGCCGTGGTCGCCGCCCACACCAAGGGCGAGACCGTGGCCAGCCGCAAGGCCAGCCAGCTGGCGCTGGAAGCCTTCACCGCTGCCCTGCCCGAAATGTTGGGCGGCTCGGCCGACCTCACGGGCTCTAACCTCACCAACACCAAGAGCACCCCGGCCTTCCGTGTGGACTTGGCCGGCGACGTGGTCAAGACCGAAGACGGCAAAATTGGAAGGCACATCAACTACGGCGTGCGCGAATTCGGCATGGCCGCCATCATGAACGGCGTAGCCCTGCACGGTGGCTACATCCCTTACGGCGGCACCTTCCTCACTTTTTCTGACTACTCACGCAACGCCATCCGCATGGCCGCGCTGATGAAGCAGCGTGTGATCCACGTCTTCACCCACGACTCCATCGGTCTGGGCGAAGACGGCCCGACCCACCAGTCGATCGAGCACGCGGCCAGCCTGCGCCTGATCCCCGGTCTGGACGTGTGGCGTCCGGCCGACACGGCCGAAACCACTGTGGCCTGGGCTGTGGCGCTGCAAAACGCGAACCGCCCATCGGCCTTGCTGCTGTCGCGCCAAAACCTGGCCTATTCGCCCAAGAGCGATCTGGGCGACATCAGCCGCGGCGCGTATGTGCTGTCCGAGCCCGAGCACGTTGGCATCAAGAAGACCCACGGCGTGATCATCGCCACTGGCTCCGAAGTGCAACTGGCGCTTGCCGCGCAAAAGCTGCTGGCCGAACGTCAAATCGGTGTGCGCGTGGTCTCCATGCCCAGCACCAATGTGTTTGACCGCCAAGATGCCGAATACAAACAAAGCGTGCTGCCCAAAGGCCTGCCCCGCGTGGCGGTTGAAATGGGTAGCACCGACGGCTGGTGGAAATACGGCTGCGCCGCCGTGGTCGGCATTGACACCTACGGCGAGTCGGCCCCTGCGCCTGTGCTGTTCAAACACTTTGGCTTCACCGCCGAGAACGTGGCCGACACGGTTCACGCTGCGCTGCTCAAGGCCTGAAAAGGCCGCTGACCGGCCGGACTCCATCAGCGCCCGCAAGGCGCTGATGCCACGTCCGGGATCAGGATTCTGCAAGGGTCTTGATTTCAAATCCGGTTACGTAACGGTTTAGTAACTTATCTCCTGAGGCTCTCACCATGACCATCAAGCTGGGTATCAACGGATTTGGCCGCATCGGCCGTCTGGCGCTGCGCGCCGCGCTCAAGCATGGCTACGACGACATCCAGATCGTCGGCATCAACGACCCCAAGCCCGCCGACTACCTCGCCTACATGCTCAAGTACGACAGCGTGCACGGCCGCTTTGATGGCACGGTGGACTTCACCGAAG
>JAIXOX010000035.1 GCA_027486555.1 Comamonadaceae bacterium
AGTTCCTTGCCGTGCAGGGCAAAGGCTTCTTCCAGTTGCTGGATGTTGTTGTATTCCAGCACCAGGGTGTCGCGCACCACCTCGGGCGGCACGCCCGCGCTGGTGGGGTTGCCAAAGGTGGCCAGGCCCGAGCCGGCTTTGACCAGCAGCGCATCGGCATGGCCGTGGTAACAGCCTTCAAACTTGATGAACTTGCTGCGGCCGGTGGCACCGCGTGCCAGACGCAGCGCGCTCATGCCCGCTTCGGTGCCCGAGCTGACCAGGCGCACCATTTCCATGGAAGGCAAATGCTTGAGGATTTCTTCGGCCAGCTCGATCTCGCGCTCGGTGGGCGCGCCAAACGAGAAACCGTCGAGCGCGGCTTTTTGCACCGCTTCAAGCACGGCGGGGTGACCGTGGCCCAAGATCATGGGGCCCCACGAACCGATGTAGTCGATGTATTTTTGGCCGTTGGCGTCCCAAAAATAAGCGCCTTGGGCACGCTGAACAAAGCGCGGCGTGCCGCCCACAGCGCGAAAAGCGCGCACGGGGGAGTTGACGCCACCGGGAATCACTTGGGCGGCGCGGTCAAAGAGGGTTTGGTTGAGGTCGGTCATGTCGGATTTCAGTGTTTGGTTTCGTTGAAAGGCACTTCAAAGTAATCTGCCCCGGGGTGCACTTCGGGGCCTTCGTCGTCGGTTTCATCGCCTTCGGGCAGTGCCCAAAACAGGCGGTCAGGAATGACCTGGCCCATGCCGGGCCGAAAGCCTTCATCCAGGCACCTGTCCAGGTAATGCAAGGCTTCGCTGGTGGCTTCGGGCAGGTCCATGCCGGTGGCCAGCAAGGCCGCCAAGGCCGCCGTCAGGGTGTCTCCAGCGCCGGCAAATACAGCTTCAATGTGTTCGAATTTTTCGTGGGCCAACACCGATTCAGGTGAAGTCAAGACGTTGTCAATGTGCTGTTCGAGCAAAGGCAATCCGGTCACGAGTGTGTAGGGCACACCCCATTCGCTGGCCGCCTTGGCAATGTCACGCGGACCGGGGTTTCGTTGACCCGTCCATTCGGGCAAGAGCCATCGGCGCAAGGTGCTGTGGTGGCCCACCAGTACGCTGGTTTGGGGCAGCAGCAGTTCGCGAAAGGCGTCCAGATAAGCGTCGATTTTGTCTTCTTCCCACCACGACAAGTTGGGCATGTAGGCCACGACCGGCACACCTTCGTAGTCATCGGCCAACTCGGCGATTGCGCTCAAGTTTTCTGGCGTGCCCACAAACCCGACCTTGATCACCTGCACCGGCACGTCCTCGGCCATGGTGCGGGCCTGGTCGTTCACGGCTTCGTTGTCCAGGGGGTAAAAGTCGGTGATGCTGGTGGTGTCGCGCACGTAAGCGCCGGTGCACACGGGCAGGCAATGAGCGCCCACTGACGCCATGGCGACAGCATCACAGCTCAAGCCCCCGGCACCACTGGGATCGTTGGCATTGAAGGACAGGACACAGGCCATGAGGACAGGCTCTTGGTCGGCAATCAGCTGTACAAGGTCGGGGTTGTGGCTGACGTCGGTCATTTAAAGGGCGAATGTCGGGTGCTTCGGTAGGTTTGAAGGGGGTGCTCATCGAACAGCCCGATACAATAAAACATTCTATTCGACTCTCTGATTGCGACACTGTGATGGAACTCAAAACTTGGATGTGCCTGATTTGCGGCTGGATTTACGACGAAGCCGAGGGCGATCCCGAGCACGGCATTGCGCCTGGCACCAAGTGGGAGGACGTGCCCATGAATTGGACCTGCCCCGAGTGCGCTGCGCGCAAAGAAGACTTCGAGATGGTGGCGATTTGATCGCACAAAACCCTTGAAGATGCTTGCCCAAGCCGGCTGATCAGTCGGCTTTTTTCTTGACCACGGCATACCTTTCCAGCGTTTTCTCGCGGGCTTGGGCATGGTCGACGATGGGGGCCGGATAGGTTTTGCCAATCACCACGTTGGCCGCTTGCAGTTCCATGGGTTTGGCCAACCAGGGGGCGTGCAAGGCGGCTGTGGGCAAGGCCGCCAATTCCGGCACATAGCGCCGGATGAATTTGCCCTCAGGGTCAAACTTTTCGCTTTGGCTGATCGGGTTGAAGATGCGGAAATAGGGCTGCGCGTCACATCCGCTGGAGCTGGCCCACTGCCAGCCACCGTTGTTGGCCGACAGGTCGAAGTCGTTCAGGTGGGTAGCAAAGTACTTTTCGCCCCAGCGCCAGTCGATGCCCAAGTCCTTGACCAAAAAGCTCGCCACCACCATGCGCAGGCGGTTGTGCATGTACCCCGTCTGATTGATCTGGCGCATGGCCGCGTCCACCAGCGGGTAGCCGGTGCGGGCCTCGCACCAAGCGTCAAACAACTTGTGGGCGTGGGTGCCATGTTCCCAGCGGATCGCGTCGTAGTCGGGCTTGAAGCTTTTGCCGTGGCCCACATGGGCAAAGTTGTGCAGCACCTGCACATAAAAGTCGCGCCAGATCAATTCCGACAGCCACACACTGGCCCCCGTGCTGCCCGACAGCATGCGCGGATGCGCCTCGCGGGCCAGCTGGCGGATCGACACGGTGCCAAAGCGCAAATGCACACTCAAATAACTGGGGCCTTTGACGGCCGGGAAGTTGCGTGTGTCTTCGTATTGGTCAATACGGGTCAAAAAGTCTTGCAGCAAGGCCTGCGCGCCCGATTCACCGGTGGGGATTTTCAGGGCCGGCAGGTTGGTGGGCTCAAAGCCCATGTCTTGCAGGCTCGGCACCGGATGCGCCAGATCTTCTGGGCGGGGGGCCAGGCGACCCGCCAGTGGTGCCACCTCGAAAGCCTGCAGGTCTTCGGGCGTGACTTTTTTCAGCCAAGCGTTTTTGTAGGGCGTGAACACGCTGAAGGGCTTGGCCATCTGGGTCAGCACCTCGTTGCGCTCAAACACCACATGGTCCTTGAAGGTGTGCAACACGATGCCGTGGTCCGCCAAGTGGCCGCGCACCTGAATGTCGCGGGCCAGGGCCAGCGGCTCGTCGTCGTGGTTGGCAAACACCGCTTGCGCCTGCAGGTGCTGGGCCAGCTTGACGATTTTGTCCTTGGCCACGCCGTGGCGCACGATCAGGCCCGCCTGCGGGTGGCCTGCCAACGCACGCAAACGGGCATCGACTTCGACCAGCGACTCGCGTATGAACTCGACCCGGCGGTCGGCGCGGGGCAGGGGGTCCAGAATTTCGGTGTCGAACACGAACACCACATGCACCCGCTGGCAGTGCTGCAAGGCATGGTGCAGGGCGGCGTGGTCACTCACGCGCAGGTCGCGCCGCAGCCAGACCAGGCCACAAGAAAAAGGGGTTGCCATCAAGGTTTGCCGGTTTGAGTCAAACAATGCAGCCGTGACCCCATCCGCAGAATCGAGGCCGCTAAAATCGGTGCATGACCGTTGATTCTGCCTCCATTGACCTCAAGCATCATTTCCTGATCGCCATGCCCGGGTTGGAGGACGAGACATTCGCCCGCAGCGTGGTCTACGTGTGCGAACACAGCGCGCGTGGGGCCATGGGCCTGATCATCAACAAGCCCTCCGACATCAGCATGCGCCTCTTGTTTGACAAGGTGGAGTTGCCGCTGCGCCGCGAAGACCTGATGCAAAACCCGGTGGGTCACGGCGGGCCAGTGCAAACCGAGCGCGGCTTTGTGCTGCACGAGCCTTTGCACGGACCTTTTCATGACCCACTGCGCATGGACAAGCCCGAAGAAGAAGGCTCAGCCTATGCCTCCACGCTCACCGTGCCCGGTGGGCTCGAGATGACGACCTCGCGCGATGTGCTCGAAGCCCTGTCCTCTGGCGCAGGCCCGCGCCGCGTGCTGGTCACGCTGGGGTATTCGTCCTGGGGTGAAGGCCAGCTCGAATCCGAGCTGGGTGAAAACACCTGGCTCACCGTGCCGGCCTCGGCCGAAGTGATTTTTGAGGTGCCCATGGCCGAGCGCTACGACCGCGCCCTGGACCTGCTGGGCCTCAAAAGCTGGATGCTCTCGCCTGATGCGGGGCATGCATGAGCAGCACAACTGATCAAAACATCCCTTCCCATCACCAGAGTTTTCTGGCCTTTGACTATGGCCTCAAGCGCACTGGCGTGGCCGTGGGCAACCGGATGATGAAGTCGGCCACCCCGCGAGGCACCATCGCCGCCGAGGGTGACGCCCGCTTTGAGCACATCGCCAAACGCATCAAGGAGTGGCAGCCCGACGCGCTGGTGATCGGCGTGCCCCTCCATCCCGATGGTGGGGAACACGAAAACACCTTGCGCGCCCGCAAGTTCGGCCGCCAGTTGCGCGGTCGTTTTGGCCTCTCGGTGTACGAGGTGGACGAGCGTTACACCACCACCGAAGCCCATTCTTATGGTGCCAAAGACGCCGATGCGGCGGCGGCGGCGATCATTCTGGAACAATTCTTAAGGAGCCTGCCATGAGTGCTTTGGCGTTGAATGCAGAAGCCTTGTACCAAGAACTGCTGCGCGGCGTGCGCAGCTTGTGTCAGGCCGACACCCGTTTGGTCGGCATCACCTCGGGTGGGGCTTGGCTGGCCCAACGCCTGCAACGCGACTTGGGCTTGGCCGGTGAAGCGGGCCAGGTGTCTTCGGTCATGCACCGCGATGACTTTGCCCAGCGCGGCTTGTCGGCCGGTGGCCAGACCAGCATTCCGTTCGAGGTCGACGGCGCCGACATCTTGATCCTCGACGATGTGATCTACACCGGCCGCACGATTCGCGCCGTGATGAACGAAATCTTTGACTACGGCCGCCCCGCACGCGTGCAGCTGGCGGTGCTGGTAGACCGGGGTGGGCGTCAGCTGCCGGTGCAGGCCGACTTCGCTGCTGCCCGTGTGGCCCTGCCCGAGACCCAATCGCTGGCACTGGCCCGCGACGAGGCGGGGCTGTTCAGTTTTGACGTGGAGATCAAAGCCTGATCGAGGTGAGAACAACATGCTCTACAAACGCAACAACCCCCAACTCAACAAAAACGGTGAGCTGATCCACCTGCTCTCCACCGAAGGACTGTCCAAGGACATCCTCACCCACATCCTGGACACGGCGGCCAGCTTTGTCAGCGTGAGCGACCGCGAAGTCAAAAAAGTTCCCCTCTTGCGCGGCAAGAGCGTGTTCAACCTGTTTTTTGAAAACAGCACCCGCACCCGCACCACCTTCGACATCGCGGCCACCCGTTTGTCGGCCGATGTGTACACACTGGACATTGCCCGCTCGTCTGCAGCCAAGGGCGAGTCGCTGCTCGACACGATTGCCAACTTGAGCGCCATGGCGGCCGACATTTTTGTGGTGCGCCACAGCGAGTCGGGCGCGCCTTATTTGATTGCCCAGCATGTTGCGCCCCATGTGCATGTGGTCAACGCGGGCGACGGGCGGCATGCCCACCCCACCCAAGGGCTGCTGGACATGTACACCATCCGGCATTACAAAAAAGACTTCAGCAACCTCACCGTGGCCATCGTGGGCGATGTGCTGCACTCCCGCGTGGCGCGGTCCGACATCCACGCGCTCACTACTCTTGGCTGCGCCGAAGTGCGTGTGGTCGGCCCCAAAACGCTGGTGCCTGCCGACATGGCCCAGATGGGTGTGCGCGTTTTCAACAACCTCGAAGAAGGCATCAAGGGCTGCGACGTGGTCATCATGCTGCGCCTGCAAAACGAGCGCATGAGTGGCGCACTGTTGCCCTCCAGCCAAGAGTATTTCGAGAGTTTTGGCCTGACGCCTGAAAAACTGCATCTGGCCAAGCCCGACGCCATCGTCATGCACCCGGGCCCCATCAACCGGGGGGTCGAGATCGACTCGGCCGTGGTGGACGGCCAGCAAAGCGTGATCTTGCCGCAGGTGACCTTCGGCATCGCGGTGCGCATGGCGGTGATGAGCATCGTCGCGGGCAACGAGGCGTGAGGACCAACAACATGAAATTACTCATTCAAAACGGCCGCGTGATCGACCCCGCCAGCGGATTTGACCAAACCGCTGACTTGGCCATTGCCGCCGGGCGCATCGTGGCCATGGGTCAGGCTCCCGCCGACTTCATCCCCAACCGCGTCATCAACGCACAAGGCTGCATCGTGGCCCCCGGCTTGGTGGACTTGGCTGCACGCCTGCGCGAGCCCGGCCAGGAACACGCGGGCATGCTGGAGAGTGAAATGGCCGCCGCCGTGGCTGGAGGCGTGACCAGCCTGGTCTGCCCGCCCGACACAGACCCGGTGCTCGACGAACCCGGTCTGGTGGAAATGCTGCGCTACCGCGCCGAAAAACTGCACCAAGCGCGTGTGCTGCCTTTGGGTGCACTCACGGTGGGCCTCAAGGGTGACGTGCTGACAGAAATGGGCCAGCTCACGGCGGCAGGTTGTGTGGGGTTTTCTCAGGCCGAGGTGCCAATCCCCAGCACCCAAGTGCTGCAACGTGCGCTGCAATACGCCAGCACCTTTGGCTACACCGTCTGGCTGCGACCGCAAGAGCTGCACCTGGGCAAGGGCGTGGCTGCCAGCGGGGCCTTGGCCACACGCATGGGCTTGTCAGGTGTGTCGGTGGCGGCCGAAACCATTGCCCTGCACACCATCTTCGAGCTGGTGCGTGCGACGCAAGCCCGCGTGCACCTGTGCCGCATCAGCAGCGCCCAAGGCGTGGAGCTGGTGCGCCAGGCCAAGGTTGAGGGTTTGCCTGTCACGGCCGACGTGAGCATCAACTCGCTGCACCTGACCGACACCGACATGGGCTACTTTGACAGCCGCGCCCGCTTGACGCCGGTGCTGCGCCAGCAGCGCGACCGTGACGCCCTGCGTGTGGGCCTGGCCGATGGCACGCTGGACGTGCTGGTGTCCGACCACACCCCGGTGGATGCCGATGCCAAAGCGCTTCCCTTTGCAGAAGCCGAACCCGGTGCCACCGGCATGGAGTTGCTGTGGAGTCTGGCGCTCAAGTGGGGACAGGAGGCCGTTTTGCCTGTCCCTCAAGTGCTCTCGCGCATCACCGCCGACCCAGCCCGCGTGCTGGGCAACACATTGGGCCGATTGCAAGACTCGGTGGGCCATCTGGCTGTGGGTGGCGTGGCCGATGTGTGCGTGCTGTCAATCGAAGGCCATTGGCTGGTGGGCGAGGCTTCGCTGCGCAGTCAAGGCAAGAGCACGCCGTTTTCTGGCTACGAGCTGCCCGGCCGTGTGCTGGCCACGGTGGTCGGCGGGCATGTGGTGTTCGAGGCCCTGTGAGCCAGGCCCGCGTGAAGCGCCCCTTGTGTGCCGTCCCCGGTGCACTCTTGGGTTCACCTTTCGTCCACACACAGTCCACTGAGCGATGAACTCTGCAAAAGCCATCTGGAAATTCCTGCGTGGACTCTGGCATGTTTTTTTGGGCATGTGGATGATTTACTTCCGCTTTCCCCAGTTCACGCCAGAGCAAAGGGAAATGCGTGTGCAAGTCTGGGCCTTGCAATTTTTGGCGCTGTGGGGCATTCACCTCAAAGTGTTGGGCCAGCCTGTGGTCAGTGGGCCAGCGCTCATGGTGGCCAATCACATCTCTTGGCTCGACATTTTGGTCATGCACGCAGCGCGGCACTGCCGATTTGTTTCCAAGTCGGATGTGCGCGACTGGCCTTTGGTGGGTATGCTGGCCACGGGGGCTGGAACGCTTTTCATTGAACGGACCCGCCGCAAAGACGCGCTGCGCATGGTCAAGGACATGGCCGATGCCATGCGAAACGGTGACGTGGTGGCCATTTTTCCAGAAGGCACCACCAGCGATGGCCGGGAGTTGCTGCCCTTTCATGCCAACTTGATCCAGGCGGCCATTTTGGCCAACGCCCCGGTGCAGCCCCTGTCGATTCAATTCAAGGATGCACAAACGGGCCAAATCAGTTGGGGCCCTTGCTACATTGGCGACGATACCTTGCTGGGCTCCATGTGGCGCACCCTCAAGTCTCCCCCCATTTTGGCGGTGGTTCATTTTGGTGAACCGCAGCAAGCCCACGGACGTGATCGCCGCGCTTGGGCCCACGACTTGCGTGAGCAAGTGATTCAACTGCGCGACGCCTGAACGCCAACTCTGGTCCCTCGAGCACGGCACTCAGTGCCTTAGGGCGAGTGTTCAGCCCGCAAGCATGACGAATCCGGTGGTGATCAAACACGTGAAACCACGACATGCATGGCCGCTATCAGTCAGTTCGATGAAGGTGTCAAATTGCCCATGAACTGGCGCAATCTGCGGCAGAGCAACCTTGAAAGCACCTTCAACACCCGCCGCTGCGCATGCGCAGTTCTGGCTTGAGTTTTTTAAAAATACCAAGCCACGGCATACGGAATCAGCACCGCCCCCGCAATCCCGTGCAGCCCCATGCCCAAGCTGGCATAGGCCCCGGCCTCGGCATTCACGCTGAAAGCGCGAGAAGTGCCAATGCCGTGTGCGGCCACGCCCAAAGCAAAGCCGCGCTGCCACCAGGCCGTGACGCGCAAAGCGTCGAGCACATAGCGGCCCAGCACCGCGCCCAAAATGCCGGTGCTCACCGCAAAGATGGCGGTCAGGGTGGGCGAGGCCTGCACGCGTTCGGCAATGCCCATGGCCATCGGCGCGGTGACCGACTTGGCCACCAGTCCGCGCACCAGCGATTCGTCCACCCCCAGCCATCGCGCCACGCCCACGGCCGTGAGCACCGAGGTCACGCCGCCCGCCACCAGCGACAACATCAACACCCCCATGCGCCCCTTGAGCGAGGCAAAACCTTTGTATATGGGAATGGCCAGCGACACCGTGGCCGTGCCCAGCAAAAAGTGCACAAACTGCGCGCCTTCAAAGTAATGGACATACTGCATGTCAATCACGCTGATGCTCAGGCACACCAGCACCACCGCGATCAACACCGGGTTGGCCAGCGGGTTGCGCTGGCTGCGCTCGTACACGGTCAAGCCGATCAGGTAAGCGCTGAGCGTGAGCACCAAAGCCAGCAGCGGGCTGCCCGAGAGGTATACCCAAATCTCGGAGATGGCGGGCAGGTCAGAGCGTGTCATGGGGTTCATGGGCTCAGTCCTTGGGGGCCAGCAGCTTGAGCACAAGTGCCGTCACCGCCACCGTGGCCAGCACGCTGACCACCAGCGCCGCGCTGATGGCCCAGGCATTGGCCCGCAGCAACGGCAAATAAAGCACCACACCCACCGACGCCGGAATAAACAGCAGCCCCAAGTGCTGCAAGATGCTGCTACCCACCATGTCCATAGAGGCTGGCACATGGCCACGCAGCCCCAAAAACGCCAGCAACAACACCAGACCCAGCACCGGGCCGGGGATGAAGGGCAGGGCGAACTTGGAGAGCAGTTCGCCCAGGGCTTGGAAGATGAAGAGTTGAACGAGGCCTTGGATCATGGGCTCAGTGTATGCAGCTTGCGTTCGCGTTGGGGGCGAAAGACTTGTGACTTCAGTGCGAGGATTTCGGTGGGGTCTCTGACGCTTGCGAGTGCTACGCCCAAGGTGTTCGGTGGTTAAACCCCTGAAACCACCACGTCCATCGCCGCAATCAGTGTGCTGGCTTGCGGTGCCAAATTGCCCACGACTTGCCGCAAGCTGCGCGTGGGCAAGGGTGCCGTGTAATGAGCCAGTGCGCGCAGGCGCTGGCCGTTGACTGTGACCATGGGGCAAAGTTTTTCAGGTGAATTTTTTGCAAACTCCACAGTGGCTAGAGGAATGGTCATGCGGGTGGCCAATGCATCGAGCAAGTCACTTTGCACGACCACCACATACGGGATGCCTTGCGCAGCGCTCTCGCTCGGATTGGCGTAAACATCAAACTGCGCCATGCCGGTTTACCAAGGCCGCAAGTCTGCACCGGGGATGCCTTGCTTTTCTACCCAGGTGTTTTGCGCGGCAATCCAATCGCCAAACTCGGCTTCAAACTTCTTCTTGCGTGCCGCCAGGCTGCTGCTGTTTTGGTTGGCTTGCAACGTCCGGTATTGCTCAGCCGACAAAATGACGGTGTCTATTTGCCCCGCTTTTTCTACAAACACGGGTTCGCGCTTAGCAAGAGCGCAAATGCTGCCAAAACGGTTTTTGGCTTCGGTGGCGGTGATTTGCATGGCGGGCTCCTGTGTATTGGCTATTTTAGCTAAAGCAGTCCAGGGTGTGGAAATTTAAGCTGCCCCCAAAGCCAACCTCATCGCCAACTGGTTGTGCCGCTCGATCAATGGTCCCATGTCCACTGTCGCTATTTCGCCTTGGCGAACTACCACGCGCCCGTTGACGAGGGTGTAGTCTGCGTTGTCGCTCGCGCACAGCAGCAGCGCGCCCACCGGGTCATGCACCGCGCCGCCCGCCATGCTGAGGGTGTCGGTGCGGAACATCGCGATGTCGGCGCAAAAGCCTTCTTTGATTTGCCCCAGTTCTTGGGCGCGGCCCAGCACTTCGGCGCCGCCGCGTGTGGCCAGGCGCAGGGCGTCGCGGGGTGTCATCTCGGCGGGGCCGCGGTCACAACCGTACACGGTGCGACCGTCTTCGACGCGCGGTGGTTCCATGGCCCGGCCCACGCGGGCCAGCAGCATGGCTTGGCGGGCTTCGTTCAGCAAGTGCGCCGCATCGTTGCTGGCGCTGCCGTCCACACCCAAGCCAATCGGCACGCCTGCATCGAGCATTTTGCGCAGGGGCAAGATGCCGCTGGCCAAGCGCATGTTGCTGCAGGGGCAGTGGGCGATGCCGGTGCGCGTGCGGGCAAACAAATACGTGCCTTCGTCGTCCAGCTTCACGCCATGGGCGTGCCACACGTCGTGGCCTACCCAGCCCAAGTCTTCGGCGTATTGCGCGGGCGTGCAGTTGAACTTCTCGCGGGTGTAGGCGATGTCGTGGTCGTTTTCGGCCAAGTGGGTGTGCAGGCGCACGCCGTGGGCGCGGGCCAGCTTGGCAGATTCGCGCATCAGGTCCTGACTCACGCTGAAGGGCGAGCAGGGGGCGACGGCCACATGCGTCATCGCGCCGTAGCTGGCGTCGTGCCACCTTTCAATCAGGCGCTGGGTTTCTTTCAAGATGGCGGGCTCTTTTTCGACCACGCTGTCGGGCGGCAGACCGCCTTGCGACTCGCCCACGCTCATGCTGCCGCGTGTGGCGGTAAAGCGCATGCCCATGGTGTGCGCCGCTTCGATGCTGTCGTCCAGCCGCACGCCATTGGGATAGATGTAGAGGTGGTCGCTGCGTAAGCGTCCGGCCGTCCCATCTTGCTTTTCGATTCCCGCCTGTCAGAACAGATACGTGTCCACTTAAAAATCGTGGACACGTAGACACTAAACGGGTGTCCAGCGATGCGGCAGCAGCTCTTCAAGC
This sequence comes from Comamonadaceae bacterium, assembly GCA_027486555.1. GTDB lineage: Bacteria > Pseudomonadota > Gammaproteobacteria > Burkholderiales > Burkholderiaceae_C > Limnohabitans_A. The sequence goes on from JAIXOX010000035.1 coordinate 11,316, forward strand.
CGGCTGTTCATGTGTGTCGGTAACCTCGTCAGCACATCTTTCAGGTATGCATGCGGGTCGTGCCCGTTGAGCTTGGCCGATTGAATCAGGCTCATCACCGCCGCCGCCCTTTGACCAGCTCGCAGCGAGCCCGCAAACAACCAGTTGTTCCTGCCTATCGCTATCGGCCTGATCTGGTTCTCGATCCAGTTGTTGTCCACCGGCAGTTGCCCATCTTGCAGAAACCGCGTCAACGCTTTCCAGCGCCGCAGGCTGTAGTCGATCGCTTTGGCCGTGGCCGAGCCTTCGGGCACCTTTTGCCTGCTCTGAATAAGCCAGTCGTGCAAGGTCTGCACCAATGGCAAGCTCTTGTCTTGCCGGATGCGCAGGCGATCCTCGGCGTTGAGGTCCTTGACCTCGCGCTCCACCGCATAGATCTGCGCTATTTGCCTGACCGCTTGCTCGGCAATCTGGCTTTGGTTGGCCAACTGCAAGTCATGGAACTTGCGCCTGGCATGCGCCCAGCAGCCCACCTCGGTGATCTGCTCTTGTGCATCGCCCATGAGTTGCTTGTAGCCACTGAAGTCATCGACCACCAAAGAGCCTCGCCATTCATCCAAGAACGCTTTCGCATTCGCCCCCGCTCGGCTTTCACAAAAGTCGTACACCACAGCTTTGATGTCCTCGTGCGCCCCGGCCGCATAAGCCCACAAATACGCTCTGTGCGTTTTGCCTTTGCCCGGCTTGAGCATCTGCACCGGAGTTTCGTCTGCATGCAGCACGCTGCGGCTCAGAATGTCGCGCTTTAAAGCGTCCACCAGCGGTTGCAGCTCCACCCCGCAGCTGCCCACCCATTGGGCCAGTGTAGATCTGGGAATCGACACACCAGCCCTGCCAAAGATTGCTTCTTGGCGGTACAGCGGCAGATGATCGGCAAATTTGTTGATCAGCACCTGGGCCAGCAAGCCCGGTGTGGGGATGCCTTTGTCGATGACGTGAGGCTCGACCGCCACTTGCACCAAGGTCTGGCAGCAGGCGCAGGCCCATTTGCCGCGCACATGGCGGTGCACGCAAAACACGCCCGGCACATAGTCCAACTTCTCGGACACGTCCTCACCAATGCGCTTCATCTGGCTGCCGCAGCCTGTGGCTGTGCACACGGTGGACTCGGGCTCGTGGTTAAACGTCTGGCGCGGCAGCTCAGCGGGCAAGGCCTGGCGCTTGGGCGTTCTTTTTTCTTGAGCGGCAGCAGATTCGGGCTGTACCAGTGCAATCTCATCGGCCACGGCAGCCAAGTCGGCGTCCAGCGTTTCATCGAGCAAGCTGCGCTGCTCGGCGTTCAGCTTCTCGCTCTTGAGGCCGAACTTCAGGCGCTTGAGAACCGCATTCTCGTAGGTGAGTTTGTCGATCAGCGCTTGCTTGAATTGGATTTGCGCTGCATCAGCTTTGATTTTTTCGGTGTTGCTGGCCACCTTTTGCAGCAAGCCGGTGACCATCTCGCGCAGCTCATCTGCGTTCAAGTCTGCAAGTGTGGCCAGGGCGCTGTTCATGGGTCAGAAGTGTGCCCAATACTGATGGGCTTGAGTATCAGAGGATGCCCCAATTGAACAACGCAAACACTTTCGTTGATGATCACAAAATCGTGATCACGCCCGCATCGCCCATGCGTTGCCAAGGCAAACCAAGCGCCAATGCGCTCAACTGCGCTGCGTTCATCGGCAACCGGGGCGACAGCCGCGCATCGCCCCACGCGAACTTGCCTGTGTTCAACCTGCGCGCAGCCAGCCACACGCCCACCCCGTCATGCACGAGCACCTTCATGCGGTTGGCACGCTGATTGGCAAACAGATAGGCGTGATGCGGGTGGGCTGAGCCAAAGACTTGAACAACACGGGCCAATGCAGTCTCTGGCCCTGCGCGCATGTCCAGCGGCTCGGTGGCCATCCAGACGGCATCGATGCGGATCAACGCAACAACTCCAAAAGCCACTGGGCACAGGCCGGTGCCGACGCTGTAGGCCAACGTAACTTGACGGACAAATCACCCCGCTGGATTTCAACGTGAACGTTGTCAGCGGCAACAACGGCTGGGGCTATTGAGTCTGCGATGGGCAATTCGATGAAGGCGTGCACCGCATTGTGGGTCGTTTGAGGCAAACGGGCAGGAGCCGGGTCGGGCAGTTCACGCAGCCAGCGGTGCAGGATGTTGTGGTTGATGCCATGGTTTCGAGCGACAGAGGCGACCGACATGCCGGGAATGCGGCAAGCGGCAACCAGCTGGGCTTTGAACTCGGGGCTGTAGGAGCGGCGGCCACGGCCGAGCTGGGGGAGTTGGTTGTTGGTGTACATGTGTCCACAAGCTATGAAGTGGACACGATGCTCTTAGATCTGGGGTGTTGCTGCCAGATGGGATGACCGGACGCTTACTTATAAATTGCAGATAGCCAGCGCCAAAATGGTTGCGCCCAATAATTTTTTACGAACTGAACGCCTTCAAAAAACATAGCTATTTTTGAAAGATATCGACAGGAGTGCGCCGACGATGATCGCATTGGGGTTTAGGTCGTTGGGGTATGTCCGGGAATTAGACAATGCCCACTGACCATGTAAGAAAGACCAGGTTCAGTCTCTGTAATCTCCAGATGACTTAAGACTAGAGGTGACTGAAATGACGCTTTTTAGCTGGCGCTCAGCTTGCAAAATTAGGCAAAGTAAACACGTAAAACTCGCTCACAGAGTTGGCCTGCAAAGTCACGATTTCTCCAAGTGTGACCTCTGCTGAGCTCCAACGGCCGAATGAACTGTTGTCCAGACTGCCATCGCCAGAAACGCAAAACAGAAGCTGCGCTTGGTGGCTAGCGTCCACGGCCATTTGCGCACCCGGCGCCAGCTTGATTTGCGCGAGCTGGAAACCGTACTCATTGAATGTCGCCAAATGTTTTCGCTGAACGCCTTGAGTGACTTCGCGCCAGGCAAAGCGGCTGGGCTCCATCAGGACAGGTGCCAAGTATTGCGGCTTGGGATACTTCATGCTGCGCCCGTGCACATGCTCCCAAACCGCTTCGTAACTGTCTTGGTTGTGCTGTTTTCCAGCTGCATCTTGCCAAGTGAACACGCCGTCATTGAACGAGCCACGCTCGCTCAACTGATCAATCCCTTCGCGCAATTGGGTTCGGCTCATAAAGCCTTGCTGGGAAGGCCCACCCATTTGAAGTAACAAAGTGATGCTGTGGCCCTCAGCCTTTTGAGTGTAGTAGGTGCCTTCGCAAAAATAGCCTACCGACCCTTCTTGCTGAATCAACCCCGGACCGAAGCCAAAACTGCCTTCCAGCATGATTCGGACTTGCTCAAAATTGTGCCGGTGCTGGGGGGTGTGGTAATCGTCCTCAAGATGCACCATCTGCAAGCCATAGTTGCCTGGGCTGCCAGGCACTCCCGTCATCAAATCCCGGAAACCGATATTGCCACCACGAAAGCCCTTTTTCACGGGTTGAACCAGAGGACATTGGTCGAGTGTGTTCAAGCGCATGGTGAATTGACTTAAAGCGAAGCGCCCGAGGCACGCACGATCGGCATCCATCGGGCCATTTCTGCCTGTACAAAGCTTGCAAACTCTTGCGGCGACTGCGGCGCTGGCATGCTGAGGCTGGCAGCTTCAACGCGCTGCCTCGTTGCGTCATCTTGCATGGCTGACGCAAAAGCTGCGTGAAGCTTGGCCACCACGGGCGCAGGCGTTCCGGCTGGGGCAAACAAACCATACCAACCATCGATGTTGAAATCACGCAGCCCCACATCGTTCATTGAAGGCACATTGGGCACAAAACGAGAACGGGTGGGCGTGGTTTGCGCCAGCGCTTTCAAGCGACCATCTTTCACCAAGGCCATCGCGGCAGTGGGTGCCGTGATCGTCATTTGTATTTGGCCGCCCACCAAATCACGTATCGCATCTGATGCGCCTTTGTAAGGGACGTGCGTCATGCTCAGGCCTGCGCGTTGGTTGAAGAAAGCCCCCGCAATGTGCCCTGGCGAGCCCAAGCCACTGGAGGCGTAGCTCACTTTGTCACCTTCACGTTTGGCATACGCGATGAATTCTTGCAAAGTGTTCACGGGCAAGCTCGCCGGCACCACAATGATTTGCCCACCGCCGTCCGTCAGTTGAACGATGGGCGCAAAGCTTTTGATGGGGTCATACGGCAGCTTAGAAAACAGCGCTGGATTCACGGCATGGCTGAAGCTTCCACCCATGAGAATGGTGTAACCATCTGGCGCTGCCTTGGCCACCGTTTCACTGGCAATATTGGTGGCCGCACCAGGCCGATTTTCAACGACGATGGACTGACCCAACACGCGTGATGCCTCTTGCACCAAAGCACGGGCCAGAGCATCACCCGATCCGCCAGCTGGAAAACCGCAAATCACTCTCACCGGGCGATTGGGAAACTCTGTCTGTGCCAATGCCAACGGCGAAGCCACCAAAGTGGGCGAAATAAAGAGTCCTAAGACTTGACGGCGAGATGTCATGGGGAAGTCTCCAGAATAATTGTCGGACAATTATAGGGACCTTCAAATGCCCTGCCCATCACAGGCCATGCCAAAATCCCGACATGAGCTTGACAACCACCTCACCATCTCGCGCAGTTATTTATCGCCTTGTGGAGGGCATCACATTGGCTATTTCCGAAGGCACGCTCCTGCCAGGCCAGCGCTTGGTCGAGGCAGACTTGCAGTTGGAATATGGGGTCGGTCGCAGTTCGGTGCGCGAAGCCTTACAAATCCTTCAAGCCAACGGATTGGTGGTGATTTTGCCGAACAAGGGTGCAAATGTGCGCATCCTCACCGCGGATGAGATCAACGAGCTGTTTGCCATTCGTGAGCAACTCGAAGGCTTGGCGGCAGGCTTGGCTGCTGAGAATTTGAAGCAATCAAAAGGGGATCAGAAAACCGCTTTACAGCAACTGATGAAACGCATGAAGCTACAGTCGCGAAAGAATGACGCACTAGCTTACAACTTGCTCAACCAAGAGTTTCATCAAATATTGCTCAAAATTTCGGGCAATGTTCAATTGCAGCGCATCGTCGCCCAACTCAATTTGCCCATTCTTGTGCATCAGTTTCGCGGCTTCATGCTGCCAGACAACCAACTGGCTTCACACGCAGAACACCTGGAAATTGCTCAAGCCGTCCTAGCGGGGGACGCCACTCTGGCTCAGAAATTGATGAAAAAGCATGTCCGCTCAGGACTCAAGCTAGTGCAATGTTGGGCAAAACTTCAGATTAAGTGATTTTTTGAATTACGAAGTCTTTGACCATTTATAGCAGCGGTGCTCAGACTCACTATTCATACCGTATCACTAAGAGTCAGTCCTGACTAAGGTGCGCAGTTCGCGCACTTATTGCTGCGCACGGCAAAAGTTTTAATCGTGGCGAGTGGTTTCAACAGGCATTTTGCAGAGTTCTAGGTTGTCGCTTTGGGTCAGCTCCTGCCAGTGGTTATCTCATATGGACGTCCGCTTACAGCCTTTAGCGACTGTTTGCGTGCAAAGTCTGATTAAGGCAGTGGTTCTTTCAAGAAGGCACGCGTGCTGCGCTAAAGGCAAGCGACGGATGAGGTGATTGACTGGCTGACGTTTTACGACCACCGGCGGATGCTCGCCACGTTGGTCTACGTCAGACCGCTGCAGTTTGAAAAAAGTTAGAACGGAGCACAGCAAATGAAGGCCGCAAAAAAAAGTGTCTAAGCGGTACGTCCAACATAGGCATGTTCATCTTGCTCATTTGGGTTTTCGCCCATCCTCCAGCATGGTGTGTGCCTCATCCGACAACACCGTCAAGACGCGTCCAAACGCCTCATAATCTGCGTCGCTCAGCGTCGAACGCAAACGATCTTGCCGGGTCATTGACCCCACAATGCCTTGCCTGAGCAGCGCTATCCCTGCTTCGGTCGCCGACAAAAGCTGCCTGCGGCGATCACCAGAATCCGTCGCCATGGCAATCAAGCCTTTTTCTGTCAATTCGTAGCTGGCGCGACTGACCTGGCTGTGATCGAGGTGCGTGGCCGCAGCCACTTGCCCCGAGGTGCTCGGTCCTAAGCGGTTGAGGATGACCAACAGCCGCCATTGCCTGCTCGACAGGCCCAAATCCTGGCTCACAGAACTTTCCACGACCCTAGCCAGCAATTGCGACAACACGGACACACGAAACGTGATCAATTCTTCGGGCGCATGACGGCGCAAGGCAGCGGCACTGACGGCTTTGTTTTTATTTGACATGACAATATTTGCTATAGCAAGTGATTTTTGGCTATGATTTCGCACCACTTTAACAAGGAGACACGTATGTTCAAGCAGTTCGGAAGGTTCTTTGGGGCCCTGGCGTTGGTGTGTTCAGGGGCTACATCGGCCTGGTCAGACACTTATCCCAGCAAGCCCATCACTTTGGTAGTGACCCAAGGGCCTGGCTCGGGCAGTGACGTCACGGGCCGGTTGCTGGCGGGCTATTTGGGGCCGATATTGGGTCAAAACGTGGTGGTGGAAAACCGCGTGGGTGCGTCCGGCATCATTGGTCACCAGTCGGTGGTCCGCGCGGCGCCCGACGGATACACCTTGCTGTTCACATCGACGGCAGGCTTGTTTGTGGTGCCGGTGATGAACGCCAACGCGAAATACAGCCTATCGGACTTTGTGCCTGTGGCGCCTGTGATGCGAGCACCCTTCGCGGTCTTGGTGGCCAACACCCCAACTGCACCCAAGACCATGGCCGAGCTCCTCCAAGCTGTGCGGTCCAAGCCACAGAGCTTCGCTTCAGCGGGCATCGGCACCATGACACATTTGGGCAGCGAGTTGGTCATGCGTAAAGCGGGCGTTCAGGCCACCCATGTCCCCTACAAAGGCAGCGGTGCCGCGTTGACCGACTTGATGGGGGGGCAGGTCTTGTTTGCCACCGACTCCTTGACGGCATCCATGGCCTTGATTCGCAGTGGCAAATTGCGTGCATTGGCCACCACAGATCTGGCCCGGGAAGGCTCACTGCCTGACGTACCCACTTTGAGTGAGGCAGGCATTCCAGGTGTGCAAGTGGCCGCCATCGGTGGCTTGTTTGCGCCCAAAGGTACCCCCAAGGAGGTGGTCGACAAAATTGCCGCAGCTGCAGCCAAGGTGCTCGCCAACCCCGATGTCGCCCAACGCTTTGCAGCGGTCGAAACCGACCCGCTCAAGGTGTCCATGACCGCATTCAACGACTTGCTGCGCAAAGAGTCAGAGACATGGAGCCCCTTGGTCCGTCAATTGGACTTGAAACAAGAATGAGTGCTGGCCAACACCTTCCCCAACAAGCGCTTCAAGAGCAAGCCACTGGACCCTTAAAGGGTGTCCGCGTGGTCGACTTGTCGCGCCTAGTGGCTGGGAACATGCTCACTTTGCAGTTGGGAGACTTTGGCGCAGATGTCATCAAAGTGGAGTCCGCTGGTGCCGGAGACACTTTGCGTGAGTGGCGAGAGCCACACGCAGACCACCCGGATGGTTATGACGGCTGGTGGCGCACCTATGCCCGCAACAAGCGCAGTCTAGCTTTGAATTTGCGTGATGGGCATGCGATGCACTGGCTCAAGCGCTTGATTGCCACAGCACAGGTCTTGGTGGAAAGTTTCAAGCCCGGCACACTGGAAAACATGGGCCTGAGCCCTGAGCAGTTACACGCAGACAACCCGGGCTTGGTCATTGTGCGTTTGTCGGGTTGGGGGCAAACCGGCCCTTACCGCGAGTTGCCAGGCTTTGGCAGTTTGATCGAAGGCTTCAGTGGCTATGCGCACAAACACCGCAGCGATGGGGGTGCCCCCCAATTGCCGAACATGGCTTTGGCCGACATGGTGACAGGCTTGACCGGTGCATTTGCCACCCTGACCGCTCTGCGAGAGGTCGAGGTGCGTGGCGGCCAAGGCCAAGTCATTGACTTATCATTGCTGGAGCCGATGCTGGCCATCATGGGTCCTGATGTCAGCAATTTCGCGGCAACTGGCGTAGACCCCGATCCCGGTCAAAAAATCGCTTCTCCTCGCGGCAGTTACCGTTGCAAAGATGGTCTGTGGGTGTCCATGTCGGGCTCTACAGACACCATGGCGAAGCGGGTTTTTGAGGCCATTGGCCAGACGACCTTGTTTGAAGATCCACGCTTTTCCAGTAACGCAGCACGCTTGGAAAATGACGCAGAACTCGATGCCATGGTGGCCGAGTTCATGTTGCAGCGCAATCAAGACGAATGCTTGAAGCACTTTCGCCAGCACGGCGTGACCGTAGGGCCGATTTACGCGCCCCCTCAGTTGATCCAAGACGCGCATGTGGTGCAGCGCGGTGTTTATGTTCAATGCGAGGCCAGCGATGGCAGCGTGGCCACGGTTATGCACCAGGTCACACCCAGACTACAAGGCACACCCGGCAGCATTCGCAGGGCAGCCCCTTTGCGGGGGCAGCACACCGAAGAACTCTTGAGCGAACTCGGGGCCAGTGCAGCCGAGTGCCAGTCATTAAAAACAAAAGGAGCGATTGAATGCCGTTGAAACCTTTGCGCTCTTTGCTGTTTTTGCCAGCGACCTCAGAACACCTGCTGGCCAAAGCCACAGAGCGAGGCGCTGACGCGCTGGTGATCGACCTTGAAGACGCTATTCCGCCCGACCGCAAAGCTGAAGCCCGTCCGATGGCACGAGCAGCCGTGGCACAACTCGCGCAACGCGGTGCCACCGTGTTGTTGCGTGTGAACAGTGAACCGGCCCTCTGGGCGCAAGACCTGCAGGGCATGCCGCTGGCGCAACTGGCGGCTGTGATGCTCCCGAAGGTGGAGACCTTGGCCCAACTGGAGAACTTTGCTCAAGCGTTGAAGACTCGAGCGGTCGATAATGGTCATCCTCCACCGCCCATCGCGGCTTTGCTGGAAACGCCCCTCGGCGTGCTGGCCGCTGAGCAGATCGCGCAGTACCCCGCTTTGTGCGCGCTGGGATTTGGCGCCGAGGACTACGCTGGTGCTCTGGGCGTACCTCCCGACCCAGCGGCACTGGCATGGCCTGCACAAAAGGTCTTGACCTGCGCCCATGCTTATGGACTGGCCTGCTGGGGCCTGGCGGGGAGCATCGCGGCCGTCGACGACGTGGCAGGCTTTGAGCACACGGTACGCTCCGGACGCGCCATGGGTTTCACGGGCTCGGTTTGCATTCACCCGCGACAAGTCCCTATCGTCAACCGCGGCTTCTCCCCTTCTGCCGAAGAGCGCGCCTGGGCTGAACGCGTCGTGGCTGCCGATGAAGCCGCATCCCGAGCGGGCCTTGGTGCGGTGCTGCTGGATGGTCGAATGATCGACCGGCCCATCGTCCATCGGGCGCGCCGCTGGTTGGGATTGACCCTATGAGCTCAGCGCTGTCATCGGGGTCTCAATGGGTTACCGTCTGGGCAGCGTCTGCACAAGGCGCCTACCCGGTGGGCTCCACGATCGCGCAGCCCGATCTGAGCAGGACCTTGCCAGAAGCGACCCAAGGTCTTGTCAACCAATCCCTGCGCATGGTGCTGAAGCCTGCTCTGTGGTCAACGCGTTTCAGGTTGCGCTTGAGCAACCGCTTCGGCGACAAGCCCCTGTTGTTGCGTGGGATGAGTCTGGCCTTGCATATGGGTGGCGGCGCCTTGGTACCCGGTACGCGCATCGCATTGCCCGACCAGTCAATTACAGCTGGCTCATTTGAATGGACACCCGCCATAGAGTGGGCAGCGCTGCCCGAATCACCGCAATCGGTGCAGGGCCGCAGCCTGGCCTTAAGTGCTTGGGTGGAGGGCGCCAGCGGCCCCATCACTTGGCATGCCAAGGCAATGGCGACATCCTATTTGTCCAAGCCAGGTGACCAGAATGCTGCCGTTTCTGACAGCGAGTTGGGCTTCCCGCACACCACAACGTCCAGCTTTTTCATCGACGCGCTGGATGCTTGGCTTTCGGCCGAAGTCTGCGCGCTGGCCGCATTTGGCGATTCGCTCACCGATGGCACGGCGACGACTCTCAATGGGCATGACCGCTGGACCGACGTGCTGCAACGCGAATTGTGGGCCGCAGGACGCCAAGATCTGGCGGTTGTGAATGCAGGCATCGGCGGCAACCAGGTGACCGGTCCAGCACTTGGAGCAAGCCCCTGGCGTGGCGGCCCACCGGCCACAGAAAGACTGGCGCGAGACGTGCTCGACCTGTCTGCTGTGCGTACGATCTTTTGGCTGCAAGGCATCAACGACTTCAGCGACAACGGCCAAGCCGAAGCAACTGCCGTGTTCGAGGCCATGGCGCATTCAGTCCAGCGCATGCGGGCGCTGGGAGTACGCGTCTTAGGCGCGACAGTCCCAAGTGCCCTTGGCAGCACTCGGCCTGGCCATGGCTGCGAGCGACAGGACAGCCGACGTCGGGCCTTCAATGCCGAAGTGCGCAAAGGTGCGCTTTTCGATGACTTCGTTGACTTGGATCTTGCCCTGACCGACCCGCTTACCGGCCGGATGCATACGGCTTTCAATGGCGACAGCACAGTTGGTGGCCCAGGTGACGGCCTACACCCTAACCGTGCGGGACATGCTGCCATGGCCCGCTGCATTCTCAAAAAAATACTATGAATCCAATCCCAAACCCATACGACCCTCGGTTGCGCGATGACCTGAGCGCCAACGAAACCACTTTGTTGCACTTCATGTCCGACTGTATGCACGGCCACGACATGAGTCTGGTCGATCGCTACGTGGCCGAAGACTACATACAGCACACGCCTGGCATCGGCCAGGGACGAGATGGCTTGCGTCATTACCTCGAGCAGGTGGCATGGAAGCGTCCTGGCCGACTGGTCTGGCGGCCCATTCACCTGTTCGCTTGCGGTGACTTCGTTATCCTGCACAAGCTTTTGCTGTCCACCGTAATCGCCGACTTCATGCGCTTCAATGCGCAGGGCCAGATGGCCGAACATTGGGACGTGGTGCAGCCCTTGCCAGAGCCCGACTATGACCCAATGCGGTTGTCGACCGAGAACCTGTCGCGATTCTCTGCCTTGTTCAAGATCGGCTGAAACCTTGGCGCATCGACCCGCCTTGTTGATACATGGCACCTAGATCTCGTGCATTGGTTTTGGTACATCAACAAGCCCCTCGCTGAAATTAAGTTGGTAGCAGAGCGAGTGTCTTGCACCAATTCATGTTGATGCCCATGTTGCCAGCTACAAGAACGGTCGTCTCCACGCAAGAGTTGGTGAAGAAATCCAGGGCATTGAGAATGACCGCTTATGGCCGAACGTCGACTGTCATCAGGCCTACAGCGGTCGTCCGCTACCAGCCTTTAAGCGACTTACAAGGGTGAAGGTCTGGAGTGCAGCGTTAAGAGTCTTAGGGACTTAAGCCAGAAATAATTCTGAGGGCCATCCGCTGACGTTGACGATTGTCCGCGATCAAGAAGCACAAAGTGACACCTCGATATGTTTCGGACTAAAGATCGGGAGGGCACGTCGCGAATATGCACGTCACCGATGCTGTCCTCATTCCCCTATTTATCTATTTGCGTTTTCCTATTGCTCATTGCTTGATGTTGAAGTTGTTGAGGGGTAATTTTATATTGCGCCTTAAACACACGATTGAAATGTGGTGTGTCCAGAAAACCCCATTTGCGAGCCAACGCAGCGATTGTAAAATGACGAGAAGCTGGAGTGGTCAGTTCATATTTAATTCTATCGAGTCGTCGTTGTCGTATTTGGTCGCCGACTGTCGATCGTTGACTTTGAAAAACTCTATAAAGCTGACTCAGTGATAGTCCATGCGCCTGCGCTATTTCTATTGCGGAAAGCTGAGGGTTCTGTAAATTTTCGCCTATGTAGCTATTTATTCGTCTAAGTAGCACTTCGTTATAGTTAGGTGTTAGCTCGCAATCAGTTAACTTGTGACCTATGCAAAAGTCTAATATCCCCAGCGTGTGCTCCAAGAGGGGCGTGTCGTGCTCGAATGTTTGGTAACGCGCCTCTTCAGCAATACCCATGAGCAGTCTTGAAGCAATTTGTGCTACGCCTTTTTGTCCGTGAAAAGTCAAGGCTGTAAATGAATCGATGCTCTTGGGACTGAAAGTCAATGCGCTTCTTGGAAACTGAAAAACAGCCATTTCCCAATCGCTTGGAAAGTTAATTGTGTAGGGTTTACGTGTATCCCAAAAAACAAAATCACCCGACCGCAATTGCGCTTGTCTTTCATGTTGATCAATAATCGCAGCGCCCTTCAGTTGCAGACCGAGCATTAAGTACTCCTCGCTGTCCTGCGCGATGAGCTTAGGGGTACGAGTTATGCACTGCGCTCTGGATCCAGAGGTCACTACTCGCACTCCACCAAGCTGGGTTAGTGCAACTTGTCCTGCAAAGTCATCATGGGGTGTGATCTTTATTTGCAGCGGAACATAGTTGCGCCAGACTACTTCATTCCATATAGGGATGCGGTCACGACTTGGAAGTTCATGTGAACTATAGATGAGCTTAGCATCCACCAGAATCGCCGCAGAGTTAACCTCAGACTCGATGTCTTGCAAATGTAACATGGTTAATTTACTCATATATCGAAATTTGAACTATGCAGGAAAGGGTACTCGCATCATTTTCTTCCAGCCAAAAGGTAGATGATTTATGCCGCCTAGTCAAGCCCTGGTAATTATTGAGAACTAATAACTTCATAGAACATAGCCCTATCGCATCAAGCAGATATGACTTTATTCATCGCTTTATTTTCTCAAGTTTCTGATCTAATTTCACGCATTCTCAACATACTTATTTGAAAGTGCGTAAGCCCCGTCCTTGAATGAAAGAGGCTTACGCTAGCGCCTTAAGACGAAGCTCATCATCCGTCCACCTTTATGGCTGGATGACGGATGGCTTTTCAGTTCATCAATTCCGCAGTTCGTTTTCGATATTCGTATGCGCCGCGGCTAATTTTGGTATTTGGAGGGAAGATGCTTTGTGCGGTAAACTTGGTGCGGTCACCGTTACCTGTGGTAAAGCTTGCTCAAGCGAGGAAGCTTCAGTTATGTCCTTGTTGCGTTTGACGGGGCCGAGAGGCTGATCGTTAAATAGCAGCGTAAATACGTCACGTCGCGAATAGTGACCAACGGGGTCAGCGGCTTGTTTTGCCATTGCAATTTCAGCAAGATTGATCTCTGCGTACAGTATGCCTTCTGCATCGCCAGGTAGTCGTTCCGCTAATGCCCTGCCGTCGGGGCCAAATATCTGCGCAAACCCCCCTCCGTATCCAATTAACTTTTCATGCATTGGGGATTCACAAAAGAATTTATGAGCGTCTTTTCCTACCACCTGTGTAGAACACAGTACGAAGGTTTGCCCTTCCATTGCATACATTTGCGTAGCAACTGATTGAGCTTCGGAACTGAAAGCATAAACTTCAGGTTGGTAGAGGGACATTCCGGGCCACGCGGCAATGTGTATTTGTTCGTGCATCGCGTACATAGCATATTTTGTCAAGGTCTGAAAGTGCTCCCAGCAATTCAAGGCGCCAACACGACCGATAGGCAAGTCATATACCGCGATGTCCGACCCGTCACCTTCACCGAAAACAGTTCGCTCCACATGGGTAGGTTTTAGCTTCCTTCTGTGGGCAACAATATTTCCCTGTTCATTAATAATAATTTGACTCATATAGAGGGTGCCGCCGTCGCGCTCGCTGAAGCCCATCACAACGCTAATATTGTTAGCACGTGCTGCATCTCTGAGTCGAACGATCAGCGGGCTGTCGATGGGCAGCGATTGTTCGTGATAACGCACCGCATATTTACCCATTCCTGCGAATGCGCTATCGAGCCAAATATGGTACGGGTAACCAGGAATAAACACCTCTGGAAAGGCAATGATCTGGGCATTGTTGCCAGCAGCTTCTTTTATCAGCCCTATAGATTTTTCCACCGTAGCTGCTGCATCAAACCATACGGGTTCTGCTTGAACCGTAGCTGCTCGAAATTTATTTGTGTAGGTAACCATGATTGCTAACTCCTCTTTGTTTTGGGGATTTCACTTTAGCAATGCCAATAGCCTGGCAATTGTCATTTCTTTTTGCCAACATTGTCGAATTATTACGATAAGTGCGTGACTCAGGCAACGCCACCTGTCAGTCTCGCCCTACAAAGTGGCTGGCCGCTGGACGCCACTTGGCTGCCATGCACCAGGCTCAGTTGGCTCGCAAACTGCCACACCAATTGACCATCATCATCCCCACGTATTCAGGGTGCCAACGCGTGCACGAGTCTCCCCAACGTCTTTAGCGCTGGCTCTAGCTGTCCAGCCAAGGGGTGTCCGAAATTGAGGCGGATGTGGTGGCTGAATCGCTGGTCCGCAGAGAACAGTTGTCCTGGTGCAATGCTGATGTTCTGAGACATGGCCATGCGCTGCAACGCCAGCGCATCCAACCCCGGCGCTAACTCCACCCACAAAAAGTACCGGCCAGAAGCAATACTCAGGGTTGTTTGGTGAGGCGACTGCTTTAGGCTGGTTGCAGTCACTCGCGGTAAGTGGACGTCATTGTTGCGACGATCACTACCGGTCATTCAATCGGAAGTAGCTCTTACGACCGCTGTAATTTCAATACCGGTCACTCGACATGC
>JAIXOX010000126.1 GCA_027486555.1 Comamonadaceae bacterium
ACAGCGTTTGGAAGGCCTCAGGGGGCTGAAATTTCAAAATGCGAAAAGAAAATCGGGCAAATGGCGAAGCGGGGCAACAGGGCCCCTCTGACATCGTGAGTATTTCAGCAGCCTGCTAATCCCTCCAACCGAATCAAAGACCCTGCTTTAATATTGTGTCATGATGCAGCATATCATTCAGGGATTGAAATATCGTCGCCAATTTCTGTCCCTGAAGAACCGAACACTTGAATTAATCACTGCGAAATTTACTGATGCATGCATTCACAATTTATCTTGATCTCTATCAAGTGTGACAAATCCAGATCTTCCAAATTGAGGCCCTAATATGAATAAGACCATTATTTTTTGCGCTGTCGTTTTGCTGTCAGCATGTGCCGCACAAATTGACGGACATTCAGCAAACGCTCGCTTAAGTCCCACCAAAGGTAACACAACAACTGGCTCAGTGACTTTTAAAACCATTGGGTCTCGTGTTTTAGTCAGTGCTGAAATACAAGGACTTAAACCCAACTCAGAGCATGGATTCCACGTTCATGAAAAAGGGGACTGCTCTAGCGGCGACGGTATGAGTGCAGGTGCTCACTTTAATCCGGGCGCTAAGTCGCATGGCGCTCATGGCAGTGGCGCTCATCACGCGGGAGATTTGCCCTCTTTGGGTGCAGACATGAACGGTCATGCAAAATTATCTTTTGAAACCACAGCAATCACTGTTGGTTCTGGCCCCACAGACATTATTGATCGCGGTTTGATCGTTCACATGGACCCTGATGACTATAAAACCCAGCCTACTGCAAATTCAGGGCCTCGCCTCGCCTGCGCAGTGATTTTTAAAGCGATGCCCAATTCAATGAACTTTAAATACTGATCCTGAACGGTTCTGTCTAATCCAATTTATATTGCAAGATGACAGCGTATGGCGGCAGGGCTGGGTTTGATTTGTTGATGGCCAAATTCCAGTTGCCCATCCTATCAACAATGTTACGCGCATCGTGAATACTCTACTCAGAAAATCGTCGGCGATTTTTTTAATGACCATCCTGTTCGTGGGTTGCGGTACGCCCTACATGCCACTGGATAAATGGACCTATGTTGGTACCAACCGTGCTTGGAATGATTTACCGCCTTCAAGGCGCTATAACGAGGCTTTATGGTGGGAGGAACGCCAAGATGTAATTGATCGCGAAAAAGACAGTTGTGCTAAGGAAACTGGAGACAGCAAGACACCGGGTTACTGGTTCGGCTACAGCAGAGCATTTAAGGATTGCATGAAGCGTCGTGATTGGACCGATGGCGGATACGCGCTTTAATGAATGACCATGGTACTGGCTCGGTGAAACGACACTGCTGGCTGTGGAGTGCTGCTGTGTGCGTGTGCCAGCGAAGATGTCCTTTGAAAGGACAAGCAGTGGGTAAAAAAATGAGTCTGTTTTGGTTTCTGAGGGTGAACCGTACTATTTATTTTTCGTTATCATTTGGTGCCTTTTTTTTAGTCAATAGTTGTTGGTTATGCTAATTTTTTAGTAATTTTTTTATTATTAATTGTGATCCCACTGCCTTCCGAAAATTTGGGAATCAACGGCCGTCACAAATAATTCACATTAGACCGTCAATATGAGTAAATCAACAGGAGAAAAAATGTTTATCTCTAAATCCCTTGGCCGCTGGATCCCTTTGGCGGGCGCAGCATCTTTAGCTCTGGCTCTGATCGGTTGCGGGGGCAGCAGTACGAGCAGTCCGCAAGTCACAAATTTCTCTGAAGCCACTTTCCAAAATGGATTGGCCTTGGCTGGTGATGCAGTTGATTTGTCAACTGGCACCGCGGCTGATCGCCGCTTGGGATATTTCTCCGACATTTACTACGATGCAACTCGCAAAGAGTGGTGGGGTTTGTCGGACAGGGGACCTGGTGGTGGTTTATTAAACTACGATACACGCGTTCAACGCTTTGAAGTTGACATCAGTGCTACAGGTTCGATCAGCAATTTTCGCGTGGTTGAGACCGTTAAATTCATGGACGGAACTCAGCCTTTTAATGGCATTGCACCCAACCCAACCAATACATTGGGGGTTGCCTTCGACCCTGAAGGCATCGTCATCAACCCCAAAAATGGCAACATTCTGGTATCTGACGAATACGGCCCTTCTCTTTACGAATTTACCCGTTTCGGTCAGTTTGTTCGCGCCTTTGCTACTCCCACAAGCTTGATCCCACGCACTGCAGCAACAGGCGTTGCAAACTACGCTGCCGATACCGGCAACACCGCTGGTAAACGCACCAACAGGGGCTTTGAAGGCTTGGCCATCAGCCCTGATGGTCTGTTTGTGTACGCAATGCTGCAAAGCGCGATGCTGAACGAAGGCGGCGGAAATGGTGTTCACAATCGGATTGTTAAATTTGACGCAGTCACCGGCGCTGCAGTGGCGCAGTATGCTTACCGCATGAAACGCTCAGGTGAGGGTCAGGGTATTTCGTCTTTGGTGGCTTTGGGTAATAACAAATTTCTGGTGCTTGAGCGAAACAACCGGGGCATTGGCACTGGGGCTACCTTGGCAACCGCCGACAAGGAGGTTTACCAAATCGACTTGACCGGCGCAGTGGACGTGACCAACGTCACCTTACCCAACACGGATGTCTTCGCAGGTGCGGTTATCAAAGGTGACAAAGTCATGGACTTGGCTACCAACACTTTGGCTGCCATCGGCAACAAGTCACCTGAAAAATGGGAAGGTCTTGCCATTGGCCCGCAGCTGGCAAATGGCAGCTATGTGGTGTTGGTTGGAACTGACAACGACTACAGCGTGACTCAGACCAGCATTGGCACTCAATATGACGTGTTCTTCCGTTTTACGGATGCCGACCCTTTTGTGTCATCGATCCAGTGCCCGATTGGCACCAAGATCAATTGCTTTTTGACATCCGGCGCCAGTTTGACACCCCCTACGCCAGCCACATTGACAAATGAGTACGTCTTGATGCCTGGAATTTTGTCTGCTTTTACCGCCAAAATTACGAATTACGTCAAACCTTAATTCGACAAGCGACAGATCACTTTTTGTACCTTAGCCGTTTGTAGATGAATAAAGGCGCAATTTGCGCCTTTATTCAATCTGAAATACTGATTGATCAAAAACCTTCACACTGTTTCAGGGTGGGCACTTCAATGGGCGGGTGAGTGGATTTATCTTCATGCCGGTATTTGGCCCTCCAACATTTGGGGGAGGTCTTGGTTACAGGCCTGCGAAGTTTGAATTGAAATGCATGACTTGGGCACAGCGGTCAGCCACGCGGTCAGTTTTGGAGCCCCGCCACCTGGGCGAGGGAATGTGGTTTGCAAGACGCCATCGCGGCGGGGGCGTCGCTCCTACAAATCAGCGTTCATGCCAATGTTGTTGTGCTTGGACCCACTGTTCATGAAATTTTTGAATGTTCCGCAGTTGCGGAAATTTGGAACCTTTCAGTCCTTTTGAATTGGCGCGGAAAAGCACAGTTTTGTGCCTGCTGGCGCTAAGCCTTTTTGACCCACGAGCTACACCAACCGATTGCGGTGACCATTTTTCCCGCAAAGAGGGGGCACGGGCCTGCCGATTCCCCGGCCTTTCCCTGGTAAAGGGCACATCCGCTGCATTGACTGCCAGCCGTGTACGCCTTGAATTTCTTTGCATCGGCTTTTGCTGAGTTGTCCACGTAATTGAGGGCAACAGCCTGCGCGTCTTTTTCATCCACCATTGGAAGCTTAGCCGTTGCGGTGGGTGAAGTGTTTGGCACCGCGTCCGGCATCGTGGCCGGAGTTGGCGGCGGCATTGGCGTGGTGCTGGCCATTGGGGCGTTCGGTTCTGATTTTGGCGAGCAGGCCGCCACGAGAGCCACAACAAAAAATGGCGTGGTGACCATAAAACGTCTGCGCGTTGCTAAGCTTGTCATGTCACTATTCCTTGAAAATGAGTTTTGGAACTTCACACTTGGGATTGCGGCCGGCCGCCCCGACCGTTGGGGTTTGGTGTCCGAGTGGTGATCGTCACAGAGTCGTGTCTTGGTGTCCGTGCGGTCTCGTACAGTTCAATTTGCAATGGATGAAACTGCAGGCATGGGTCAGGAAGATGAGCAACTTTGAGGGGCAAAGTACGCTGCCGCAGCGACAGGTCAAGGGCGTTGTTTGCTGCTGGGTGCCGTGCCAAATCTTGCACAGCCACAAGCGCAATTTCGGCCATGCGGTCAAGGCCAGCAGAATTTTCGATTTGCAGCTGACCTGAAGGCTCGGCATGGGGCACGCGCCCCAACAGACTCGAAAACGCGTCAGCGCTCCAGTGCTAAACAGCCACTGCCCAAGGTCTTGAGGGGTCACGCTGGCTCCACGGCGCAACAGAAAGGGGTTTTTCCCGAAAGACCGGCAATCACAGCATCACAAACAGTCACCTCACACCATGAACCCTCTGAACCCCAAAAAACTGCTCTTGACCAAGTGGACAGTTTTGAAACCCGTGGCCAAGCAAAAGCACTTTTTGGTCAAACGTGTGATTCAACCCGAATGGCCCACTGACCCGATTGAATGGGTGGAACTCGAAGCGGTTTTTTCCAAGGCCACCCGAGACATCGCTTGGCGCGAACTGCAGGATGACGGCGTTTGGCGGCAGGGGTGGGTTTGACCCTGCCCACATCGAGCGTCTATTTTGGCCCCAAAGAGGGGAGCAGTTTTTTTGACATCAATTGTGGCTAAAATTGTTTTTGAAACAAAAATTATTGATTTGAAATGACGGGTTTATTTTTTAAAATTTCAATTTTCTTTTAATCAATTTTATTAATTAAAATTAATACCCCACAAATATAATCGCATTATTTTTTAAAAATACATCATTTTAATGAACAGGTAAAAATCCATGAATTTATTGAAGCTGCATGTTGGCTGCGCGTCTAAAAGACTTGAAGGCTACATCAACATTGATTCTCGGCAAACTGACGCTACAGACCACGTTTGTGATGCAAGTGAGATCACCATCGTGCCTGCAGGTGGTGTTTCTGAAATCTATTCCCGGCACATGCTCGAGCATCTTGACCCGAATGATGCGATGCGGACATTGAAACATTGGCATGACTTGCTTGCGCCCGCCGGCATTCTCAAAGTGATCGTGCCCGATATCACTTTTCATGCACAACAAATTCTGGGTTTGGTGCAAAGTTCCATGGGAGACCAAAACCTTCATGCCATGGCTGGGTTTTGGGGCTGGCGGGATGAAACTCGCGGAGGAAGCAAAGAAGACGCGCACCGTTGGGGCTACACAGAAAAATCGCTGGTTCAAATTCTCACGGATCTTGGTTTCACTGACATCCAACGCGTGACGGAGGGGGTCGACAGCGAACCTTGGCACCTTCATTTGATTGCACGACGACCCTCCAGCACTGTTGTGAATTAAATCCACTTTGTTGACCAACAATGTGGCCCCCCGAATTTGGTACGGGGGTGGCTTCAATGGCGAACTGCCACACGGCTGAACGAGGTGTGACCTGCCGTGTCTGAGGTTTTGAATCCAAACCGGGGCGGGCTGTCAAACCTGCCCGGTGCACCCAATCACATCAAGAATCGGCCTTGAAGCCCAAAGCCGAGACCAAACGCCGCGCCATGTCAGAGTCTTCGGCAAGTCGTCGTGTGTGTTCAGCCGTGGTGCTGGCCTCCAGGTTGGCGGCCAAGGGTGTCACAAAGTCTCGGATATCTTGTTGGTTCATGGCCAGCCGCAACGATGCGTTGAGGTTTTGTTTGGCCGCCTCGCTCACCCCTGCAGGTGCAAAGAAACCAAACCATTCACGCACCAGCAATTCGCCAAAACCTTGCTCGCGGTAAGTCGGCACCTCGGGGGTGAAAACGGCCCGATCGGGACCGGAGGTGGCCAAAATCCGGATCTTGCCGGCTTTGTGGTGCTGCACCCAGTCGCCCAAGGGCGATGACATGCCCGCGAGCTGGCCGCCCATGACTTGTGGAATCGCGGGGCCCGAGCCTGCAAAAGGAACGTTGGTGATTTGAAAGCCGCCCAACATGGCCAAACGACCCGCCAGCAAATGCGGCATGGAGCCCGCCGCGGGGTTGCCGATGCTGGCTTTGCCCGGATTGGCCTTGGCCCACTCGACAAAATCCTTGATGTTTTTGACCGACTCTGGCACGGCAGGTCCGACCACAAATGCGTGGTCAGTGGAGTGCCCAATGCCAATGGGGGTCACGTCCGATGGCGCGTAACTCAGCCGGGTGTACGAGTGCGGGTAAATCGTCAGCATGGAAGCAGGCGAATACAAGATGTGGGCCCCATCGGCCGCTGCAGACTTGAGGGTGGTGACGCCAATCTGGCCGCCCGCGCCGGGCTTGTTGTCCACGATGACGTTGTTGGCGTAAGTGCCGCGCAGTTTTTCAGCGATCCGGCGGGCAAATGCATCGGTCGTGCCACCGGGTGGGAAACCCACAATGATGCGCAGATTTTCCAAGCGCGATTGCGCAAAATTGGGCAGATGGGCCATGCCCAGCATACTGGCAGCGGCACCTTGCATCAATTGGCGGCGGGTGGTCATGGTTGGGGGTTCCTCAAGTCTCGTGGATGAATAAAACCATGTGATTGAAACACTTCGTATGGGGTATCAACAGAGGGTATTCACTGATCGGGTTGTCATGCAATCCCACCTCCTGTTTCAACCATTCGAGAATGGTCAGACGCTTTCAAGCTTGTGTTCACTCAAGAGGTTTCCACGCCTCCAAGAACACCTGACTTGAGAAACGAACGCCAAACAAGTGCACAAGACCCATGAGCCTTGGTGTGCAAAACAAGGTGTTTTTAATGATCAGTTTTAGAAAATACAATAAATAAAATGTTGATTCTATGTTCAAAATAAAAGAACCAGAATTTAGTTTTTAAAGATCAAAATTGATCATCAATTTTGTGATGGCTTGACTTTTCACTCTGACTTTAGTCACTCGTGGGCATTCACCGCTTGTTTTAGAGAACTACAATCCATCATCAGACCCGCCCTATGACACCATGTTGCAATCCATTTCCATCAGTTCTCAAGGTCTGTTTCTTTCATTCATTGCGGGCTCTTTTTTTTATTTCTCTTACAGAATCAATGAGGGACTGCTCTCTTGGGCGGCTTATTCGCAGGGCATCAGTCTGATTTTTTTACCCGCTGGCATCAAACACCTGTCCATCTTGCTGGCAGGGGGTTGGGGTGCCCTGGGTTGTTTTGTTGCGCTGTTTTTGCTGGCCCATGAGTTTTGGTCCGGCATTCACCCTGTCATTATTTTGTTTTATTGCCTTGTCAGCACATGTGCCACTTGGTTGGGTGTTTGGTTGAGTCTTAACATTTTGAACATCAGATCTGATCTTGGAAATTTAAAGTTTATTCACCTGCCTCAGATGGATTTCATCACAGCAACAATTCACGCCATCATCATCAATGTGTTTTTTATTGCAACGTCCATGAAATCGTCACACGCTTTTTCAAACTATTTTGCAATGCTTTTGGGTGACTATATAGGCGCCTTTATTGTTTTGACCTTGTTTTGGTTTATTTTGGTTATTTTTAGCAAAAAATCAAACAAATATTAATTATAAATTTTTAATAAAATAATCAAGGAATCGGATGGACCAACTCACCAATTCTTATTTACGGTTCGCCAAATTGGCCAGCGTTTTTTTCCGCGATTCGCATGTGCTTTTGAACCCCAACCAGCGTGCCCTGTTGGACGCCATCGCCATGGCCTGGCACCAAGGTCACCCCATGTCGGTGCGTGAAGCCATTTCGCTCAAAAAACTCGGTTCAGCTGCGACACTGCACAAACGGCTTTCGATTTTAAGGTCCGAGGGCTATCTTGAAGAGTACAACACTGAAAGTGACAAGAGAACCAAACTGTTGGGGTTGACTCCAAAAACCTTGCTGTATTTTGAAACCTTGGGCGCTATTTTGGCTTTGCAGCAATCCAGCTCTTTCAAGCTTCCATCAGGAACATGATATTTTCAGGGCTTGGGTCCATACGCATCCAACAGGATCTCTACATAATTGCTTAAGGATTCAAGCATTTTGGGTTGAGCCACCACATGCCTCAGACGCCGATCATGCTCCGTGCCTTCCAATTTGCACCAATCTTCGGTCAGAAGTCGTTTCAAATGCTTTCGAATGCCAGCCTCACTGAAATCAATACTGTGAAACAATTGTTTCAATGTCAGCGGTTTTCCTTTGAGTGTGTTGTAAGCAATCACCATAAACAGATCCAGAGCCAGAGAACTTTGTTCAATGGGTAGGTTTTCTTTCTCCAAATTGCGTACTTTAATGATATTTTCAGCAATGGGAACGATATCTTCTTTGGTATTGTGAATCATTGTATTTCTAGATTTAAGAAGTATGCTAAATCCTGGCTTATGGAATAGCAACCCCTTAAACATTCACTTTGTAAGGAAAGATACGGTTGATTTTTTTCAGATGCTAGCCTATTCTAAAAATTAGAAATTGTTTAGAGTAGTATTTAAATCTGAAAGATAATAATAAAATGTTCACCGCGAAACATCACGACACGGCAGGCAAATCTACTAAAAAACCCGATGCTTACGCGATCAGTACAACCAGAGCAGCTCAAATATTGGGTTTATCCATTACCTTGATCAAAAATTTGGTGGATCAACAAGAATTATTGGCTTGGAAAACCCCGGGCGGGCATCGACGAATTGACATGGAATCAATTCGAACATATCAAAAAAAACTGCAAAAGCCAATCCATTTTTCTTTGAAAGCCAGATCTCTCCCTTCCATCAGTTTCATGGTGGATGATGCCTCGGTGCTTAGATCAGTGAAAAACAGCATCAAAAAATGGCAGGATTTGATTGATTTCAATATTGAGAAAACTATTTCTGAAACCTATTTATCGTTTTCAAATAAAATTCCTGACATATTGATCATCAAATCCAATATGCCCGTTGCGCAGCAAATCGACACCATTTTGGAGCTGCAAAATTTCATCGTCACATTGCCCAAACCATTGTCGGTCGTTTTCATGACCGACATGGAGGATTTGCCATTGAAAACTCAACAACCTTTGAATCCTGCCATTCAAATCTCAAGCGATGACTTGAACCACGATTGGCTGAAGGCGTTCATTGCGGGCGTGATGGTCAATCCGCAATGGCGTTGTTAAATCAAAAAAATGGTCTGGTGTCAGGTCAAGTCTGTTGATGCTGGGCTTGTCGCGTGATTCAGAAGATCCAACTTTGATGAATCCCTTGGCACAGGGGTCAAGGGATTTTTTCCTGACACCACAGCGCCTTCAAGCACCATGCGCCTGAAGCGCTTTGCCTACTTCCAAAGTGCCTTGCTCTGAGCCTGCGCACGGCACTGTTTCTGCCGTGCGGTCGGTCAAGGCCGCCATGGCAGCCGCCAAGCGTTCGGCCGTGTCAGGGCCCGTGCCCAGGTACACGCCTTGGGTCAAGGTGATGTGGGCCACCTCAAAACTGCCCGCCCCGGCACAAATGATGGTGCGGTTGGGGGCATCGTCGCTGGCCATGACCAACATGGCGGGCACCACCGCACTCGGGTCCAGCGCCTTGAGCACCGCCTCGGACATCAGGCCTTCGGTCATGCGGGTGGCGGCTGTCGGGGCCAGGCAGTTGACCCGGATGTTGTGCTTTTCGCCCTCTATGGACAAGGTTTGCATCAAACCGGCCAAAGCCATCTTGGCGGCACCGTAATTGGCTTGTCCAAAGTTGCCATACAGTCCACTCGACGACGTGGTCATGACCACGCGGCCGTGGTTTTGTGCCTGCATCAGGGGCCAGACTGCCTTGGTGCAGTGCACCGCCCCCATGACGTGCACGTCCATGACCAGTTTGAAGTCAGCCAGTTCCATCTTGGCAAAGCTTTTGTCGCGCAATATGCCGGCGTTGTTGACCAAAATGTCCACGCGACCCCAAGCATCCACCGCTTGTTTCACCATGGCTTGGACGGCCTCAAAGTCTGTGACCGATGCGCCATTGGCCAAGGCCTCGCCCCCGGCTGCGCGGATTTCATCGACCACGGCTTGTGCGGCCGACACGCTGTTGCCCTCGCCATGCACATTGCCGCCCAGGTCATTGACCAAGACCTTGGCCCCGCGTGCCGCCAACGCCAAGGCGTGTTGTTTGCCCAAACCGCCGCCTGCGCCGGTGACAATGGCGACGCGTCCTGTGAAATCCATGCCCATGGCTTGTCCTTGTGTGTGGGGTTGTGTAAAAAACGAGAGGGGTGAACAGGCGACAGGCCTGTACGGCTTCATCTGCTAACCTGAGTCTTCAGCTTGTCAGACATTTTCTGCCAACGACTTTAAACCGGCGCTGTGGCGTTGGCTGTTACACGATTGACATCCCCATGGAACTGAATACCGAAATTTTGACCGCTCCGCCGCTGGATGCAGCCACGGTGGTGATGCTGCGCGATGGCCAGGACGGCCTGCAAGTGCTGTTGATGCGCAGGCACCAGGCGTCCCAAGTGCTGGGCGGTGTGTATGTTTTTCCAGGCGGCAAACTCGACGCACAAGACCAAAGCCCGGCCTGGTTGCAACGCACGAGCCAGGACCATCCAACTTTACGTGCCCTCCTGAACGAGCCCGAATTGGCCGCAGAACGCGCCGCAGGCCTGTTTGTGGCCGCCATGCGCGAGGCTTTTGAAGAATGCCGCGTGCTCTTGGGCTGTGGGCATGTGGCCCAAGCCGCAACGCAGGCTTTGCAACAGGCTTTGGCCGGTGGCCAAACTTGGCATGATGCTTTTGAGGGCCAGCCCTTGCTGTTGAACACCGATGCCTTGTTGCCTTGGTGCCGCTGGATCACACCCCAACAAGCCTCGGTCACCAACAAGCGCTTTGACACCCGATTTTTTGTCACCCGTGTGCCGGATGACCAGGTGGCTGAGCACGACAACCACGAGACCACCGAAACCCTGTGGATCCGCCCGGGCGATGCGCTGCTGCGTTACTGGGACCGTGAGATCGAGCTGGCCCCGCCGCAAATCATGAGTTTGGTCCACCTGCATCGCCACCCCCATGTGCAAAGCGTTCTGGACGAGGCGCGGCAGAGAAAACCGCCCGTGATTCAGCCCGAGCCCTTTGACGATGAGGGCATCCGCACCATTTGCTACCCCGGCGATCCGCGTCACAGCATTCAGACGCCAGCCTTCCCAGGCCCCAGTCGTTTGCTGTTTAAAAACAAACGTTTCGAACCTGAGCGTGGACTGAGTGCTTTGCTTGACTAGAATAGCGTCTGGTGCGTTGCATTCAGTAACGTGTTTTTTGTATTCACTTGTAAGCTTGCCGCATGAGCAACTCTGAACAGCCCATTTATTTGTCCGTTGACCGGGCCATGGAGTTCATTGGCGACGCCAATGGTGTGTTGTCCCTGCTCAAAACATTGCATCAAACGCTCAGCGATGACTTGCCTCTTTTGCAAGCGTCGCTGGACAAAGACGATGTTTATGGTGCCAACCGCATCCTGCACCAACTCAAGGGCTTTACCCCGGTGTTTTGTGTTGACGGTCTGGTCGAGCATGTGGTCAAGGTCGAGGCCATGAGCAAACACGCCGAAGCCAGTGAACTGCGGGCGGCCTACAGCTTGCTGGCCCCTCAACTCGAAACCCTGCGCACCGAAGTGGCCAACCACCTGCGACTTCACCCCATCGACTGAACCGGCTCCCAGTCAAGCGCTGCCATCTGTGTTTGCTGTTGCAGCCAGCGGTCAATTTCTGAAGCGTCGTGCACCAGACGCAGGGCGTCAAAAGCCTGCTGGGCTTGCGGATAAACGCGGCGCATGTAGTTCAGCCACTGCTTGAGCCTTCCCGAGCGGTGGCGGCTGGCCACCCGCAAACCAATGCCCACCCAAAACACCTGCATCAAGTCCAGCAAGCGGCTCCAGGCCACGCCTTGCCCAGGCCCCAGGCTTTGACCGGTTTGCACCTGGGCCGCAATGGCCAAGGCCAGCCCGGGATCGGTCACCATGCCTCGCCCGATCATGATGCGGTCGCAGCCCGTCACTTCGCAGCAGCGCAAGGCGTCGGCCACGGTCCAGATTTCGCCATTGGCCACCAAGGGCAAGCGCACATGCTGGCGCAAGTCGGCAATCCGGTCCCAGTACGCAGGCGGACGGTAGCCGTGGGCCTTGGTGCGGGCATGCACCACCAGTTCGCTGGCCCCTGCCGCCTCAATGGCTTGGGCGCAGTCTTCGGCGCGGCGGTCATCGTTGTAGCCCAGTCGCATCTTGGCCGACACCGGAATGTGTGCAGGCACCGCGCGGCGCACGGCCGCCACAATTTGCCCCACCAGCTCGGGCTCATCGAGCAACACCGCCCCACCCCGGTGCTGGTTCACGGTTTTGGCGGGGCAGCCAAAGTTCAGGTCAATTCCGGCAGGCCCCAGCTCGGCCAAGGCGGCCGCATTGTCGGCCAAGCAAATGGGGTCGGATCCGAGCAATTGCACTTTCACCAGCACCCCGGCTGGCGTGCGGCTTTGGTTGAGCAACTCAGGGGCCACCCGAACAAAGGCGCGGCGGGGCAAGACGGTGTTGGTGACCCGAATGAACTCGGACACGCAGGCATCGACCCCGCCCACGCGGGTCAGCACATCACGCAAGGTGTGGTCGAGCAAGCCCTCCATCGGGGCCAACATGATGTGCATGGCGGGCCGTTCAGTTCAATTTTCGCTTCAGCCGCACTTCTTCGACTTTGACACCGCCCAGGGGCACGGTGCGGGCGGTGTTCATCTCGCGCTTGAAACCGGCCAGGTCGTGAAAGCGCAGGGTTGTTTCATGCAACAAAGGCAGCCAGACGGTGACCTCGGTGCAGTCTTCGTCTTGCAGGCCTTCGCGGGCAGCGTCCCACAAAGCCAGACCAATGCCTTGGCCGATGCGGTCTGGCGCGGCGTAAATGGCCCAAATTTCACCGGTGGTGTTTTTGGACTTGGGGTCACGCGAGCGGTCAAAACCCACAAAACCCACCACATCGCGGCCCGCCGTGGCCACCACGACCTGGGGCTCACCGTATTCAATGGCTTCTTTCCAGAATGACACGCGTTTGGGCATGGGAGTGGTGTCCCAATGGGCATCGGGCACTTGCCCCGCGTAAGCGGCGCGGCAAGCGCTCACATGCAGTGCGGCAACGGCAGGCGCATCCTGAAGGGTGGCGAATCGGACTTGGATATCGGACATGGCTTGAACTTGAAATGAAAAACAACACGCCATAGGGACAAGACTTTGGCGCAAAACCCGACATTGTCGCCGCTTCGGTTATCTTCCAAGGATGCCGACCTTTCCCAGCCCACAGAATTTCACCCTTTTAGCAAGATTCAGGCACACAGCCAGCAACACTTCCGGCCCCACGACAACCCAGCGCTTGCGCCCATGGCCTGTTGTTTGGGCGACCCTGCTGGTGACGGCCAGCAGCTTGGCCAGCCCTTGGGCTGTGGCTCAGACCCCCAAGCGCGTGATCGACAGCATGGCCGAGCGCAGCCGCGCCTGCACCGCTTGCCACGGTGACCAAGGCCGCGCCGGGCCCGATGGTTATTACCCCCGTTTGGCTGGCAAACCTGCCGGTTATTTGCACAACCAATTGCGCAATTTCGCACAAGGTCGTCGCCATTACGAACTGATGGCCCGCTTGGTGGACCCGCTGAGCGATGCTTATCTGGGCGAAATGGCGCAGTACTTTGCCGATCTGAAACTGCCCTACCCGGTCCCCACCGCCAACAACGCCATCACCGCCGAGCGCTTGGCCAGGGGCCAGCAACTGGCCACACAAGGTGATGCGACACGCAGCTTGCCTGCCTGCACCAAGTGCCACGGCGTGCGCCTGACCGGCGTGCAACCCAACGTGCCGGGCTTGCTGGGCCTGCCGCTGGACTACCTCAATGCGCAGCTGGGGGCCTGGCAAACCGGGCAACGCCGCGCGCACGCCCCCGACTGCATGGCCGAGGTGGTCAAACGCATCCCCACCCCGGACTTGATCGCGGTGTCAAGTTGGCTGGCTCGCCAGCCACTGCCGGCCGACACCCGCCCTGCCGAACGCGTGCCGCCTGGGCCCGCTTTGCCCGAGGACCTGCGCTGCGGCAGCGCGCCAGAGTTGTCAGAACCGATTGCGGCCTCATTGACGCCCAACCCCCAACACGCGGCCAAGCCTGCCAAGAAAGGCCCGCCATGAAACGATTCCTGATGGACATGCACCCCGTCAAACGCTTGGCTTGGATCACCCTGCTCAATGTGCTGGTGCTGGCCTTGGCAGTCGTCTGGGACAACTGGGGTGATCTTTTGCAGACCCCCCCCGCGCCGACTGAAACAAACGCCCGCCCATCCGAGGCCCAAATCGAACAAGGCCGTTACCTGGCTTTGGCAGGCAACTGCATGGCTTGCCACACCGCCAGAGGCTCGGTGCCACTGGCAGGCGGACGCCGCATCGAGACACCGTTTGGCGGCGTCTACAGCAGCAACCTCACGCCCGACCCCGAAACAGGTTTGGGCCGTTGGTCAGCGCATGACTTCTGGCAAGCCATGCACCACGGCCGATCCAAAGGGGGGCGCTTGCTGGCTCCGGCTTTTCCCTACAACCACACCAGCGTGGTGAGCCGCGAAGACAGCGACGCGATTTTTGCCTGGCTGAACACCCAAGCCCCGGTGGTGCAAGCCCCAACGGCCCACACCTTGGTCTGGCCATTGGGCACGCAGCCCGCCTTGGCTGTGTGGCGCAGCCTGTACTTTGAGCCCGCCCCGTTCCAAGCCGACAAGACCCAAAGCACCGAATGGAACCGGGGTGCCTATTTGGTGCAAGGCCTGGGCCATTGCGCGGCCTGCCACAGCCCCCGAAATGCTATGGGGGCCAGCGGAGCGGTCAATGACTTGTCTGGCGGGCTGATCCCCGTGCTCAACTGGTACGCCCCCAACCTGACAAGCGACGCCGAAACCGGCCTGGCCAGCACGCCCCTGCCCGAGATCGTGCGCTTGCTGCGCACCGGCGCGTCCAACACCGCACAAACCAGCGGCCCCATGGGCGAAGTGGTGCAGCACAGCCTGCAGCACCTGAGCGAGTCTGACCTGAGTGCCATGGCGCTCTATTTGCAAGCCGGTGCGAAATCAGCAACCCAGCGCCCTACGCAGCCCCCCGCCCCTGCCCGTGTGGGATTGCAAATGGCCCAGCTGGGCCTGAAGACTTACGAACGGCACTGCCTGGCATGCCACGGCGAAAAAGGCGAGGGCCTGAACACCCCCAAAGGCGAGGTGGCCTACCCGGCCCTGGCGGGCAACCGCGCCGTGCGCATGAACGACCCCACCAACCTGGTGCAATTGGTGCTGTACGGCGGCTACGGCCCCGCCACGGCCTTGCACCCGCGGCCATTTGGCATGCCCCCGGCCGTGCTCGAACTCGAAGACCGCGAGATTGCCGCCGTGCTGACCCACCTGCGCACCCATTGGGGCAACCAGGCACCCGAGGTCACCCCTTTGCAGGTGAACCGCATCCGCGCAGCCCAAGGCTCATGACATCAGATCAGCGCACCACCTCGACGCGCCACACCCCTTGGGTGAGCATTTGGGCGTAGGGGCCGGGAATATCGGCCTGCCATTGGCCTTGGTGGACCGGGCTGGCATATTGGCAAATGGTGACTTGCTGGGCGTCCACGATTTTCCAGGTCACCGACTGGCCTTGCGGCAGGTCGGTACTGGCACCAATGCTGGTGCTCGACAAATTGCACCCCACATGAAAGGCAAGGCCCAGGTCCTGGGCTTCGTGGGGCGGAAAATCCTGCCCCGCCATGAAACCAAAAACTGGATCGTGCGACAGCACGCTCTGGCGCACGGTGGGCCAGATGCATTGGCGCAAAAAGTGCTGATCTACCACCCGCAGGCCCAAGTACTGCCCTTGTTTCATGAAATCCACCATGGGCTGGCGCAAGGGGCCCAACACACCGCCGCACCCACCCCACATGCCGGCCAACAAGAGTTCGGTGTGAGAAAAATAATCGCGCATCAAATGAAAATGCCGGTCGCTGCGCAGCCAAGCCTCAATGGCAGCCACCTCGCGCTTTGAAATCAAGGAATCGGCATCGCGGATCAAAAAGCGGTCAACCCCTTCGTCCTCCGTGACCAAAAAACGCCACATCAGGCCACTGAGTTCTTGTCGGTCCTGCTCGGACACGTCGAGCACCTGTGCACCCATGGCGCGCAACGATTCGCGCACGGCCAATGGGACGGTGCCGTCCACATAAAAACGGCAGGTCCAATGGGGCAAGAGTTGCTGCGCCACCATGACGTTCAATTTGGCGGTTTCACAGTAACGTGGCTGATCTCCGAACAAACTGAAAGCGATCACCTGACGGCGAGCATCCTGGCCCGGTGGAGGCACTTGCGCGGGCAACGGCCGAGCTGGCTGCGCGCGGGTTTTTTGATCCTTGAGCGTCAGGCTGCGCAAGCCGTACTGGCGCACATCGTCCATCAGGCCCAGGTGGCCACAGGTTTCGGTCAAACCGTCCCACAAGTTCACGTCCTCGGGGGCCAGTGGGCACGCTTGCAGATAAATGCTGCGGGCTTGCTCGCGGTCGCCCAAGCGCAGGTGACAAAACGCCGCGTCGCCCAATATTTGAGGGTGCAAGGGCATGAGCTGGCGGGCTTGTGTGTTGACCGCCAAAGCCGCCGCAAAGTCGCCCTGCGCCGACAACTGCACAAAACGTTGCCCCAAGTCAGAGAGTTGGCGGTTCAGCGTGGCTGCGGACTTGGCTGTGGACTTTGCAGGCGAAGCCTTGAATCCCTGTATTTTTTTCATACCTTCGGGCTCAAAATAATAAAAAATGAATCAAGGCTTGAGCATACCCAATCATGGCGCGTCACCCATTGAACACCGCTTGAGCAGCGACGCCAATGCAGCTGTCTTCCACATGACTCATGGGTGCTGAGCGGCTTTGCGCAAGTGACGGCTTGGCCCTAACATGCTTGGCATGAAACACCACCTTTACATCCTCACAGGGGCCTCCCGGGGCATGGGCTTGGCCATGGCCGAGCAATTGCTGCAAACGGGCAACGCCTTGTTGTGCATCTCGCGCAACGCCAACCCCGCCCTGGACATTGCCGCCCAAAAAGCTGCGGTGCCCCTGACGCAATGGACCCACGATTTGGCCGATGGCGCTGGCGCAGCGACCCGCCTGAAGGACTGGCTTGAAGGCCAAAACCCTGAGGCGCTGGCCAGCATCAGCCTGATCAACAATGCCGGGGTGATTCCCCCCATCTTGCCCATGAGCCAATCCCAGCCTGCCGATTTGGCTTGGGCGCTGCGTGTGGGTCTGGAAGCGCCCATGGCCCTTTGCGCCGCATTTTTGGGCGCAACACGGTCATGGACTGTGCCCCGCAAAGTGCTCAACATTTCTTCCGGCCTGGGGCGCTACCCCATGGCCTCGCAAGCTGGCTATTGCGCGGCCAAGGCGGGCATGGACCATTTCACGCGCTGCATGGCGCTGGACGAAGCCCTGCAAACGCATGGAGCCAAAGTCTGCTCACTCGCCCCCGGGGTCATCGACACCGACATGCAGGTGCAGATGCGCGGTGCTGCGGGCGAAACATTTCCTGACCAGAACAAGTTTTTGCAGCTCAAGGCCAATGGGCAACTCAGCAGCGCCCCACAAGCGGCCGCGCAGGTGCTGGCTTTCTTGGCCCGCCCTGACTTTGGCGAGCAAGCCGTGGCCGATGTGCGTAGCTGATGCAAAGCGCTGTGCATCAGGCCCCGTCAAGTTTGAAGTCAAAGGCATGTCATGGCCTGTGCGTCAGTGTAAAAGCCGCCCAATGGCGAATGCCGCATTTTGTAGGAGCCCCGCCCTCGGGGCGATTCTGGGTGGTCTGCGAGGGTGATCGCGACGGGGGCGTCGCTCCTACAAGAAGCAACCTGCATTTTGTAGGAGCCCCGCCCTCGGGGCGATTCTGGGTGGTCTGCATGGCACCATCTCGGCGAGGGCGTGACAGAAATCACCCACACAGACCCCATTGGCCCAGCTTGTCAGGCCCTTGTAGCCATTGACCCTGACACTGTTTGGGTCATCAATCTTTCAATTGATCTTTTTTTGAATCTGGAGAATCCCCATGAGCCGTGAAGTTGTTGTTGTCAGCGGTGTGCGCACCGCCATTGGTACCTTTGGCGGCAGCCTCAAGGACATTGCCCCCACCGAGCTGGCTGCACAAGTCGTGCGCGAAGCCCTGTCCCGCGCGGGCACCGACGGTAAAGACGTCGGCCATGTGGTGTTCGGCCATGTGGTCAACACCGAACCCAAAGACATGTATTTGTCGCGCATGGCGGCCATCAACGGCGGCTGCGCCGAGGGCACGCCCGCTTTCAACGTGAACCGCCTGTGCGGCTCGGGCCTGCAAGCCATCGTCAGCGCCAGCCAGTCCATCTTGCTGGGCGACTGTGACATCGCCATTGGCGGCGGCGCAGAAAACATGAGCCGCGCGCCTTACGCCAGCCTGGCCACCCGCTTTGGCGCACGCATGGGCGACACCAAGATGATCGACATGATGATCGGTGCCCTGCACGATCCCTTCCACAACATCCACATGGGCGTGACCGCTGAAAACGTGGCTGCCCAATACGGCATCACCCGCGAAATGCAGGATGCACTGGCCGTGGAAAGCCACAACCGCGCCGAGCGCGCCACCACCGAAGGCCGCTTCAAAGACCAGATCATGCCGGTCATGCTCAAAAGCAAAAAAGGCGACGTGGCCTACACCACCGACGAGCATTTCCGACCAGGCTGCAAGCTCGAAGACATGGCCAAACTCAAGCCCGTGTTCGTGAAAGAAAACGGCACCGTGACCGCGGGCAACGCCTCGGGCATCAACGATGCTGCAGCCGCTGTGGTGCTGATGGAAGCCGGTGCCGCCAAGGCCCGGGGTGCGAAGCCCATGGCCCGCTTGGTCGGTTATGCCCACACCGGCTTGGACCCCAAGATCATGGGCGTGGGCCCGATCTCGGCCACACACGCCGTGCTCAAGAGAACTGGCCTCAGCGTGAACGACTTGGACGTGATCGAGGCCAACGAAGCCTTTGCTGCGCAGGCTTGCGCCGTGACGCGCGAACTGGGCCTGGACCCGGCCAAAGTCAACCCCAACGGCTCGGGCATTTCGCTGGGCCACCCGATTGGTGCGACCGGCGCGCTGATCACCGTGAAAGCCCTGTACGAGCTGCAGCGTGTGAACGGCCGCTATGCGCTGGTGACCATGTGCATCGGCGGCGGTCAGGGCATTGCGGCGATTTTTGAACGCATGTAATACCTGTCGGATCTGGAGGTACCGACCGCTGCGAGGGCGTCGCACCTGAAAGTTCCTGCATTTTGTAGGAGCCCCGCCCCCGGGGCGATGGGCAGTGGTCTGCGAGGCTCTATCGCGGCGAGGGCGCCGCTCCTACAGGGGGCTTCCTGCATTTTGTGGGTGCACCGCCCCCGGGGCGATGGGCAGTGGTCTGCGAGGCTTTTCGCGACGAGGGCGTCGCTCCTACAGGGGGCATCCTGCATTTTGTGGGTGCACCGCCCCCGGGGCGATGGGTGGTGGTCTGCGAGGCTTTATCGCGGCGAGGGCGCCGCTCCTACAGAGGGAATGCCTGCATTTTGTGGGTGCACCGCCCCCGGGGCGATGGGCAGTGGTCTGCGAGGCTTTATCGCGGCGAGGGCGCCGCTCCTACAGGGGGCTTCCTGGA
>JAIXOX010000089.1 GCA_027486555.1 Comamonadaceae bacterium
CCATGCTGGAGAAACCACATGTCAACGTCACAAACCCAATCGGGTGCCCATGCGCTCAAGCCGGTGCTCAACACCTTGCAGTTGTGGGGCATCGCCGTTGGGCTGGTCATTTCTGGCGAATACTTTGGTTGGAGTTATGGATGGGCATCCGCTGGCACCTTGGGTTTTCTGGTCACCACCCTGTTCGTTGCGGCCATGTACACCACCTTCATCTTCAGTTTTACCGAGCTGAGCACGGCCATTCCCCAAGCCGGTGGTCCCTTTGCCTATGCCAAGCGCGCCTTTGGCCCCACCGGCGGCTATTTGGCCGGTGCGGCCACGCTGGTGGAGTTTGTGTTCGCCCCGCCTGCCATTGCCTTGGCAATGGGCGCCTATCTGAACGTGCAGTTCCCCTCACTTGACCCCAAGTTGGCAGCACTGGGTGCTTATCTGGTGTTCATGACGCTCAACATCGTCGGCGTTCAAATTGCGGCCACTTTCGAGTTGTTCATCACCCTCATTGCTGTCTTTGAGTTGCTGGTGTTCATGGGCGTGGTGTCCCCCGGCTTTTCCATGGCCAACTTCACCAAGGGCGGGTGGTCTGGCCAGGACGACTTCACTTGGGCTGCAGTGCCCGGCATGTTTGCTGCCATTCCGTTTGCCATCTGGTTTTTCTTGGCGATAGAAGGCGTTGCCATGGCCGCAGAAGAAGCCAAAGACCCCCAGCGCTCCATACCGATCGCCTACATCACCGGCATCCTGACCCTGGTGTTCTTGGCTGTGGGTGTGATGGTGTTTGCAGGTGGTGCCGGTGACTGGACCCAACTCGCCAACATCAACGACCCCTTGCCCCAGGCCATGAAATTCATCGTGGGTGACAACAGCGGCTGGCTGCACATTTTGGTGTGGCTGGGCCTGTTCGGTCTGGTGGCGTCGTTCCACGGCATCATCATGGGCTACTCGCGCCAGATCTACGCCTTGTCCCGCGAGGCATTCCTGCCTTCTTACTTTGCCAAAGTGCATCCCCGCTTCAAGACCCCGCACCGTGCCATTCTGGCCGGCGGCTTTGTCGGAATTGTGGCCATCTACAGCGATTCTTTCATCACCATCGGTGGTCAGTCGCTGACCGCGAACATTGTCACCATGTCGGTGTTCGGCGCCATCTTGATGTACATCTTGAGCATGCTCAGCCTGTTCAAACTGCGCCAGTCAGAACCGTCCATGGTGCGCCCTTTCCGTGCGCCGTTCTACCCTTTCTTTCCAGCGTTTGCGTTGTTCTGTGCGTTGGTGTGCATGGCCACCATGGTCTTCTACAACCCTTTGATCTTTGGTTTGTTTTTGGGCTTTCTGGCCTTGGGCTACGCTTACTTTAAGATGACCGGACAACAGCGTGCGGACGCCATGCCCGAAGACGTGAGCGCCCCCACAGCCCAATAAACCCCGGGTTTTTGTGACCTGCCACTTGAACCATTCACTGCCGTGCCAAGCCATCCCTACCAGCACACCGTCGCAAGCCATGTTTATGGTTTTCAGGACCTCAAAGACCTGATGGCCAAGGCCACGCCATTACGCTCCGGAGATTTGCTGGCCGGGGTCGCTGCGCACACGGCGCAGGAGAGGGCTGCCGCCCAGATGGCTCTGGCGGAGCTGCCCTTGCGCACCTTCCTGACAGAGGCTTTGGTGCCCTACGAGTCGGACGAAGTGACCCGCCTGATTCTGGATACCCACCCTGTTGAAGCGTTTGCGGCGGTGAGTCACCTGACGGTGGGCGACTTTCGCAACTGGCTGCTCAGCGATGCGGCAGACACCGAGGCTCTGAGCGCTTTGGCACCCGGCATCACCCCCGAGATGGCGGCCGCTGTGAGCAAGCTCATGCGCAACCAGGATTTGATTTTGGTGGCCAAAAAATGCCGGGTGGTCACTGCATTTCGCAACACCATCGGCCTGCCCGGGCGCATGGCAACGCGCTTGCAGCCGAATCACCCCAACGACGATGCCACGGGCATCGCCGCCAGCTTGTTGGATGGTTTGCTTTACGGGAGCGGGGATGCTGTGATTGGCATCAACCCTGCCACCGACAACGTGGCGCAAGTGATGAAATTGGTGCACATGATGGCGGATGTCATTGCGCACTACGAGATCCCAACCCAAAGCTGCGTGCTCACCCATGTGACCAACACCATCCAGGCCATTGAGCGCGGTGCGCCCGTGGATCTGGTTTTCCAGTCGATCGGTGGCACCGAGGCCACCAACAGCAGCTTCGGTTTGAACCTGGCGCTGTTGGCCGAGGCGCGCAGCGCGGCCCTCTCGCTGAACCGGGGGGCGGTGGGTGACAACGTGATGTATTTCGAAACCGGGCAAGGCAGCGCACTTTCCGCCAATGCCCACCATGGCATGGACCAGCAAACCTGCGAGGCGCGTGCCTATGCCGTGGCACGCGCTTTCAAGCCGCTGCTGGTCAACACGGTGGTGGGCTTCATTGGTCCCGAGTACCTGTTTGATGGCAAGCAGATCATCCGCGCAGGCCTGGAAGACCACTTCTGCGCCAAGCTGATGGGTTTGCCCATGGGCTGCGATGTTTGCTACACCAACCACGCCGAGGCCGATCAGAACGATATGGATGTGCTGCTGACCTTGTTGGGGGCAGCAGGCTGCAACTTCGTGATGGGCGTCCCTGGCTCGGACGACATCATGCTGAACTACCAAACGACGTCTTTCCACGACGCCCTGTATGCCCGCAAGGTGCTGGGCTTGCGGCCCGCGCCGGAGTTCGAAGCCTGGTTGCAGCGCATGAATATCTTCCAAGGGCAGGGTGCTGACTTGGTGTTGCCACCCGGGTTGCCGACTGCGTTCGAGCCAGCCTTGTTGCCTTTGGCCTGAGGTCAAGCATGCCTGGTCAACCCTTGCCAGTGACCGCCAACCCCTGGGTGGCGTTGCGCCAATTCACCGATGCCCGCATTGCCTTGGGTCGCTCCGGCGTGAGCTTGCCCACAAGCGCGCACCTTGCGTTCCAACTCGCCCACGCTCAGGCGCGCGACGCCGTGCACCACGGTTTGGATGGTAAGGCCTTGTCGGAGCAGCTCAGCGTGGCATGGCCCGGTCTGCCGGGCGCTGTGCTCCAACTGCACAGCGCGGCCACCGATCGCCACCATTACTTGCAGCGCCCCGATCTGGGGCGTCGGCTGGACATCGGATCGCGTGAAGTGTTGGCCCCTTTTGAAGACACCTTGGAGGCGCGATCGTTTGACCTCGCATTGGTGATCGCAGACGGACTGTCGGCTTTGGCCATTGAGCAAAACGCTGCGCCCTTCCTTGCCGCTTTGTACCAGCGCATGGAGGGGGAGCGTTGGCAGCTCGCGCCCTTGTGCGTGGTGCGCCAAGCCCGTGTCGCCATCGGCGATGAAATCGGGCAGGCGCTGGGCGCCAAAGCCGTGGTGGTGTTGATCGGGGAGCGCCCCGGTTTGAGTTCGCCGGACAGCATGGGCCTGTACCTGACGTGGATGCCCCGCGTGGGCCTCACGGATGCGAGCCGCAATTGCATTTCAAATGTGCGACCCGCCGGGCTGTCGTATGACGAAGCTGCCCACAAACTGCATTTCCTGCTGGCTCAGTCGCGACAGCGCCAGCTTTCCGGGGTGGACCTGAAAGACGAAACCGTCACTGCGGCAACCGCCCTGAACGCAGGCCACGGCAACTTCTTGCTGAGGTAAACCGCAGCCGCAGCGCGCGTCAAGCGGGCAGGTAACCTTCGACCGACAGGTAGCGCTCGCCGGTGTCGTAGTTGAAACCCAAGACGGTGCTGCCTGCTGGAATTTCGGGGAGCTTTTGCGCAATGGCAGCCAGCGTGGCACCGCTGGAGATGCCCACCAACAAGCCTTCTTCACGCGCACTGCGCCGGCCGTACTCGCGGGCCGCTTCGGCGTCGACTTGAATCACGCCATCCAGCAAATCGGTTTTCAGGTTTTTGGGGATAAAGCCCGCGCCAATGCCCTGAATAGGGTGTGGGGAGGGTGAGCCGCCGCTGATCACGGGTGACGCAGAGGGCTCCACGGCAAATACCTTGAGTTGCGGCCATTGGGATTTGAGCACCTGCGCCACACCGCTCAGGTGCCCGCCGGTCCCCACGCCGGTGATGATGTAGTCAACGCCGCCAGGAAAGTCGTTGGCGATTTCAAGGGCCGTGGTGCGCACATGGACGTCGATGTTGGAGGGGTTTTCAAACTGCTGGGGAATCCAAGCGTTGGGGGTTTGGGCCTTGAGCTCTTCTGCGCGGGCGATGGCACCTTTCATGCCTTTTTCGCGAGGGGTCAGGTCGAAACTGGCACCATAGGCCAACATGAGGCGGCGACGCTCGACAGACATGCTGTCGGGCATGACCAAAATCAGCTTGTAGCCTTTGACGGCCGCGACCAGAGCCAAGCCTACGCCGGTGTTGCCCGATGTGGGTTCAATGATGGTTGCGCCGGGTTGCAGCGCGCCGCTGCGCTCGGCGTCTTCGATCATGGCCAATGCAATCCGGTCCTTGATGGACCCGCCCGGATTGGCACGCTCGCTCTTGACATAGACCTTGTGGCTGTTGCCGAACAGCTTGTTGATGCGGATGTGGGGCGTGTTGCCGATGGTTTGCAGAACGTTGTCGAATGTCATGGTGGGGCTTCGTGTTGGGTTTTGGGTCTGAACATTTTGGTGCAAAGTTGCGATACAGCTTCAACAGTTTCTACATACCGTTATACCTGCTCCAGCAGGGCTGATAATGTGGGGGTGAAGCCCGCCAGACCACCGCTGGTGCAATTTTGGAAACAAAGCACTGGAGGAACGTCCGGACTGCACAGGGCAGCGTAGCAGCTAACGGCTGTCCACCGACAAGTCGGCCACGCAAGTGGCAGGCCCTAAGGTGAGGATCAGAGCAACAGAGACGAGCCGATTCAGTTCGGGTGAAACGGGCAATCTCTACGCGCAGCAATACCAAGTAGGCACACGTTGACGGGGCCCCCGGAGTGTGCGGGTAGGTAGCATCGAGCCGTTCGGGTGACCGGCGGCCCAGAGTAATGGTGGTCACATGGGGGAAACCCCATGCACAGAATCCGGCTTATCGGCGAGCTTCACACTTTTTTAAGACCCACAAAAAAACCCGCCGAAGCGGGTTTTTTTGTGGAGCCTTGTGGAATCAGCCGCGTGAAGGCAACAAGCTGCCAGCAAGGGCAAAAACTGAATTGGGCGCCGTGATTTTCAAGGTGCTTTTGGGCTTGGCAAACACGCCGCGCTTCACGGACGGGGCAGGAGCTGGCTCAACCGTCACGCCTTTGGTGCGTTGTTCGGCCACCAATTGACGCAAGCTGATGGACTGCAGGTGGGTCAGCATTTTTTCGTTCAAACCGGCCCACAGGTCACTGTTCATCCAGCCGCCTTCGGCAGCTGCTTCTTCATCAGAGGGCGCATCGACAGCGCCCACAATGTCGGCCATGGTGATTTTTTCGGCGTTGCGCGACAGCGAATAACCGCCGCCGGGGCCGCGGGTGCTCTCGACCAGGCCTTGCTGGCGGAGTTTGCTGAACAGCTGCTCGAGGTAGGACAGCGAAATTTGGTGGCGCACGCTGATGGCGGCCAGTGAAACGGGGCCGCGGTCTTCGCGCAGTGCAACGTCGATCATCGCGGTGACGGCAAATCGGCTCTTGGTGCTCAAACGCATGGTGTGCTCCTTAGTACATTGGCCAAGCCCTCATGGACACTGGCCCGGTCACAGTTTGTGGTTTTCACAATCAGGACTGAATAACAATTTTCTCAGACTCTTGACACAAATGGGGATTGCCCATTTCTTTTCAAGGGTAAATCCTGTGTGTTTTTGTCGGACATCAACTAAAAGCGTTCATAGCCTTCCAGTTGCCGCCACTGACCGGACTCCAGAGGTGAGACGCTCAAACGCCCCACCCGTTGGCGGCGCAGGTCTTGCAAGGGGCATTGCTCGTCCAGCCAGCGGCCCAGGTCCAGGCCGTCAATGTCTTTGCCCGCGATGCGCAGCACCGTGAGTTGGTCAGTCTGGCGGTTGACGCTGGCGCGGATGCCGGGGCCGTTCAGGGCTTTGATGAGGCTTTCGGGCACTTCACTCCCCACGGTGGCCATCCATTCTTGTTCCATGGGGCTGCGGCGGTCTTCCAGGTGGCGCAGCACGCCCACATCGTCCGAAAAAATACACAAACCGCTGGCGGGTTTGGCCAGTGGCAGGGGCATTTGCATTTTGGACAGGCGTTCAGGTCCCCAAATGCCGGGCTGGGGGGCCTTGAGACCCACGGTGTCTTGCAGCCAGGCCAGATTGGCCACCCGGTGGGCTGGCTTGAACAGCACCAAAGTCATGGGGGCCAATGCGGCCATCGAGACCAAGCGGTTGACCTGAACGTCCTGCTCGGGGCGCACGCGCCTGGCCGGGTCAGTGACCACTTTGCCACCCACTTGTACGCCGCCGGCCACGATCAAGGCTTCGGCTTCGCGGCGCGAGCAGTTTTGCTCGGCGGCCACGCGTTTGGCCAGGCGGATGCCTTCTTCAGAGGAAATCATCCATGCTTTCAAAAATGATGGGTGCGAATCAAGACAATGCTTGTTCGCGAATGTGGTCCACATGCGCTTGTAAAGAACGTGCGGCCACGGGCCACAGGCGGGGTGGCACGTCGTCGTAGGCTTTTTCCACCCACTCTTGCAGGCTGCCTTGGGGCAGGGCTTGCATGGCGGCGGCTATTTTGGCTTCGCGCTTGAGTCGGTGCGCTTTCAGGTGCGTGATGGCTTGGTGTGCAAAACCCAGCACATGGCCGTGCGCAGGCAAGATGAATTCGATGCCGCCGGCATCACAAGCTGCGGCCAGTTTGTCCAGCGAATCCAAATAGTCACCCATGTGGCCGTCGGGTGGGTCGATCACCGTTGTGCTGCCATTGAGCACATGGTCACCCGAAAACAGCAGGCCGTCTTCTTCGAGCACCAGGCACAGGTGATTGGCCGCATGGCCAGGGGTGTGCACCACGCGCAAGGTGTGGGTGATCTCGCCGTCCACACCAAGGCCTTGCAGCACCAGTTTTTCGCCATCGGCCAGTTCTCGCTCGGGCGTGAAGCGGCTGTTGGCGCGGGCGGTGGGCTTGGAGGCCAGGCCCAAAATGGGCGGTTTGTGGGTGCACAGCGCTTGCAATGGGGCTGCGCCCGGTGAGTGGTCTGCGTGCGAATGGGTGCACACAATCGCCTTGATTTGCCCGCCTGCTGCACGCCACAGGCGCTGCAGGTGGTTCTCGTCGGCAGGGCCGGGGTCGATGGCGATGTAGCCTGTGTTGGGGTCGCCCACCAAGTAGCTGTTGGTGCCAGGGCCGGTCATCACGCCGGGGTTGGGGGCGGTCAGGCGCTGCACGTTTTGGAGCAGAGGCACCGGCTGGTCGGTCTGCCAGTCCAAGTGGTGGTGGATTTGCCCGTCGGGCGTCACCAGGGCCAGCTCGCCAAACGGGGCTTCGTGCTCCATGTAGCGCGCTTCCTTGCCCGCCAGCCAGCCGGCGCGGGGGCAGCTGGTCCACAGCGGCTCGTCGTTCACGGCGCAGGCCTGCAGCACTTCATCCACCTTGTTAAAGGCCTTGAGGCGCTCGAGCGTGCGAATGGTCGGGAAGATGATGAAAAACTGCCCCGCTTGGTGGCGCGTCAGCGCATCGACCGGGCGCACCCAGACGGGCTCGAACTGCTCGGACTCGTCGGCCACCGGGGTTTGGCCTTCGGGCATGCGGGCCACCAAAAAGGGCACGTCAAAGCGGCGCGGCAGGTCGCGGTCGGTGATCCAGTGGGCCAGCACAAACACCTGGTCGGCGGCCAAGGTCAAGCCTTTGGCTTGGCACTGTGTGGCAAAAGGGGCTTTGCGGTCGATGTGGGTGATGTCCGTGTTGTCAGCCCAGCGCCCATCGGTGTGGCGGGCAAACAAAATGCCCAGCTCTTCAAAGCTTTCACGGATCGCAGCGATCGCTTGCGTCAGGTGCAAGTCGCTTTGCTTGGGGCGGCGCTGACCCATGCCGTGTGCTTGAGCATCGGCGGCATCGATGCCGCCGCCCGGGAACACATAGGCACCGGGCGCAAAGCTCGCGGTCATGGAGCGTCGGGTCATCAAGACCTCGATGCCTTGGGGCCCATCGCGCAAGAGCAGCACGGTGGCTGCTGGGCGCAGGGGCGCAGGTTCACGTTGGGGGTAGAGGAGTTGGGATGTGCGTGCCATGCCCCATTATCAGGCTGCTGAGGGCCTGTGCACGGGCGATAATTGCGGCCATGCACATTCGCTTTACCAAGATGCAAGGGGCCGGCAATGATTTTGTCGTGCTCGACGAAACGCGGGGCCGCCTGGGCCTGAACGCTGCACAGTACCGTTTTTTGGCCGATCGCCACTTTGGCGTGGGCGCTGACCAGATCCTCACCGTGCGGCCTTCACCTGCGCCGGGACTGGATTTTGAATACGTGATCCACAACGCCGACGGCGGCGAGGTGGAGCATTGCGGCAACGGCGCGCGCTGCTTTGTGCGCTATGTGCGCGACAAGGGCCTGACCGACAAAACCACGGTGCGCGTGAAAGTGCAGCAAGGTGAAATCGAGCTGCGCATGAACCCCGATGGGCGCGTGACGGTGGACATGGGCGCGCCCGTGTTCGACTGGGAGCGCGTGCCTTTCAACCCCATCGGCCTGATCAGCGACCAGGTCAATGGCTGGCCTGTGTTTGACCTGGATTTGGGTAAATGGGGTCTGGCTCGCGTGGGTGTGGTGTCCATGGGCAACCCGCACGCCGTCCAACAGGTGGACGATGTGGACGTTTTTCCGGTGCTGGCGCAAGGCCCGCTGATTGAAAACCACCCGGCTTTCCCCAAGCGGGTGAACGCGGGCTTTATGCAAATTGTTTCCCGCAGCCAAATCAAATTGCGCGTGTTCGAGCGCGGTGCCGGCGAAACGCTGGCTTGCGGCACGGGTGCTTGCGCGGCGGTGGTCGCAGGCATTCGCCAAGGCTGGCTCGACAGCCAGGTGGATGTGCAGGCTTTGGGCGGCGTGTTGACCATCGAATGGGCGGGGCAAGCCCACAGCCCGGTGCTGATGACCGGCCCTGCAACTTCGGTCTTTGAGGGCAGCATCGATGTGCCCGAGGACCTTTGAATATCTGGAAAAAGACATGACCAAGCCCGAACCCATGAGCCCGATCACCGAGGACGATATCGCCAACTACCTGGTCAATACGCCAGACTTTTTTGAGCGCCATGCGTCCTTGTTGGCCTCTGTGCAACTGACCCACCCGCAAAGCCACCGCGCCGTGGGCCTGCAAGAACGCCAAGCGCAGATGCTGCGTGACAAGATCAAGGTCTTGGAGCAACGGATCATGGACATGATCCGTCACAGCAACGAAAACATGGTGTTGACCGACAAGTTGCATCGCTGGTCGTGTGAGTTGCTCGTCACTCCACCCGAGCAACTGGCCGAATCGGCCGTGGACAACATCCGCGATTTGTTTCAGGTGCCTCAA
Source organism: Comamonadaceae bacterium (assembly GCA_027486555.1). Taxonomy (GTDB): domain Bacteria; phylum Pseudomonadota; class Gammaproteobacteria; order Burkholderiales; family Burkholderiaceae_C; genus Limnohabitans_A. Next base: position 9,491 of record JAIXOX010000089.1, read on the forward strand.
GTGGCTTTGCGTTTGTGGTCGGTGGACGCAGCCCATGTTCGATCGGATTTTGCCCAAGGCGTGACCGTCGCCACGCAAGACCTGGCTTCTTCGCTGGACAGCCCCTATCTGGGGCCCAACACGGGTTTTGAAGCCGTGCAGTGGTTGGCTGAGCCGATGCAGGCGGCATCGTTGGCGCTGCTGGCTTTGCGCTCAGCGCCCGGCCAGGCGGCGTTTGGATTGCTGGTTTTGTCTTCGCCTGATCCTCAGCGCTTTAACAGCCAGATGGGCACCGATTTGCTGGAGCGTTTGGCTGAGCTGGCCGGTGCCGCTTTGTCCATTTTGCGCCACAAAACTTGAAGGCTTTTGGTGGTCAAGCCTGTGCCCAAAGCGCCTGAGCAAGAACCACCGTGTCAGGTGGAGGAAAAAGCTGTGTCATGGGGTGAAAGCCCTGGGGTGAGCGATTTGACGGTTGACACTTCTGGTCCCTCTCTTGATCCCTTGATGCTGCGCTATCTGGCGCATGTGCGTTTTGAAAAACGTCTGTCCGAACGCACTTGCACCCTGTACCGGTTGGACCTGATCCGTTTGCTCGATTTGGCACGGGCTTCAAAACTGGCCTTGCTGGAGGTGGAGTCCGGGCACATCCGACGCTGGGTGGCCCAAATACACGGCGCTGGCCGCAGCGGGCGGGGCTTGGCGCTCATTTTGTCTGTCTGGCGCGGTTTTTACACTTGGCTGGGACGGGAGGCGCTGATGGCACACAACCCAGTGGTGGATGTGCGTGCGCCCCGGGGAGGCAAGCCTTTGCCCAAAGCTTTGGGGGTGGATGAAGCCGTGCAACTGGCCGAGCACTTGGAGCAAGATGACGACCCTTGGCTTGAGGCCCGTGATGCCGCCATGGTGGAAATGTTGTATGGGAGTGGTTTGCGCGTGTCCGAGTTGACGGGATTGGACGTTGCGCCCAGCGCCGAGGCTGTTCGCGCTGGGCGCGGCTGGATCGATGTGTCACAAGGTGAGGTTCAAGTGCACGGAAAAGGGGGCAAGCGCCGCAGCGTGCCCTTGGGTCAGGCAGCTTTGCAGGCCTTGGCACTTTGGCTTCCTTTGCGCAGTCAGATGCCTGGAATGTTGTTGCAGCCCACGCTGGGGGCCTCTTCTGCATCGCTGGCACTTTTTCCAGGGCGTCATGGCACGCGTTTGACCGCCCGCTCGGTCGAACAGCGCCTCAAGCGCCGTAGCCAGTTGGCAGGGTTGTCCACACCGGTGCATCCCCACATGCTGCGCCACTCTTTTGCCAGCCATTTGTTGCAGTCCAGCGGTGATTTGCGTGCCGTTCAAGAACTGATGGGTCATGCCAGCATCGGCAGTACGCAGGTGTATACGCGGCTGGATTTTCAACATTTGGCCCAAATCTACGACGCGGCGCATCCCCGTGCCAAACGCCAATAAAGTTCGACATGGACGGTTCAAAGGGCGTGTTCTGGTGAACCAGCGTGCGCCGGGCCGGGCAAGCCCCTTGGCGCGCATTCGCCTTGTGATCGTCGCTACACTCCCCCATCTTTGTTGTTGACATTTTGCGGAGCATTTCATGGCCTTGATTCCTGTGACTATCCTGACTGGCTTTTTGGGTTCCGGCAAAACCACACTGCTCAAGCGTGTGCTGACCGAAGCCCATGGCCAAAAAATTGCGGTCATCGAAAACGAGTTTGGTGAAGAAAACATCGACAACGACATACTCGTGTCCGATACCGAAGAGCAAATCATTCAGATGAGCAACGGTTGCATTTGCTGCACCATCCGCGAAGACCTGCGTGTCACGCTGCAACTGCTGGCCGCCAAGCGCCGCAAGGGTTTGCTCAGCTTTGAGCGCATCGTGATCGAGACCACGGGTTTGGCCGATCCAGGGCCGGTCGCGCAGACGTTTTTCATGGACGATGAGATTGCAGAAAGCTTTTTATTGGATTCAATTTTGACGCTCGTCGATGCCAAGCATGCTGCTCAGCAACTCAATGACCGCCAGGAAGCTCGCCGTCAGGTGGGTTTTGCTGACCAGATTTTCATCAGCAAGGCGGATTTGGTGTCTGCCCAAGAGTTGGATGCTTTGCAGCACCGCCTCAAACACATGAACCCGCGTGCACCGCAAAAGGTGGTGCACTTTGGTGAGGTGGCTCTTTCTGAAGTGTTTGACCTCAAGGGCTTCAATCTGAACGCCAAACTGGACATTGATCCTGACTTTCTCAAAGAAGACGGCCATGACCATGCACATGGTGAGCATTGCGATCACCCTTCTCACCAGCACGATGACCATGAACACGGCGAGCATTGTGATCACCCATCGCATGAACAAGATCACCAGCAAGGTCATGGCCACCACCATCACCACGATGATGATGTGAAAAGTTTTGTGTTTCGGTCGGAGCGCGCGTTTGATCCGGCCAAACTCGAAGATTTTCTGGGGGCCATCGTCAACATCTATGGGCCCCGCATGCTGCGTTACAAAGGCGTTCTCAATATGCGCGGTACAGAACGGAAAGTCATTTTCCAGGGCGTGCACCAGCTCATGGGCAGCGATCTGGGGCCTCTGTGGGCCGAGGGAGAAGCCAAAACGAGCAAAATGGTTTTCATTGGCATCGATTTACCCAAAGATATCTTGTTGCAAGGTCTGGAGCAATGCTTGGTTTAAGTGCTTGGGTGCTTGTCCGTCTGGCACAGCTTTGCGCACCAACGGGCCATTAATCCATGAGCTGTCATATTTTTTAACTTCTTGTCGCTACAATCGCCCGCCTAGGACACCGCCTTTTGGTGGCGTTGCTAAGCCCCACAAGGTCTATAACAAGGGTTTGGGAGAACATGATTTGTCAATGGCTGGCCTGATGGCGGGTCTTTGACAAAATGCCTTTTTACACGGCTAGGAGACAAGACGTGAAGACCTCGAAATCAATAAAAACCGATCCATCGGCCGTGAAGGCGGCCACAAAGGCGCAAGCCAAGGGCAAAGAATCTGCATCGAATTTGCAGGTCACTCAGTCCGAAAAGCCCAAAACACCAGCCAAAAAAGCGGCTTCTGCCCAAAAGGTCAGTGTCAAAGCTGAGTCTTCACCTTCGTCACTGCCTGTTGTGACGGCGGCCAAGAAAACAGTGTCGGCCAAAGTCAAGGCAGCAAGTCCTGATGGCCAGCAGCCGGTTTCTCCAACCCCAGCGACTTCCCCTGTGACGGCCAAGACCGTCAAAGCAAGTTCTGCCAAAAAAGAAGTTGCAGCAGCACCTCCAGCGAAATCTATGAACGTCTCATCAGTGGAAACCACCAGCACACCCTCGGACCCTGTCGAAGCAGTCGCCGTCGCCGCACCCGATCAATTGGTACGCGCCACCCGGCCTTCTGCTCGTTTAGCGCAAATCACCGTCCCATCTTTGCCGCCCGCCGTTGCGTCAACAGCCGCCAAATCAAGCTTTTTGCCCAGCTCACCATCGCCTGCGGTCGCGGTGACTTATGTGCCAGTCAAGAAAGACCCCAAACTGGCCAACAACTGGAAAACAAAGAAGGCCTCAGAGCTGTGTGATGCCGAAATTCTGGCCATGCCGGACGATGAGTACATGAACGATACGCAAATGGCGTTTTTCAGACTCAAGCTGACGCGCCTCAAACAAGACATCCTCAACAGCGCTGGGCAAACCACCGAGCATTTGCGGGAAGACACCGTGGTGGTGCCAGATCCCGCAGACCGTGCCACCATCGAAGAAGAACATGCCCTTGAGCTGCGCACCCGGGATCGAGAGCGCAAACTGCTCAAAAAAATCGAACAATCCATTGTCCGCATCGATGCGGGAGATTACGGTTTTTGTGACGAAACCGGGGAATCCATTGGCGTGGGTCGCTTGTTAGCCAGACCGACGGCCACTTTGTCACTGGAGGCTCAACAGCGGCGTGAGCTCAAACAAAAAATGTTTGGCGATTAAGCCGTTTTTCACTTGAGTATCAAAAACCCCTTTTAGGGGTTTTTTTACATATAAAGTTTTCTAAGTAATCATTTTGTCATAAGCTTAAAAATCTATTAAGAATATGATTTTTGTTTTTTTGATAGTTGAGAGGTTACTTTCAGTGACTCTGCTAAGTCTCTAATTTACAAAGAAATTTGTCAACTTCATGGTTTTGAAATAGCGGCTAAGCTGTTGATTTCATTGAAAAAATTCGATCTCTACCATTCCGGAACCGGCAGTTTCCTGATACAGTGCAAAAAAGTGCAATTAAGTGGGTAAAAGTGCCCTCCGTTGCCTTTCTTCATTGAAAAAAGGGTCTTCGCAGTGTTTCAAGGGGCTTCATCGCTGAGTCTGGATGCCAAAGGGCGGTTGTCTGTGCCGACCCGGCACCGTGACGTCTTGAGCGCCACAGCGCAAGGCCAGTTGACCATCACCAAGCACCCGCACGGTTGCTTGATGCTGTTTCCCAGGCCCGAGTGGGAGAAGTTCCGCGAACGCATTGCCCAATTACCCATGTCTGCCCAATGGTGGAAGCGCATTTTTTTGGGCAATGCCATGGATGTGGAGATGGATGGCACCGGTCGTGTGCTGATTTCCCCCGAGTTGCGCCAGGCGGCCGGGATCACCCGCGACAGCATGCTCTTGGGTATGGGCCATCACTTTGAGCTGTGGGACAAAACCACTTACGAGGCCCAAGAAGCGCAGGCCATGCAGGGTGAAATGCCCGAGGTGTTCAAGGACTTTTCTTTCTGACCACCATGAGCCACGCTTTACTCACCCATACCACCGTGCTATTGAATGAAGCTGTCAGCGAATTGCTCGAGGCTGACGCAGGCGCACACGGCTCTTACGTCGATGCCACTTTTGGACGCGGTGGTCATTCCCGCTTGATTTTGTCCAAACTCAGCAGCCAAGGCCGGCTTCGGGCCTTCGATAAAGACCTGGAAGCGATTGCAGAGGCTGAGCGCATTGAGGATGACCGGTTTTCCATCCGCCATGAAGGTTTTTCCCATTTGGGGGACTTGCCGCCGGGCAGCGTGGATGGTGTGTTGATGGACTTGGGCATCAGTTCCCCCCAAATCGACAGCCCCGAGAGGGGTTTTTCTTTTCGTTTCGACAGCCCGCTGGACATGCGCATGGACACCACGCGCGGGGAAAGCGTGGCCGATTGGCTGGCAACGGCCACAGTGGATCAAATCACGGAGGTGATACGTGACTATGGCGAAGAACGGTTTGCTTTTCAGATTGCAAAGGCGCTTGTGGCTCGCCGACAAGAGCGGGGCCCAATTTCAAGCACCTCCGATTTGGCCCAGCTCGTGGCTGACACGGTCAAAACCCGCGAGGCGGGTCAGAACCCTGCAACGCGGACATTTCAGGCTTTTCGGATTTTCATCAACGCAGAGCTTGAAGAGCTCGAACAAGCGTTAGCGGCCAGCATTCATGTGCTTGCGCCCGGTGGTCGTTTGGTGGTGATCAGTTTTCACTCGCTTGAAGACCGGATCGTCAAACAATTCATGGCCAAGCATTCCAAGGAGGTGGTGGATCGGCGTGTGCCATTTGCCGAGCCTGTGAAAATGCGCCTGAAAACTTGCGGGCGCATTCGCCCCAGCGATGAAGAGGTGAAAGCCAACCCCCGCTCCCGCAGTGCCATCATGCGCATGGCCGAACGGACCGAGGTGCCAGCATGACCCGGTTGAGCTTTTTCTTGTTGGTCGCCACGGTGGCCAGTGCCTTGTATTTGGTGCACAGCCATTACGAGTCAAGACGTCTTTTCATGGCCTTGGAGATCGCACGCAAGGAAGCCAAACGCTTTGAGGTCCAATATGACCGTTTGCAAGTCGAACAGCGAGCGCAAGCCACGCCCTTGCGTGTGGAGCAAATAGCTCGGCAGCAATTGCAAATGCGAACAGCCTCACCAGCCATTACCCAGTACGTCATGATGGGGCCACTGAACCAAGCGCCCAATGTGCGAGGGGATCGGCCATGAACCGTGGTCGCAGCGTGCAGCTGTCCTCTAGCCCTTTGCTGGCCAGCAAAACACCCGTTTGGCGGAGCAAATTGATTGTGGCGGCCATGGCATTGGGCTTCACAGGTCTGGTGGGGCGTGCTGCCCATGTGCAGGTCATTGAGAATGATTTTTTTATCCGCCAAGGTGAGCTGCGCTTTGCCCGAACACTCAGTTTGGCTGCCAATCGGGGGCGCGTACTTGATCGCAATGGTGTACTGCTTGCATCCAGTGTGCCTGCTCCAAGCATCTGGGCCAATCCGGAAGATATAGATCGGGCAGACCCGGTCAAGTTGCGCCGACTGGCCAAACTGCTTGAGATGACGCCAGCCGAGTTGGACAAGAAGTTGCAAGACGACGAAAAAACATTCGTCTGGCTGCGTCGTCAACTCGATGAGCCTGTGGTCAAAGAAATTTTGGCGCTGGGCATCAAGGGTGTTTACGACATCAAGGAATACAAGCGTCTTTACCCCGAAGGTGAGGCGGCTGCGCACATTGTCGGGTTCACCAACGTCGAAGACCAAGGCCAGGAGGGCGTGGAACTGATGTTCCAAAAGCAGCTTTCTGGCAAGGCGGGTTCGCGCCGTGTGATCAAGGACAGGTTGGGTCGCGTGGTGGAAGCTGTTGGCGAGACCGTTCCACCCGTTGATGGCCAAGACCTGCAATTGAGCATTGACAGCAAGGTCCAGTTTTATGCTTATCAAAAACTGCGTGAAGCGGTGTTGGAGCACAAGGCCAAAGCGGGCAGCGTGGTGGTGCTCGATGCCCAAACGGGCGAAATTCTGGCCTTGACCAACTACCCCAGTTATTCGCCAGCCAAGCGGGGTAATTTGGGCGGGGAGCAACTGCGCAACCGCGCCTTGACCGACACCTTTGAGCCCGGCTCGACCATGAAGCCGTTTGCTGTGGCCTTGGCTCTTGAAAAGGGCTTGGTCAAACCTGAGACGATGATTCAAACCGCGCCCGGTCGGATCAACATCAGCGGATCCACCATTTCAGATGCTCACCCGCACGGGTTGCTCTCGGTCAACGAGGTCATTCAGAAATCAAGCAACGTGGGCACCGTCAAAATGGCCATGCAGTTGCAGCCGCGCGAAATGTGGGAAATGTATGCCCAAGTGGGATTTGGTCAAAAACCACAGCTGCCATTTCCGGGGGTGGTGAGTGGGCGTTTGCGGCCCTACAAAACCTGGCGGCCAATTGAGCAAGCGACCATGAGTTATGGCTACGGTATTTCGGGCAGTTTGTTTCAAGTGGCCCGTGCCTACACCGTGTTTGCACGAGATGGTGAAGTGGTGCCCGCCACCATGCTCAAGACCGAAGGGCAGGTTCAGGGAGAGCGGGTCATCAGCGCTCAAAACGCCAAGGCCATGCGCAAGATGCTGCACATGGCCGCAGGCCCGGGCGGAACGGCACAAAAAGCCCAGACCATGGGTTTCTCCGTGGGAGGCAAAACCGGCACCGCCCATAAACAAGAGGGCAAGGGGTACGTCGGCAAAAAGTACCGGGGTTTCTTTGTCGGCATGGCGCCCATTGAGGCGCCCAGAATCATTGTGGCCGTCATGATTGATGAGCCCAGCAATGGCCTTTACTACGGGGGTGATGTGGCGGCACCCGTGTTCAGTCAGACGGTACAACAAACTTTGCGTTTGATGGGTGTGCAGCCCGATATCGCCGTGAAACCACAAATTGTGGCCAAGTCGGTGGAGGAGTCATTTTGATCCACACCTTGCACACAGCCACCGAGGCGGCGCAATGGCTGCGCTCTCGCGTGAGCGGCGTTTTGCGCACCGATAGCCGCATGGTTGAGCCCGGCGATGCGTTCATTGCCTGGCCTGGTGCTGCCACCGATGGCCGCAAGTATGTGATGCAAGCCTTGCAACAGGGTGCGAGTGCATGTTTGATGGAGGCCTTGGACCATGAGCCTTGGCTCACTGGCGTGGCGCAAGAATGGCATTCGACTTTGGCCGTCATGCCCGGCCTGAAAGCCCAAACCGGATGGGTGGCGGACGCCTATTACCAACATCCCAGCCAAGCATTGAATGTGCTGGCGGTCACAGGCACCAATGGCAAAACGTCCACCGCCTGGTGGTTGGCGCAGGCCCTGTCATCGCCCGTGTTGGGACAAGCCTGCGGTTTGGTGGGGACCTTGGGTGTGGGGCGGTTGCCGCATTTGGTCAGCACCGGCATGACCACCCCCGACCCGGTGTTGATGCAGCGGCAGTTCCGTGAGTTTGTCGACCAAGGCGTGACGCACTGCGCCATTGAGGCCTCGTCGATTGGTTTGGCCGAACATCGTCTGGACGGTACGCACATGGGTGTGGCCGTGTTCACCAATTTCACACAAGACCACCTGGATTACCACGGAGACATGGGCCGTTATTGGGCGGCCAAAGCCGCCTTGTTTGCCTGGCCTGGCCTGCATTCGGCGGTCATCAACATGGACGATGCCCAGGGTGCCCAATTGGCGCGCCAACTGAGCACCGGGGATGTCTCGGTTTGGACTTGTTCACGCCGTGGCCCTGCACGTTTGCAAGCGGTGGCATTGCCCCACCCGCACGGCATCGCCTTTGAAGTGCATGAGGGCCATGAAGTTCACACCTTGCATACCCGCTTGCTGGGGGACTACAACATTGACAACTTGTTGGGCGTCATGGGGGCCATGAGGGCGTTGGGCATTGCTTTGGCACAGGCCGTGCAAGCCTGCACCCACCTGACGTCGGTGCCCGGACGCATGCAGGCCGTGAGCCTGGATGGGGCATTGACCCAAGAAGCCCTGGCCCTGCAACAGCTGCCCATGGTCGTGGTGGACTACGCCCATACCCCGGATGCGGTGTCGCATGCTTTGATCGCCTTGCGTTCCATGGCGACGGCCCGAGGTGGTCAGTTGTGGTGTGTGTTGGGTTGTGGCGGAGACCGAGATGCGAGCAAACGGCCCCAAATGGCCGCTGCCGCCCAGGCCGCTGCCGATCAGTTGGTGATCACCAGTGACAACCCCCGCTCGGAATCTCCTGAGGCGATTTTGGCCGACATGTTGGCTGGCTTGATGCGTACGGATTCGGTGCGCATTCAGTTGGACCGTGCGCGGGCGGTGAGTGAGGTGGTCGCTTTGGCCGATGCCGCTGACGTGGTGTTGGTGGCTGGCAAAGGCCATGAAAGCACGCAAGAGATCATGGGTGTTTTTCACCCCTATTCGGACGTGACACAGGTGTTATCGGCATTGCAGTCGCGCCGTGCATGCCTTCAGGGGGAGGGTGCATGATGGCTCAACAAATCGGCATGCAGCTCCATTTGCAACAGGCTTTGGACTGGCTCAGTCACGCGCATGGCATCGGCTTGGCATCCGTTGTGGCCGACCGCGTGCACACCGACAGCCGCAGTTTGCAAGCCGGTGACTTCTTTGTGGCCTTGCGGGGTGAGCGTTTTGATGGCAACCAGTTCATCGCCCAAGCCAAAGCGCAAGGGGCCGTGGCCGTGGTGTGCGAAGTCTCGGGTCAAGCGCAGGCCGTCCTTCATGGCTTGCCTGCCTTGGTGGTGCCCGATGCCCGCATCGCTTTGGGTGAGCTGGCAAAGGGCTGGCGCGCACAGTTCGATTTGCCGCTCATCGCGGTGACTGGCAGCAATGGCAAAACCACCGTCACTCAGATGGTCGCGTCCATCTTGCGCGCCCATGCAGGCACCAATGCCTTGTCCACGCAAGGCAACTTGAACAACGACATTGGTGTGCCGCTGACCTTGTTCAATCTGCGCGCTCACCACCGCATCGCAGTGCTGGAGTTGGGCATGAACCATCCGGGTGAAATCGCTTATTTGGCGGGCTTGGCGCAAGCCAACGTGGCCTTGGTCAACAATGCACAACGCGAACACCAGGAGTTCATGGGCACTGTGGAGGCGGTGGCCCATGAAAATGGTGCCGTGTTACAAGCCTTGCCTTCTGACGGTGTGGCCATTTACCCCGCAGACGACAACTACACGCCAGTGTGGCAAGCCCTGTCTGGCGAGCGAGAACAGCACACGTTTGCCATGTCTTTTGGCGGTGATCTTGCCGATGGTGCGGCCCATTCGCGGGCAGATGTTCGAGCCCAAGACGTGGTTTGGCAATCGGATGCCTGGCAATTCATATTGGCCACGCCCCAGGGTACAGCACCTGTTCGGCTGCAGATTGCAGGCCGTCACAACGTGAAAAACGCATTGGCAGCCAGTGCCTGCGCATTGGCTGCGGGCGTGCCGCTGTCCACGGTGGTGCAAGGTTTGCAAGCCTTTGAACCTGTCAAAGGCCGTTCGCGCGCCTGGGTCGTGCCAAGCCCATCAGGCACCACCACTTTGGTGGACGACACCTACAACGCCAACCCTGATTCTGTGCGTGCAGCCATTGATGTGCTGGCCGAGTTGCCCGCGCCGCGCTTGTTGGTGCTGGGGGACATGGGCGAAGTGGGCGATCAAGGGGCTGCGTTTCATGCAGAAGTGGGTGCCTACGCAGCCGAACGTGGCATCGAGGCCGTCTATGCCTTAGGCGACTTGTCTGCACATGCCGCCCGTGCGTTTGGGGCGGCACACCATTGCCAGAACATGGAACAGTTGTTGGCCCATGTCTTGCAAAACGCGCATCAATTTCAAAGTGTGGTGGTCAAAGGTTCACGTTTCATGAAGATGGAACGCGTGGTCGAAGCCCTGCTGTCACGGGGTGAAGACCGCCGCACTGAACATCACCATCAAAAAGGGGAGGCCCATGCTGCTTAGTTTGGCCCAATGGTTGCAAAGTCTGTCGCCCGAATGGGGATTTTTGCGCGTTTTTCAATACATCACCTTTCGTGCCGTGATGGCCGCGATGACGGCGCTTCTGATTGGTTTGGCAGCAGGGCCCTTTGTGATCCGTCGCCTGACATCTCTCAAGATTGGTCAGCCGATTCGCGGTTATGGCATGGAGTCGCACCTGTCCAAAAGCGGCACGCCCACCATGGGCGGGGTGCTGATTTTGTTGTCCATTGCCGTGTCCACTTTGTTGTGGTTTGACCTGTCCAACCGTTTTGTCTGGATCGTGCTGATCGTCACTTTGGGTTTTGGCGCCATTGGTTGGGTGGATGACTGGCGCAAAGTGGTCAACAAAGACCCGGAGGGCATGCGCTCGCGCGAAAAGTATTTCTGGCAATCGGTGGTGGGTTTGTTGGCGGCGCTGTATTTGGTCTTCAGTATTTCAGAGGTGTCCAACATGCGTGTGTTGGACTTGTTTGGAAAATGGATTTTGTCGGGTTTTGATGTCAACTTGCCGCCCAAGGCTGGTTTGCAAGTGCCGTTTTTCAAAGAAATCAACTACCCCTTGGGTGTACTTGGCTTTGTGCTCTTGACCTATTTGGTGATCGTGGGGTCCAGCAACGCGGTCAACCTCACCGATGGCCTGGACGGTCTGGCGATCATGCCCGTTGTCATGGTGGGTTCGGCGCTGGGGGTGTTTGCATATGTGACGGGCAGTTCGGTTTATTCCAAATACCTTTTCTTGCCTCACATTCCGGGTTCTGGCGAGTTGCTGATTTTCTGTGCCGCCATGGCGGGTGCTGGTTTGGCGTTTTTGTGGTTCAACACCCACCCGGCGCAGGTCTTCATGGGTGATGTGGGGGCCTTGGCCTTGGGGGCGGCGCTGGGCACCATCGCGGTCATCGTGCGCCAGGAAATCGTGCTGGCCATCATGGGCGGGATTTTTGTCGTTGAGGCCTTGTCGGTCATGGCCCAAGTGACCTGGTTCAAATACACCAAAAGGAAATACGGCCAAGGTCGACGTATTTTGAAAATGGCACCGTTGCACCACCATTTTGAAAAAAGCGGCTGGAAAGAAACACAAGTGGTGGTGCGGTTCTGGATCATCACCATGCTGTTGTGCCTGGTCGGTTTGTCAACCCTGAAGCTGAGGTAAGCCATGCAGCTTCAAGGTCAACACGTTCTGATTCTCGGTTTGGGTGCTTCGGGCCTGGCGATGGCCCGTTGGTGCGCGCATGCCGGGGCCAACGTGACCGTGGCCGATACGCGTGACACGCCTCCTCAATTGGCGGCCTTGCAGGCCGAATGGCCAGAAGTGCGTTTTGTGCCTGGCCCCTTTGGAGCCGAATTGGTCGAGGGCACTTCGGTGCGTGCCGTGTTCCGCAGTCCTGGCTTGACGCCAGTGGTGGTGACCCCTGTGCTGGATGCGGCCAAAAACATGGGTTTGTGGCAAGGCGGCGAATTGAGCTTGTTTGCCCAAGGCCTGCAGGACTTGAAAACCCGTTTTGGCTACGCGCCACAGGTGTTGGCCATCACCGGCACCAATGGCAAAACCACGGTGACCTCGCTGACGGGGCAGTTGGTGGCGCGTGCGGGCAAAACCGTGAAGGTCGCAGGCAACATTGGCCCCACATTGCTCGACACCTTGACCCAGGCCATGGCGCAAGCTCAGGCACAGGTGGCGCAAGAAGATGCACAAGCCGATCCCAAAACTGAGCCTGCAGACGCAGAGGCCTGCGAGGAAGTGGCATCCAGCGCAACTGAAACACAGGGTTCAGATCAGGACCAAGACCAGCACCAGGAATTGAGTGTTGACGGTGAGCACGACAAGGGTCAATCCGCAGAACAAGCCAGCGCTTCAGAAGACAACGATTCGAGCGAAAACGATGAAGCGACTGCGCCCCTGTTGGCCGCGATCGCTCCTGTGCGCGTGCACCCCATGGCCCAGGCTTTGCCGCAGGTCTGGGTGTTGGAGTTGTCGAGCTTCCAACTCGACAGCAGCGAGGGTTTTGAGCCCAGCGCCGCCACCGTCCTCAATCTCTCACAAGACCATCTGGACTGGCATGGCAGCATGGCCGCTTATGGGCAAGCCAAAGCCCGCATTTTTGGTGCGCAAGCCCTCATGGTGCTCAACCGCGATGACCCCCAAGTCATGGACATGCGTCCAGCGCCCATCAAGGTCAAACTGCAAAAAACCATCGAGCGCGCCTGTTTGACCTTTGGTGCTGACATGCCGCAAAGGCCGGGAGATTTCGGGATTGAAGTGACCCATGGCATGACCTGGTTGGTTCGGGCTTTGGAGGCCGATGAAACGCGTCGCCGCCGCAAGGACGAAGCCGAAGAGTTGCACTTTCAGCGTTTGATGCCCGCCGATGCCTTGCGCATTCGCGGTCGGCACAACGCCGTCAACGCCCTGGCTGCACTGGCCTTGGCGACCAGCGCAGGGTGTGCTTTGGGTCCCATGTTGTATGGACTGCGTGAATACCGGGGAGAACCGCACCGTGTCGAACCGGTGGCCATCGTCAATGAGGTGGAATATTTTGACGACAGCAAGGGCACCAATGTGGGGGCCACGGTCGCGGCCGTGCAGGGCCTGGGTGCCGAGCGACGTGTGGTGGTGATCATGGGAGGGGAAGGCAAAGGCCAGGATTTCACGCCTTTGGCCGCTCCCGTTGCGCGCTATGTTCGAGCCGTGATCCTGATTGGACGGGATGCGCCCCTCATTCGTGAGGCCTTGCAAGCGGCGGGTGTTCCGTTGAGCGATGCGCAGGACATGCACGATGCGGTGCGGCAAGCTGCCAACTTGGCACATTCGGGTGATGCGGTGTTGATGTCCCCTGCTTGCGCCAGTTTTGACATGTTCGACAACTATGGGCACAGGGCCCAAGTGTTTTGCCAAGCGGTGGCCGATCTGGCGCAAGACGCTGGCATGACCATGGAGGGCGGCTTGTGAGCGAAACCTTGAATTTTTCGCAGCGCATGCAAGCCACACGCGCACGGTGGGGAGAGATGTTTGGCTTGGCCGTGGGTGGGCCAGGTCATGCCCAAGGATTGCCGGTCAATTTGGGCGGATACGAATTCGCACGCCCACCCTCCAGCACGGTCGCCAGTTTGCAAGGCGTGGACAAAGCTTTGGTCGGGGTGGTGGTGGCCTTGCTGATGTGGGGCCTGGTCATGGTGTATTCGGCATCGATTGCCATGCCTGACAACCCCAAATTTTCACGCTATGCGCACACCCACTTCTTGGTTCGACATGCCATCGCCATGGTGGCCGGTTGTGTGATGGCCTTGTTGGCCTTCCAAGTGCCCATGCAAAACTGGGAGAAAGTGGCCAAACCCTTGTTTGTGCTGTCTTTGGTCTTGCTGGCCTTGGTGTTGATTCCCTTTATCGGCAAAGGGGTCAATGGTGCCAGGCGTTGGATTTCCTTTGGGGTGATCAATTTTCAGCCCTCAGAGTTGGCCAAGTTGGCCACCATCATCTATGCCGCCGACTACATGGTCCGCAAAATGGATGTCAAGGAAGACTTTATTCGTGCCGTTTGGCCCATGGGCACTGCGGTGGCTTTAGCGGGTGTGTTTTTGTTGGCTGAGCCCGACATGGGGGCTTTCATCGTGATCGCCATCATTGCCATGGGCATCTTGTTTTTGGGTGGTGTGAATGCCCGCATGTTCTTTCTGATCTTTACAGTTTTGGTCTCTGCCTTTGTGATCATGATTGCGGCGTCACCGTGGCGACGAGAGCGGATTTTTGCTTACTTGGACCCCTTCAGTGCTGAGCATGCCTTGAACAAAGGTTACCAGTTGACGCATTCCTTGATTGCCATTGGCCGTGGCGAAATCTGGGGTGTTGGTTTGGGTGGGAGTGTGGAAAAACTGCACTGGTTACCTGAAGCCCACACTGATTTTTTATTGGCGGTAATTGGTGAAGAGTTTGGATTGATTGGGGTGACCTTGGTCATCTTTTTGTTTTTGTGGCTCAGTCGGCGAATCATGGTGATTGGGCGTCAGGCCATTGCGCTGGAAAAGGTTTTCTCGGGCTTGGTGGCCCAAGGGGTGGGCATCTGGATTGGTTTTCAGGCGTTCATCAACATGGGCGTGAACCTGGGTGCTTTGCCGACCAAGGGGCTGACTTTGCCACTGATGAGCTATGGCGGTTCGGCCATCATGATGAATCTGATCGCGATTGCCATCGTTTTGCGCATTGACATTGAAAACAAACAAATGATGCGTGGAGGGCGAGCATGAACACCAAGACGAAAACAGCCTTGGTCATGGCCGGGGGCACAGGGGGCCATATTTTCCCGGGATTGGCCGTGGCCCAAGCGCTGCGCGAAGAAGGTTGGTGTGTGCATTGGTTGGGGGCTCCCAACAGCATGGAAAACGACCTGGTGCCTGCACGAGGTTTTGCTTTCGAGTCGGTGGATTTTGGGGGTGTACGCGGCAAAGGTTTGCAGACACTGGTGGTGTTGCCTTGGCGATTGCTGCGCGCATTTTGGCAAAGCGTGCAAGTGATTCGACGTGTCCAACCCGATGTGGTTTTGGGATTTGGGGGCTACATCACATTTCCTGGCGGAATGATGGCAAGCCTGTGGGGCAAGCCATTGATCTTGCACGAACAAAACTCTGTGGCTGGCATGGCGAACAAGGTCTTGGCGCAACTGGCTGATCGGGTGTTCATGGCTTTTCCGGGCGTTTTCAAAACCGGGCAGTGGGTGGGCAATCCCCTGCGGCGAGGATTTACCGAGCAGGCTTCACCTGGCAAAAGGTATGCCGCACGAACAGGTCCATTGCAATTGCTCGTGGTGGGAGGCAGTCTTGGGGCCAAAGCCTTGAATGACCTTGTGCCCAAGGCCTTGGCCTTGTTGCCACCAGAAAGCCGTCCACAAGTGGTCCACCAAAGTGGCGCCAAACAAATTGATGCTTTGCGCGCCAACTATTTGGCAGCAGGCGTGCAGGCTGAATTGACGCCGTTCATTGACGACACCGCCACGGCCTTTGCACAAGCCGATTTGGTGATCTGCCGCGCAGGGGCCAGCACGGTGACCGAATTGGCGGCCATTGGTGTGGCGGCGTTGTTCGTGCCCTTTCCCTTCGCGGTAGATGACCACCAAACCACCAATGCCCAATTTTTGGTGGCATCGGGCGGTGGTTGGCTGGTCCCGCAGTCCGAATTGACGGCCGACAGCTTGGCGGCGCGTTTGAAGGCGATGGACCGACATCAATTGCAGGTCCTGGCCGAAAGCGCCTGGGTTCACAAAAAAACAAATGCAACAAGAGAGCTTGTGATGGCTTGTGAGGAGTTGACAGCATGAAACACGCCATCCGGAAAATTCATTTCATTGGCCTGGGTGGCTCGGGCATGAGTGGCATCGCCGAAGTGTTGTTCAATCTTGGCTACCAAATATCGGGCTCAGATCTGGCTGACAGTGCCTCATTGCGGCGTTTGGCTGGTCTGGGTATCCAAACTCATGTCGGTCATGCGCCTGAAAACGTGCGCGATGCCGATGCTGTGGTGACTTCAACGGCAGTCAAGGCCGACAACCCTGAGGTCATCGCGGCCAAAGCCCGGCATGTGCCCATCGTGCCGCGTGCCGTCATGCTCGCCGAGTTGATGCGCATGAAGCAAGGGGTGGCCATCGCAGGGACGCACGGCAAAACCACCACCACCAGCTTGGTGGCCAGCGTCTTGGCCGAGGCTGGATTGGACCCCACTTATGTCATTGGAGGACGCCTCAACAGTGCAGGCACCAACGCCAAACTGGGCACGGGTGAATACATCGTGGTGGAAGCCGATGAATCGGATGCCTCATTTTTGAACCTGCTGCCGGTCATGGCCGTGGTCACCAACATAGACGCAGACCACATGGAGACATATGGACACGATCTGAATCGACTGAAGGGGGCCTTTGTCGAATTCTTGCACCGCATGCCTTTTTATGGAACGGCGATTGTGTGCAGTGATGATCCAGGCGTCCAGTCCATCGTTGACCAAATTGCTAGGCCTGTCACCACGTACGGTTTGCAAGCCGGTGCACAAGTGCGGGCTGTGGATGTGAAGGCTGAAAACGGGCAGATGCATTTCACGGTCAAGCGGCAAAACGGCGTCACTTTGCCGGATCTGCCCATCGTGTTGAATTTGCCGGGGGAGCACAACGTGCTCAATGCCTTGGCCGCCATTTCGGTGGCGGTGGAGTTGGGTGTGGATGACGAGGCCGTGCAACGCGCGTTGGTGCAATTCAAAGGTGTTGGTCGGCGCTTCCAGCGCTACGGTGATGTGGCCACGGTCGATGGCCAGGGTCACTTCACATTGATTGACGACTATGGCCACCATCCTGTCGAAATGGCGGCCACTTTGGCGGCTGCACGCGGGGCATTTCCTGGTCGGCGTTTGGTGTTGGCATTCCAGCCTCACCGATACAGCCGCACCCGTGACTGTTTTGAAGATTTTGTCAAAGTGATAGGTCATGGCTGCGACAGCGTGTTGCTTTGCGAGGTGTACGCCGCGGGTGAAGCACCGATCGTGGCGGCCGATGGTCGCTCATTGACCAGAGCGCTGCGTGTGGCTGGAAAGGTCGAGCCCGTCTTTGTGGACCGAGTCACCGACATGGCGCAGGCGGTGATGGACAATGCAAGACCCGGCGATGTGCTCATTTGCATGGGGGCGGGCTCCATTGGTGCAGTCCCTGCTCAAGTGGTCGAGTGGGCGTCTGGCAGCTCATCCAAAAAGGAGAAGTCATGACAGAGCATGTCTTGCAAGTGGGTGATGTGCCGGCACTGAACATGGGCAAGGTGGCCGTGCTGATGGGAGGGGATTCCGCCGAACGCGAAATTTCACTGATGTCGGGTCAAGGGGTACTGAAAGCTTTGCTGAACGCTGGTGTGAATGCGCTCCCGTTTGATCCGGCTGAACGCGATCTGAGTGAACTCAAACGCGACGGATTTGAGCGTTGCTTCATCGCCCTGCACGGACGCCATGGTGAGGATGGCACGGTACAAGGGGCACTGGAATTGATGGGCATTCCCTATACAGGCTCAGGCGTCATGGCCTCCAGCATGGCCATGGACAAAGTCATGACCAAACGCGTATGGCTGGCCGAGGGCTTGCCTACGCCGCGCTATGTCTTGGTGAACAAAGCCGATATTCACCTCACATCGGGAACAGATTTGGTGGCCAAGCTGGGTCTGCCCATGATTGTCAAACCGGCGCGTGAAGGCTCATCCATCGGGGTGAGCAAAGTCAGTCATGTGGACCAAGTGCAAGCGGCCTTGTTGGCTGCGGCCGCATGCGACAAAGACATTCTTTGCGAGCAGTGCATTGTGGGTGACGAGGTCACTTGTGCTGTGTTGGGCGAAGGACGAAACGCGCGTGCCTTGCCTGTGATTCGCATCGTGGCACCAAATGGTGAATACGATTACCAGAACAAATATTTCACAGACGACACCCAATACCTTGTGCCCAGTGGATTGCCTGATGCCGAAGAATCGAAAATCGAAGCATTGGTGATCCAGGCCTATCAGGTTTTGGGTTGCAGAGGCTGGGGCCGCATCGACGTCATGATCGATGCCAGCACACGCCAACCCTATTTGCTGGAAATCAACACATCACCGGGCATGACCAGCCATTCTTTGGTACCCATGTCGGCGCAAGCTGTGGGACTGGACTATCAGGCCCTGTGCTGTCAATTGCTCGCCGATGCGGCCATGGATGGTCAGGAGATGCTTGCATGAAAAAAACGGCCCCCATGCCCATCGACATCAGGCTCATGAACATGGCTTCAGCACTGTTGCTGGTCGTGGTGCTGAGCCTGTTGTTGGGCAGTGGGTTGTGGTGGTTGCTCAGGCACCCGATGTTCGCGATACAAGCCATTGCGGTTCATGGCGAAGTCTCGCGCAACAACGCTGTGAGTTTGCAGAACCATGTCATGCCACAACTGAGAGGAAACTTTTTCACCATCGACCTGGATGAAACGCGGGACATTTTTCAGTCCGTTCCCTGGGTTCGTGTGGCAGTGGTGCACCGTGATTTTCCAAATCGATTGCGCACCGTCTTGCAAGAGCACCAAGCTTTGGCATTGTGGGGTGAAGAGGGGGCCAGTACCTTGCTCAACGAACAAGGGCAAGTGTTCGAGGCCAATATCGAAGACCTTGATGTGGACACTTTGCCTCGGATGAAGGGGCCCAATGCCCAATCTCAGACGGTCGCACGCATGTTCAACGTTTTGCGCCCACAGTTTGCAGCGGTTGACATGGAAATCGACCAACTGGAACTGACGCCCAGGGGAGGCTGGCGAGTTTTGACCCAGCACGGCGCTCTGATTGAGTTGGGTCGGGGTACCGAAAAAGAGTTGGTGGCAAGGTTGGATCTTTTTTTCAAAACCTTGTCGCAAGTGACAGCTCGATATGACCGGACAGTCACGGCCTTGGCGGGGGCAGATTTGCGCCACAAGGACGGTTATGCGCTGCGTTTGAGAGGCGTCAGTACCCTGGAAACAGACATCAAGGACATGAAACCATGAGCAATCAGGGTTCAAAAACACAACGGAAACGGTGATTGAAATGGCAAAAGATTACAAAGACTTGGTGATCGGCTTGGACATTGGAACCTCCAAGGTCATGGCCGTGGTAGCCGAGGTGTTGCCAGATGGATCATTGAAAATTGCGGGTCTGGGCATTGCGCCGGGCAATGGACTCAAACGCGGGGTGGTCGTGAACATCGACGCCACTGTTCAAAGCATTCAACAAGCCCTGAAAGAAGCTGAGTTGATGGCCGATTGCAAAATTGTGCATGTCAATTGCGGCATCACGGGAAGTCACATCCGTGGCTTGAACTCCAGTGGCATGGTGGCCATCAAGGACAAGGAAGTGACACAAGCCGACGTTGCACGCGTCATGGAAACTGCACGCGCCATCAACATCTCAAGCGATCAGCGTTTGCTGCTGGTGGCGCCACAAGAATTCGTGATCGATGGCCAGGAGGTCAAGGAACCCATTGGCATGAGTGGTATGCGACTGGAGGCAAAAGTGCACATTGTCACGGGGGCACAAAGTGCAGCTGAAAACATCATCAAATGTGTGCGACGCTGTGGTCTGGAGGTGGATCAGCTCTTGCTCAACCCCCAGTCGTCGAGCTTGGCCGTGTTGTCTGAAGACGAGCGTGAGCTGGGTGTGGTGTGTGTGGACATTGGTGCAGGCACCACCGATGTGGCCATTTTTTCAAACGGCTCGATTCGCCACACGGCCGTGATTCCCATTGCGGGGGACTTGATCACCAGCGACATCGCCATGGCCTTGCGAACACCTACAAAAGACGCAGAAGACATCAAGGTAGAAAGTGGCTACGCCAAGCAGTTGCTGGCCGATCCACAAGCACAAGTTGAAGTGCCAGGTTTGGGTGATCGAGGCCCACGTCTGCTGAGCAAACAAGCTCTGGCAGGTGTGATTGAACCGCGCATTGAAGAGATTTTCTCTTTGGTGCATCAGGTCATTCGCGAGTCGGGTTACGAAGAGGTCTTGTCCTCAGGCATTGTGCTCACGGGCGGCAGCGCGGTCATGCCAGGCATGGTTGAGTTGGGTGAAGATATTTTTCTGAAACCTGTGCGCCGTGGTCTGCCCAAATATTCGGGTGGGTTGGCCGACATGGTCAGTCAACCCCGAGCGGCTACGGTGATGGGCCTGCTGGAAGAGGCCCGCCTTGCTCGGTTGCGCGGTTACAAGGTGACGCAAAAGAAGAGTTCTGTGAACAATGCTTTTGGTCGTTTCAAAGACTTCATCGTGGGGAACTTCTGATGGAATGGCTTAAAAAATTCCTGGCCCGACCCAGTCCACCCTGCACACATGGCCTCAAAGACATTGATCTTTGGCAAAAATTTTCACCGATCCAGACCACTTCAGATATTCAGATTTAGGAGAACACCATGACCATTGAAATGATCCAAACCGAAGAGTTCAACCAAGGCACCCAGATCAAAGTGATTGGGGTTGGCGGAGGTGGCGGCAACGCTGTAGAACACATGATTGAGCGCCAGGTTCAAGGCGTTGAATTCATCTGCGCCAACACCGATGCGCAAGCCTTGGCGCGCAGTGCCGCGCACCGATACATTCAACTGGGACAAACGGGTTTGGGTGCAGGCAGCAAGCCAGACAAAGGGCGTGAAGCAGCCCTGGCTGCAGAAGCCGATATACGCAGCGCCATTGAAGGTGCGCACATGTTGTTCATCACGGCCGGGATGGGCGGAGGTACTGGCACCGGTGCTGCCCCTGTCATTGCCCGAATTGCCAAAGAAATGGGCATTTTGACGGTGGGTGTGGTGACCAAACCCTTCGATTTTGAAGGCAACCGCCGCATGAGCAATGCCGACCAAGGCATGCTCGAGTTGGAGGCCAGTGTTGATTCGTTGATCGTGGTGCTCAACGAAAAGCTGCTCGAATTGCCAGGTGGCGATGACATGACGCAGGACGAAGCGTTCGCGCATGCCAACGACGTGCTCAAAAACGCCGTAGGCGGTATTGCTGAAATCATCAATGTCCCAGGCCATGTAAACGTCGACTTCGAAGACGTTCGCACCGTCATGGGCGAACCTGGCAAGGCCATGATGGGCACGGCCGCTGCCAGTGGCCCCGACCGTGCGCGCATTGCCGCCGAGCAAGCTGTCGCTTGCCCTTTGCTTGAAGGTGTCGACCTCAAAGGTGCTCGAGGTGTTTTGGTGCTGATCAGCGCCGCCAAAGGCTCCTTGAAGCTGGCCGAATCCAAGCAAGCCATGAACACCATCCGTGCATGCGCCTCGGAAGACGCCCATGTGATTTATGGGACTGCCTACGATGAAAGTTTGGTCGATGACATTCGTGTGACCGTGGTGGCGACAGGTTTGTCACGCAAGGTTGCGGCACGTCCCTTGCTTGAAGTGATTCATACAGGCAACGGTGCCGACACCACTTTTTTCGCGCGAAGTGGTCAGGATGCTTTGGTGCCAAGCTTGAGAACCCCCAGCAGCCCGGGCAATGGCATGAGCACACCGGCCGTCTGGCGCAACAGCCGCACCAACGCTGCAGCGCGCGTGGATGGCATGGTCAATGCCGGTATGGATGACATTGAAATTCCAGCGTTTTTGCGCAAACAAGCCGACTGAACAGCGCACCGCGCCTCCATCGCCATCCCCAAAGAGCCGACAGTCTTGACTGCTCGGCTCTTTTTTCGTGCCTTGAACAAGATGGAGAACATGGAACGGCCTCTTGCGTGAACCGATGTGTGGTCAGTGCCACGCCACACAAGGCAAACCCTGTCCGCGCAGCGCCCATGCTGGCGAATTAAAATGTGCACATGCTTGCTCAACGCACCCTCAAAACCCTCACCCAGGCCGTAGGCGTGGGTTTGCACAGTGGTCAACGTGTCGAATTGACCTTGCGCCCTGCCGCACCCGACACCGGCATCGTGTTCAGGCGTGTGGACTTGCCTGAGCCGGTGGACATCCCGGTGAGGGCTGAATCGGTCACCGACACCCGTTTGGCATCCACCATCTCGGTCGGCTCGGCCAAAGTCTTCACCGTCGAGCACCTGATGTCGGCCTGCGCAGGTCTGGGCATTGACAACCTGTATGTGGACATCACCGCCGAAGAAGTGCCCATTCTGGACGGCTCGGCCTCGTCGTTTGTGTTTTTGTTGCAAAGTGCGGGCATCGTCGAACAAAACGCACCCAAGCATTTTTTGCGCGTGATCAAAACCGTGCAGGTCAGCGAAGGTGAGGGGGCCGATATCAAGTGGGCCAAGCTCGAACCCTTTCACGGCTTCAAGCTCAGCTTCGAAATCGATTTTCGCCACCCCGCTGTCGACTCGACCGGCCAGCAGGTGGTATTTGACATGTCAGAGGGCGTGTATTCGCGCGACATCGCTCGCGCCCGCACCTTTGGCTTTACCAAAGACGTGGAAATGATGCGTGCCAATGGCCTGGCCTTGGGCGGCGGGCTGCACAACGCCATCGTTATGGACGACTACAAGGTGCTCAACGCCGATGGCCTGCGCTACGACGACGAGTTTGTGAAACACAAAATTCTCGACGCCATGGGCGACCTCTACATTGTGGGCAAACCCCTGTTGGCCTCTTACAGCGCCTTTCGCTCGGGCCACGCCATGAACAACCAGCTGCTGCGCGCACTGTTGGCACAACCTGACGCCTACGACATCGTCACCTTCGACAAAGCCAGTCAGGCACCCAAAGGGTTTGCCGCGTTGCAACCTGCTTGGTAAGCCTCTGGCCCATGGTTTTGTGGGCCAAGTGTGTATTTCGATTTAGTAGGAGCCCACCCCTGTGAGCGATTTCACGCATAGCACCAAGCCACGCCATTGCTTACGGGGTGGGCTCCTGCAAAACAGCTTTCTGGCCTGTAACTCAAGACTGTAAGGGCCTGATCAATGGGTCACTGGCCCATGTCACGGGTGGATCAGGTGGCAAAGGGGCCTTGCGATAACATGGTCCACATGACCCTCAGCCGACAACAAATCTTCTTGCTCGTCACATTGACGCTGGTATGGGGCTTCAACTGGCCCATGCTCAAACTTGGGGTGACCTATTTCCCCCCGCTTTCGTTTCGCAGTTTGAGCATGTGGATGGGCTTGCCGTTTTTGGCACTGGTGCTTTACGCTAAAAAAATTCCCTTCAAGATCCCGCAGTCCGACTGGAAAGAGCTTTTCATCCTGGCCGCTACCAACATGCTTATCTGGCATGTGCTCATCATTTTGGCGGTGCAAAACTTGTCCAGTGGACGGGCGGCGATCCTGGGTTACACCATGCCAATTTTCTCGGCCTTGATTGGCGTTGTGGCCTATGGTGCGGTGCTCAAGTGGCGCGGCTGGTTGGGCTTGGCGGCGGCCTTGTTGGGCGTCATGCTTTTGCTGTGGCACGAGTTCAGCGCCATCGCGGGCAAACCGCTGGGTGTGGCCCTGGGTCTGGTGGCCGCAGCTTTTTGGGGTTTGGGCACGCAGCAAATTCGGCACACCCGCATTCAGGTGCCCACATTGACCATTGTGTTCTGGATGACCTGCATGAGCACCTTGCTCATGAGTTTTCTGGCCTTTGTGTTTGAGCGTGACGCCTGGGGGCCGCCCCCGGATGTGACCTGGATCTCGGTGGTGTACAACGCGTTTGGGGTGTTTGTGTTTGCCCAGGCCGCCTGGTTGTCTTTGGCCAGAAACTTGCCGCCATTGGCCTCCACACTGAGCGTGATGTTCATCCCGGTGCTGGGGGTTTTCAGCGGTGCGTATTTTTTGAATGAAGTCTTGCATTGGCAAGACTGGGCGGCCATTGTGTTGATTGTGGCGGCCATCGCCTCTGTGTTGTGGCCCAGCCCGGCGCCCCGGCCTTGAATCGTGGAAGCCATGCACCCCGACTTGACCCTGTTGACTGCTGCGGACCTGCACCAAGCCTATGGTCTGGGCCAGACCGACCCTGTGGCGGTGACGCGGGCGCATTTGGCACGGATTGCGCAACGCGACCCGAAGTTGCACGCCTTTGTGCACGTCTGTTCGGAGCTGGCCCTGCAACAAGCCGGGGCCAGTGCCCAACGGTGGGCCAAGGGGCAGCCGCTGGGGCCACTCGATGGGGTGGTCATGGCCTTGAAAGACAACATCGACGTGGTCGGCATGCCCTGCACGGCAGGCACGGCCGCTTATGCACAGCGTTGGCCGCAGCAAGATGCGCCGGTGTACATCAAGCTGCGCGATGCCGGCATGGTTTTGTTGGGCAAACTCAACATGCACGAAGCCGCCTTGGGGGCCACCACCGACAACCCCGTCTATGGCCGATGCATCAACCCCCGGCGTGAAGGCTACACACCGGGTGGCTCCAGTGGTGGCTCTGCCGCTGCCGTAGCAGATCATTTGTGCACACTGGCCATGGGCACCGACACCATGGGCTCGGTGCGCATTCCTGCCGCTTATTGCGGTGTGTTGGGGTTGATCCCAACGCGTCAGCGCCTGAACATGCAAGGCATCGTGCCTTTGAGCCCCACGCTCGATGTGGCCGGTCCACTGGCCAGAACAGGGCGTGACTTGGCCGAGGCAGCCGCTTGCCTGCTGGGGCTGAGCCAGGCACCCGAGTCAAGCGCGGACATTTGGCAGGGCTTGCGCGTGGGCATTTTGTCGCCCGCCGAAGTGCCTGACATGGCCCCGGCCGTCATGCAGGCGTGGCAGAACACACAAGCTCGTTTGCAAACCCGGGGCGCACAAGTGCGCACCATGCCGTGGCCCGTGTGGGTGCCCGCTGCCAGCCGCTTGCACGCCTTGTTGATGAGCGAGTGGGAAGGCGCCGAGTACTGGATGGATGCATTGGGTCCTGAGCTGACGGGCTTGAGCCCTGGTTTGCAAAAAATGCTCAACTACGGTGCCAAGCTGAGCCCCGAAAAGCGCGCCACCAGTCGGTCTGCCATTTTGGACATGCGGGCGCAGACCGGTGAATTGTTTGCCGATGTGGATGTCCTGCTCTTGCCCACCACACCCCATACCAGCTTTGCCCACACCGAAGCGGCACCTGCCAGCCAGGCCGACTGGGCGTGTCTGGCCAACATCCTGGGGGCTCCAGCCCTGTCCTTTCCCTGCCCGACGGACGGTTTGCCCGTGTCGTGCCAATGGTTGGCCGCGCCCGGCCAAGATGAAAAGTTGCTGTCTTTGGCTTGCGCCATGGACAGTTTTTGGCTCTGAAAAACCGCGTCAGAAAACGCGCATTCAAGCCGCAGGCACGCGCATCTGCAAAAAAGCCCACAAGTCACCGACAGAGCCGCTTTGGGGCATGGCCAAAATGTGATCCACCAAGGCCTGGGCCGTCTCGGTTTGCCATCCACTGGCCAGCAGCAAAGTGCGGGCTTTGTCGGTGACCTGCTCCGGGCGCAAGGGATTTTCAGGGTCGCCCAGCACGCTGCTTACTTCGCTCACCCAGGTTTGACCATCGGTTAACAGCGCGTGCAGCTTGGCCCCAAACCTTTGCGGGTAAGCCTGATCTTGGGCCGCTCCACTACTCAGCAACATGCGTTCGCGCAAACGGGCGCAGGTGGGCTCTGTCAGCGCTTCGGGTGTGGTGGCTGGCAGCCCAAAACTGCCGTGGCACAAGGACCAAGCCACGCCATGCTGAAGGCTGAATTTGCCCTGCAAGGGTGTTTGGGGGGAAGGCTGGTCTGCAAACGACAAGGCCACGGCATAGGTTTCGAGGTGCAAATGCGCAATGCGTTCTGGTGAAAGGCCTTGCGCGTGCAGCTTCAGGGCGCATTCGATGGCCGGGTGCACATGCCTGCAAGCGGGCCATGGCTTGAAACTGACCTCGTGCAAACGCCAAGGTGCCTTGTGCGCCCCTTGCAGCAAAGACTGGGCGCCTTGCGTGTCCAGTGGCCCGCCTGTGGCCTTTAGCCAACCCAAAGGCCCTTCCAAAATGGACAAAGGTCCGGTCATGTCGGCCGCCGCCATGTCGGCTGCAACCAAACCGGCTTGTGCGCTGTGACCGGTGGCCATTTGTTTGGCCAAACCCGGCTCGAGGCGACACTGCCAGACACCGGCCGACTGCATGCCCGCCAGGGCCAAAGCGTGTTGTGCCTGCGTGGCGTCCAGGCCCAACAAGCGGGCACAGGCCATGGCGCTGGCAAACACACCCGTTGTGGCGGTGCTGTACCACTGCGCGTAATGGCTGGGGCCACTGAGCAGGCCCAACAAAATGCCGGTTTCATAGCCGACCACCAGCGCATCCAGCAGGGCCTGTGGACTGGCGTTTTCTCGTTGTGCCATGGCCAGCACCGCAGGCACAACCGTGTCACCCGGGTGGACCACGGCCTCACGGTGCACATCGTCCAATTCATGGCAGCTGCCCAATGAGCCATTCCATCGGGCCGCCTCGGCGGCCATCAAACCGCTGTGACCACAAACCCAAATGGGGCCGTGCGCTTGCTTGTTGGCCCACCGCTGCAGCACTGCACCCAGCTCGGTGGTCTGACCCAAATGCGCGCAGCCCATCCAGTCGATCAGGTGCAAGGCAGCGCGGTGGCGATCGAGCTCGCCCACGGGTTTGCTCAAGGCCTCAAGCAGCCATGCGCTCCAGGGTGTGGGGCTGGGGTGGCCCATCAGCAGCCCTTGAAAACGGGAGGTCTTTTTTCGTTGAAGGCCAGCACACCTTCATGCCGGTCTTCGGTGTCCACCAACTGGTTGTAGGCTTCCACTTCAAACCTGTAAGCCGTGCGCAACTCCATCTGCCCGCCGTAGCGGATGGCTTTTTTCACTTGGCGAATGGACAAGGGGGCGTTGCGGGCCAGGGTTTGTGCCGTGCGCAGGGCTTCGCCAAGCAGTTGATCGGAGGGCAGGGTGTGATTTAGCAAGCCCCAGTCGAGTGCCTGCTCTGCGGTGAAAGGCTTGCCGGTCAGCATCAGTTCTTTGGCGCGGCGCTCACCGATGGCGCGGGGCAGGTTTTGCGTGCCCCCCATGCCGGGCATGATGCCCAGCGTCACCTCGGGCAGGGCAAAGCGCACATGCTCGCTGGCGTACATGAAGTCGCAGCACAAGGCCATTTCCAGGCCCCCGCCGTAGGCATGACCATTGATGGCCGCCAACACCGGCAAGGGCAAATCCACCAAGGCCCAGGACATGCGCTCAAACACCTCATGCTGCTGTGTCCATTGCGCACGCGTCATGCCCTTGCGCTCTTTCAGGTCACCGCCTGCGCAAAAAATATGGCTTCCCGCACCGGTCAAGATCACGCAGCGCACGCCTTGTGCATCCCGGCTCAGTGCCAGCCACAGGTCCAGCAACTCCTGGCCCATGCGGGTGTTGATGGCGTTGCCCACTTCCGGACGGTTCAAGGTCACTTGCAACACACCCTCGGCAGGGTGGTGCAACAACAAGGTGTCGCGGGGGGCTGAGAGGTCCATGGTCATGGGAGCGTGGCTGGGGGGCAGTTGATGGGGTGCAGTTTTTGCGCTCAATTGGGGGCGAACTGCTGCCCGCCATCGACATGCAGCACCGTGCCGCTCAGGTAGCCGCAAACCGGCGAGGCGCACAGCACGGCCAGTCGGGCAATCTCATCGGGCTCGGCCAAACGGCCAAAGGGCAATTTCTGTGTCATCTCCTGCCAGCGCGAGGCATCGCCCAGCTTGCTGGCCGCTTGTTGTTTGAGTACGCCTTCGATGCGGTCGCTGCGGGTGGGCGAGGGGTTGATGCCGAACACGCGCACGCCCTTGCGCACGCTGCCTGCGCCAACGCCTTGGGTGAATGAGATCAGTGCCCCATTGGCCGCCGAGCCGCAGATGTATTCGTAGCGCGGTGCAGCCCCGGCCATGCCGATGATGTTGCAAATCACGCCATGGCCGCGTGACTCCATGGCCCCCAGATACAGCCGGGTGAGGTTGATGTAGCTGAACAGTTTGAGCTCCCAGGCCCCGCGCCAAGCGTCTTCGGGGATGTCGTGGATGCTGCCGCCGGGAATGGCGCCGGCGTTGTTGACCAGGATGTCTGCTTGAGGAAACAGATTGAACAAAGCGCGGTCCGAGCCGGGCTGCGACAAATCGATTTCAGCAATGGCGGGAGCGGCTAAGCCCTCATGGGCAAAGGCCGCCAGGGCGGCATCCAGGTTGCTGCGTTGGCGCGAGACCAGCACGGGCTTCGCGCCTTCGCGGGCAAAGTTCAGCGCAATGGCCAAGCCAATGCCTTTGGAGCCACCGGTCACGATGACTTGTTTGTGTTCGAGTTCGAGGTTCATGCGTAAGGCCTGCCAAGGGGCCAGTCATTGGACTTGCCCGGGGTTTGGAGAGATCAAGGGGGTGCTTGCGGGCGCACAGTGCAAATCCGATCAAGGACCTGGCGGCGGCACTTGCGCGGTGTACCAGTCGGCAATCTGCCCGCCGTTCATGAAGCACACCTGAGGTGACTTCATCAGCAAGTCCAGCATGCGCTCGAAGCTGGCAAAGCGGTGCGGCACACCGATCAGGTGCGGGTGAAGGCCAATGGCCAGCACGCGGGGGTGCGTGGTCGCTTCGCGCTCAAACAAGGCCAGCGTGCGTGCCAGGCGTTCGTACATGTCGTCGCTGGTGTGTTTCTCGATGGCGTAAACAATCGAGTCGTTGATTTCCAGGTTGTAGGGCAGGGCCAGCAAAGGGCCGTTGCGCGTTTGCATCCAACTGGGCACATCGTCCACCACCCAGTCAAAAACGTATTCCACGCCTTGCTTTTTCAGCAACTCGGGGGTGTCGTGTGTTTCGCGCAGACCGGGGCTGAGCCAGCCTCGGGGGCGTTGGCCCGTGAAGCGCTCGATCATGTCCAGGCTCATGGCGATCAACGATTCTTCGGACTCGCCCTGGTTGTGGTTCAGGCTTTTCTGGTGCACGCCATGGCCAATGAACTCCCAGCCTGCGTCGTGCATGGCTTGCGCTGCGTGAGGGTAAGCGTTGATGACCCCGGCGTTGAAGCTGGTGGAGGCGGGCAGGCCACGGTCTTGGATGGCCCGCAAGATGCGCGGCAGACCGGCCCGCATGCCGTAGTCGGCCCAGCTGAAGTTGGGCACGTCGGGCACCGTCTCTTTGCCGTGTGGCGGTGTGATGATGGTGCGCGGCATGCTCGACTCGAACTGCCAATGCTCCACGTTCACCACCAAGTGCACCATGATGGCGCCCTCAGGCGCGGCCTTGAGAGCCGGACCATCGTTGGAGAAGCGGTAGGGAATGCGGGGGTTGGCCATGTCAGTGTCGAATGAGGTTGAGGATGTCGAGCTTGAGCGCAGCAAAGGTTTCGCTGGCCGTGTCGGCCACAGTGCGTGGTCGCGCCAGCGGCACGGTGATCTTGGTCTGAATGCGACCCGGGCGGGCCGACATCACGTAAATCGTGCTGGCCAAAAAGATCGCCTCGTCGATGTCGTGTGTGACAAAGATGATGGTGGGTTTGAGCTGTTGCCACACCGTGAGCAGCAGCTCTTGCATGGTCAGACGGGTTTGTGCATCCAGTGCACCAAAGGGTTCGTCCATCAGCAACACGCGTGAGCCCAGCGTCAGGATGCGGGCAATGCCCACGCGCTGGCGCATGCCGCCCGACAACTGCACCGGCAAGTGGTTCTTGAAATCGCTCAGGCCCACGATCTTGATCATTTCATGGGCGCGGTCTTCGTACTCGCTGCGCGCCATGCCCTGCACTTTGGGGCCGAAAATCACGTTTTCCCAAACGGTCAGCCAAGGGAACAGCGCCGCCTCTTGAAAAACCACGCCACGGTCAGGTCCCGGTGCATTGACAACGCCACCATTGACCAACAACTGGCCCGCTGTGGGCTGCTCAAAACCGGCAATCAGGTTGAGCAAAGTGGATTTGCCGCAGCCCGAAGGCCCGAGCAAAGCCACCAGCTCACCCGGAGCCACTTGCAGGTTGATGTCTTCCAGCGCCTTGACGGGTGTGGCACCCGGGTAGGTCTTGTAAAGGTTTTGAATTGAAATATCGGACATGTTGTTTCTTAATGGCTTTGCAGCATGCGCCAGACCAAAACCCTGCTTTCAATGAAAACGATCAGGCGATCACTTAAAAAACCCATGATGCCAATCGACACCATGTCGGCCAGCACAATGTCCATGCGACCCACGTAGTAAGCGTCCCACAGCACATAACCCAGCCCCGACTTGACGGCCACCATCTCGGAGACGATCACCGCCGTCCAGGAAATGCCCAGGCCAATGCGCAAGCCGGTGAAGATGGAGGGCATGGCCGCGGGCAGCACCACCCGATACAGCAGCTGCTTGCGGCTCGCACCCATCATGAGCGCAGCGCGCACCAGGTTGCGTTCGACATCGCGCGCACCTTGCGTGGTGTTGACCACAATCGCGTAGAAGCCGCCCAAAAAAATCAGGAAGATGGCCCCCATGTCCCGAATGCCAAACAACGCAATCGAAAATGGCAACCATGCCGTGATCGGGATGGGCCGCAAGCTCTGGATCAGCGGGTCAAACAGTTGCTGAACCAAACGGCTCCAGCCAATCAGCAAACCCAAGGGCACGCCAATCAGAGCCGCCAGGAAAAAGCCCTGCGCCACCCGCATCGAAGAGTACTGGACGTTGGAGACCCAAGAGCCCAGGTAAGGGTTCAGGCCCATGCCGGGTGAGCCGAAAATCCAGCCGTGCCAGCCTTCCAAAACAAGCATGGGCGTGGGCAGGATGCCGGCCATGCCGGGCCGACTGCCGGCGATCTGCCAGATGACCAGAACCACCGCTGGCACCAACATGCCAAGCACTGTCCGACGAAGGGTATCGAGAGAAGCGTTTGCCATGGAGGTGCTGCCTGCTTACTTCTTGAGTTCAACAACCA
>JAIXOX010000043.1 GCA_027486555.1 Comamonadaceae bacterium
GGCCACGGCCGAGCTGGGGGAGTTGGTTGTTGGTGTACATGTGTCCACAAGCTATGAAGTGGACACGATGCTCTTAGATCTGGGGTGTTGCTGCCAGATGGGATGACCGGACGCTTACGTCGCTGCTGGTAGTGCAGCCGCTCAGCAACAGCTCGGCCATGGCCACTTGGCTTGAAACACGCACCATCTCGGGCGTGAGGCCAACCCAGATCGGGTATAGGCCTTGCAGCCAAGAAAACAGCTCGGCGTTTTGCACGCCCGGAATCGCCCGTGTGAGCGACTGGTACATGTGGTGGTGCGTGTTGATCAGCCCCGGCACCACCACATGGCGGCGGGCGTCGATCACTTCATTCACCTGATTGACCAGTTCGTCGGTGTTTTGAGTGGCGGGGATGATGCGTTCGATGCGGCCATCGCGGATCAAGAGCGAGGCGTCATTGAACTCATTTCTGGCATCGTCTTGTGTGGCGATGCAGCGGGCGCGGTGGATTAGCAGCGTGAGCATGGACTTGTCCTGGGCAAGGGGTGAAACAAGTCGCGGCCGAATCCCCTGGTGCCCGCAAAAAGCGGGGAGGGCGAGCACCACGTTGCCGCGCGTCCCGGGCTGTGCAGTGGAACAATTTTACGGGGGTGTGGTACGCACCATGGTGTTCATCACGCACAGCGCTTATATGCACTTGGTCTAGAGCCTGACTTAGTGGTCTGTGGAGCGGAGTAAATACATTTTTCACATGGCACTTCCACTGGGGAGCCAAAAAGTTAAGTGGTAAGCACGGCGCATAAAGACATTAAAGAGCTTTTGGAATTTTTTTGCGTTTCAGATAAAGCTAATCAGGTCAATTTCAGCTCGCTCAAAATGAGCTGCTTTAGCTTGTACTTCTCGATTTTGTTGGTCGGTGTTATTGGAAGCGCAGTGACAAACCGTATATGTTTTGGCTGCATGAATTTGGGCATTACTTTAATGACGTGGACACGCAATTGAGACTCTGACAGAGTCAAGCCTTCTTTCAACTCAACGAATACGGCAATGTCGTCTTCGTCACCAACAAGTGCAGGCAAAGGAACCGCAGCACAGGCTCTCACGCTAGGATGACTGGCGATCAAAAACTCAACTTCATATGAGGAAACGTTTTCGCCTCGCACACGGAAAAAACCGCCCATTCGGTCAATGAACAAATAGGTACCTGATCCATCGGTACTTTCTTTGCAAGCGTCGCCGGTGTGAAACCAGCAGTTGCGCAACACCCTGATCGTGACATCGGGTTTGCGAAAATACGAGTCCAGCAGCAAACCTGGAAACCGGGGCCGGAACGCCAGTTGTCCCACCACACCCGGAGGACATGCGTTGTCATCCTCATCCAAAATTGCGACTTCCAACAAGGGGTTTGGCAAGCCCATGAAACCTTTAGGTAGCGGCTCACGCCCATTTACCACCAGACGTCCTGAGGACTTGCATGAAGCGACGTAGTCTTTTTTGTGCAGCCCCTTCCACATACTGACCGGTGTGCCTTGGATATCACCCAACTCATCGATGATCCCTGTGAAGCCAACACCAGATTCAGTTTGACCAAAGCCACAGCTCACAAAATCGATACCAAAACGTGTGGCTACTTCATTGTGAGTTGCAGGCAAAGGCTGCATGTGCACCTTATTGAGTGAGTTGGCTTTATCTGATGGCAACGGTTTTGCACTCATTAACCAGGGGATCATCACATCCAACAAAATACAACAACTGGCCTGGCATTGGGCAATGCGATCCCAAAACTTGGTGGGGCTGAACTTGTCCCACAACCCCACCGTGTTGCCTAACCAGATGGCCTTTGTCACCACAGCAAACGCTCCGCCGACATGGTACATCGGCAAATCACAATACAAGATATCGTCAGCTGTCGTCGCCATGCGCAAGGGATAACTGTAATGATTCATCCAGCGAAATGGTTGCACAACGCCCTTGGAGGGTCCAGTGGTACCAGAGGTGTAAACGATATTGGCAATGTCAAAGGGACTGCGTACCAGCTGTGGCAAGGGGGCAGAGCAAGCTTGTAATCGGCTTAAATCGGTACACTCAAACCGCGCGTCCATTGGCGCATTTTCGGTGGCTATGTAATCATGATCTGATGCTTGAGGGTGGTGCACAATCAGCCGCTGCAATTGCACTTCCGTTGCAATCTCATTCAAAATTTCAGCAAATGAAGGATCTGTGATCAAAGCGAAGGGTGCCGTATCGT
The DNA here is from genome assembly GCA_027486555.1 of Comamonadaceae bacterium. Taxonomy (GTDB): domain Bacteria; phylum Pseudomonadota; class Gammaproteobacteria; order Burkholderiales; family Burkholderiaceae_C; genus Limnohabitans_A. The sequence continues at coordinate 2,229 of JAIXOX010000043.1, forward strand.
TGAGCTGATATTGCAACAATGCACCACGGAAATTAAAATTCACCGGTGCAAAAACTGCACCTGCACGCCAAATCGCGTACATAGCCAAAGCGCTTACCAGCGAGTTTCTAGTCAACACACTCACAGATTGACCTGGCTGGACTCCCATCTCAATCAAGCCCGCTGCCATGCGATCGGTTCTTTTTTTGAATTCAGAAAAAGTAACTTGAATATTGTCTTCGCCGTAGTAGATATAAACCTTGTCGGGCATACGTAATGCACATTCGTCGAGCTTGTCCAAGACAATATCGCCCTGAGCCACCATGTCGTCAAATAATGCTTGCGGTGTCATGCCCATACTCCTAAGTTGTACATTTCATCCGGTCAATGTTGCGCAAAAATCTATGCTTCTAAGCGGGCCACGATTTGCCCCTCTTTGATCGTTTCACCTTCATGTACTGTTATTTCCATGATCACACCAGCACGGGGAGCGTCGATGGGGATTTCCATCTTCATGGCCTCGATGATCATCACGCTTTCGTCCGTAGCAACGCGTTGGCCCACAGCGGCTTGGATCTTCCAGACTTGACCCGCAACTTCAGAGGTGATGTTCAAATTTGGCATGTCAGTTCCTGAAATTAAAGTCGTTGATTTGTTGGATCCAGCACTTTGCGTAATGACTCACCCAAACTGTTGAATGCCATGGCGGTCAGCAAAATTGCAATGCCGGGTGCATACATTTGCTCTGGCGCAATTTCCATGCTCTGATACGCACGAGCAAGCATCGCGCCCCAGCTCGGATCAGGAGGCTGAATGCCTAAACCAAGAAAACTCAGACTGGCCTCTGCCAGCAGAGCTCCTGCAAGCAAAATAGTGACTTGCACCAACACGGGTTGCAACGCATTTGGAAGGATGTGATGCCACAAAATATGTCGAGTTGACGAGCCAAAACAGCGTGCCGCATCAACATACAACTCTTGCCGAACCACTAGAGTTTTAGCCCGTGCCAAACGTGCCAACTGTGGAGCAAACACGATGCCGACGGCGATCATGCCGTTGGTCAGCCCAATGCCCAGTGCCCCAGTCACAGCAATGGCCAGCACGATGGCAGGAAAAGACAACAAGGTGTCGATCATGCGCCCTACCAACTCATCGAGCCAGCCGCCCATGTATCCAGCCCAGATTCCAATGGGTACGCCCAAACACACCGCAATCGAAACGGCCAAGCAACTGGCGTACAAAGCAGCTCGCGCACCATACAACAATCGGCTGAAAATATCACGGCCCAAGTCATCCGTTCCAAGCCAATTCAACTTCGATGGCGCAGCCAATGTGTTGCTCAGGTGCTGCTCAGTGGGGGAGTGCGGTGCGATCCATTCAGCTGTGAGTGAAACAAACAGCAAGGTCAAAAGAAATACGAAGCTCAGCGCTGCCCGCTTATCGCGCTGCAGCCATTGAATAAGCCATTGCAAACCGCTAGGCCTGGAGATGGTGTCCATTTCCTTCATATCACTTCACTCTGGGGTCAATGACCCCGTACAAAAGATCTGCCAACAAGTTCAGTAGCAACACAATCACCACCATCGCCAGCACGACACCTTGCACCACCGGGAAGTCCCGCTGGAGCGCTGCTTTCACAATCAAGCTGCCCATACCCGGGATGGCAAAAACTGCCTCAATTACCACTGTTGCGGCCAGCATACGGTTGGCCATCAAGGTCAATACGGTGAGCAAATTCACGCCGACATTCTTCATGCCGTGCTTCCATAAAATGAGCGTCGGCGATAAACCTTTGGCATGCAAAGTTCTTACTTGTTGTGACTGTAAAAGTTCCATGAGAGAGCCGCGAAGCTGTCGAGAAACTTCAGCAATCCCTCCGGCTGCCAGGGCCAGTGCAGGTAAGGTTGCATGGTGGATAGCACCCAAGGGGTCTGAACTGAAAACGAGAGATCCTGTGACCGGAAACCATGCCATGTCCAAAGCAAAAACGGAAATCAACAACATGGCCAACCAAAAGCTGGGAATGGCCACTCCCAAAGAAGCCAAGGACATCACCAAACTGTCGACCCAGCCGCCCTGACGGCTGGCAGCCATCACACCCAAGGGCGCGCCAATGATGAAAGAGAACAGCATGGCCAATACAACAATCAGCGCTGTGTGCGGCAAACAACGCGCAATTGAGACGCTGACCGACTCTCCCGTCAGAAGCGATTTTGACAAATCACCCTGAACGGCGTTGCTTATCCAAGTGAAATACTGTTCCAAGAACGAGCGGTCAAGACCATAGAGTTTTCGTATCTCTTCAATCCGGACATCTGTTGCGTTATCGCCAGCCAAAGTGACAGCGATATCACCTGGTACCAGCTTTAAAAGACTGAAGGCGACAAAAGTTGCGAAAACCAGCACAGGTAATACCTGTGCCAGTCGTCGCCAGAACAGATCACCGCCGGGCATTGCGTTGAAGAACTTGTTCATTTTTTGCCGTTTCAGAATACTCTTAAGTCTTAACCCAAAGACACTTCATTGAACTTGGGCTTGCCCAACAAATTTGGCCTGAAGCCTTTTACTCGTGCCCCAGTCGCCGCAATTTCGAATTGGAAGGCAAGTGGTGCAGAAAAAGCCCCTTCCACCAAAATTCGTTGGATCTTGCTCAATGAGACTTTGCGCTCTTCGATAGATGATTTCTCGCGCGACTCTTGAAGCAGAGCGGCCAAATCGGGCGAAACCTCGGCACGGCCAGCATTAAAGTAGGCCTCCTTGCCGTACATCAGCGCGTAGGACATGCTCGGATCTGGTCGACCAGTCCATGCAGAAAGCAAAGCGTCAAATTTTTTCTCAGCGCCAAAGAATTGACCTGAAATATCAGGAATAGTTCCGGTGGTGAATTTGGCCTTGATGCCCACCTTACCCAACTGCTCCATGATGATTTCATTGCGACGCATATTGTCTTGGTCGTTGTAGCCTCCAAAAGACAGTTCGATGTTGCTTAGACCCGACTCCGCTAACAATTTACGTGAACGCTCTGGGTCGAATTTGTACAGGTCTGCCAGTGATTTCTCATAAGCCCAATGCGATGTGGGCAGTTGCATGGCGGCCATTTCGCCGACGCCACCCATGCCCGCATTGATGAATGCATTGCGGTCAATTGCGCAGTTGATGGCTTGACGAACCTTGAGATTGTTAAGCGGGGCGCGACCGAAATTGAAGTAAATCTGAATGCAATACAGGGTAGGTGCCGTTACCAACGTAATATTTCTTGCTCTTTCAATCAAGGGCTTATACCTTGCCGACAAGGCATAAACCATGTCATTTTGACCAGCAGTTACAGAGCGCAATGCAGTTGCCTGATCTGTAATGACAGATATTTCAATGCCGTCGGCATAGGGCTCACCCGATTTCCAATAGTTCTCATTGCGTGTCACAACGACGCGTTGGTTGTCTTCCCATCTGACAAATTTCCATGGGCCTGCACCGACTGGTTTACGATCATGATCATTGCCTAACTCTTTGACCGCTTTGGGTGAGACCATCATGCCTGCGCGATCTGAGAGCACAGCAGGCAGAACTACATCTGGTGCCTTGAGTGTTAGTTTGACTTGCAAGGCGCCCACAACGTCCACCGCAGTAATGCTGGCCAGATCTGCCTTGAGGTTGGAACGCGCATCCTGACGGTTTCGGTCCAAATTAAATTTCACTGCTTGGGCATCACAAGGTGAGCCATCGTGAAAATTGATGCCCGGTTTGATCGTAAGTAGCATAGTCTTGGGATCCGGAAAACTCCAGTCCGCTAAGCCAGGTTTGGTTATCAGAGTGGCGTAATCCCATTCCACCAAGGTGTCGTAGAGAGTCCATAAAAACACATGGTCTGTGCCAGCACCACCAGTTGCAGGGTCCAAGCTTGAGGGATTGGTCAAGGCGGCCACTTTCAGAATGCCTCCTTTTTTCTTCGCTTCCTGCGCCCAGGTAGGCATGCCGACCAGACCAATGGCTGCAGAACCTGCAAGCACGGCTAGCGTCTGTCGACGTTGTAACTGCTGTTGACGGACATTCAATTTGGAATCAACTTGAGTTTTCATTCGAGGTCTCCTTCAGGGTTAAAGTGTGTCAATGAAATTTTTAAGCCTTGCCCATGCTGGGGGTTTGCGTCAAATGACAAGCCACCCAATGATCCGGCTCCATTTCGCGCCAAGCGGGTTTCTCAGTTTCGCAAATTCTTTGTACGTGAGGACAGCGGGTGCTAAAGGGGCAGCCTGCAGGGGGATTCATCGGACTTGGGATCTCCCCCTTGAGAATAATCCGCCGATCTTGACGCATGTGTGAAGGCAAGGGCAAGGGCTCAGCAGACAGTAACGCTTGGGTGTAAGGATGCATGGGGTGTTCGGCCATGGACTGGGCGCTGGCCAACTCCATCATGCAGCCTAGGTACATCACCGCAATGCGGTCACTGATATGCGAAACTACCGATAAATCGTGGGTGATGAATACATACGTCAGCCCAAATTCTTTTTGCAATTGCGCAAATAAATTCAGCACTTCACCGCGAATAGACACATCCAGTGCTGCAACTACCTCATCGCAAACTAAGACGCGGGGCTGCAGTGTCAAGGCCCGCGCAATGACGATGCGTTGCTTTTGACCACCAGAAAACTGGTGAGGATAGCGCCTTGCCTGCTCAGCCGTCAGGCCCACACGGGCCAAAGCATCAAGGGCTATTTTTTCCATGGCCAAGTGATCGCGACGACCAATGGCCACTAACGGCTCCATGACTGCATCGATCACCTTCATTCGTGGATTCAATGCAGAATTGGGATCCTGGAAAATGATCTGAAATTGTCGCCGATGAGTTTGTAAAGCTCGACGATTCAAATGGCTTGGGTCAACCCCATCTTGCAAAATTTTTCCAGAAGTTGGTTCAACCAATGACACGAGTGCACGGCCTAAAGTGGTCTTACCCGAACCAGACTCGCCAATCACGCCAAAAGTCTCGCCTTCGCGTACCTGAAATGAAATCCCATTAACAGCTTTGACCGTTTGTCCATGACGTCCAGTTGGAAAATGAATATGCAGATCAGCAACCTGCAGCACTGATTTTTGAGGAGTTGCGGTCATGTGACTTGCACTCCTGGTAAGCTTAATTCACCGGCACGAACGCAGCGCACTTTACGTTGACTACCAAGCACAATCTCAAGGACTTGTTCATTTTCGCAGTTGACGGTTGCAGATGCGCAACGAGGTTTAAAGCGACAGCCTACGATCATGTCCTGGGGTGCCGGAACACGTCCCGGAATTGAGCCTAAGGGCTCACGTCTCTTCGCAAAGCGCGGCAAGGAGCGCAACAACCCAGAGGTGTAAGGATGCAATGGTGTGAGTAAGGCACTGTCTACTGGGGCATCCTCCACCACTTGCCCGGCATACATGGTGACCATGCGTTGACAGGTCTCGGCCACCACACCTAAATCGTGCGTGATGAACAACAAGGAGGTGCCGGTCCGATCACTCAACTCTCGCATAAGCTCCATGATTTGGGCCTGTACAGTGACATCCAAAGCGGTAGTCGGCTCATCCGCAATGATCAACTGAGGCTCACAAATTAGCGCCATGGCGATCATGATGCGTTGCCGCATACCTCCAGACATTTGATGAGGGTAATCGTTGTAACGTGCCTGCGGGGCTGCAATGCCCACCTGCGCGAGCAGCGATAGGGTCCTTTCCTTGGCTTCGTTTGATCGGTGTGGGAAGTGTGCGCGAAACGCGTCACTTATTTGATCGCCCACGGTGAACACAGGATCCAATGCGCTCATGGGTTCTTGGAAAATCATGGCCAGCTCACGGCCTCGCAACGAGCGCATTTCGCGCTCCGGCAAGGCCAAAATATTGCGTCCATTCAACCAAATTTCACCCGTGACCACTGCCACGGCTGGGTCAAGTAAGCGCATGAGCGCCAGCCCCGTGACTGTTTTACCGCATCCACTCTCACCCACCAAACCCAAACGCTCGGCTTTGCCTATTGAAAACGACACCTCGTTCGTCACAGGAAGAACCCCATTGCGAGTTCGAAACGCGATCGACAACTTTTTTACCTCCAACAGCGGCGGTGTGCTGGAGAGGGGGGTGCTTGAATCAATCGGGCTCATGGGGTTATTGAAGGGCTGCAAATTAAGGCCTGTATTGCACTCGGCTGGGCTGAGGCTTGATCAACCGGTAAGCCAGTTGTGAAAATTCACACAAGAAGGTACGAGTCTGTCGAGGGTCGATAATTTCTTCCACGCCAAAAGCCTCTGCCGTTCTGAAGGGAGAGCGAATCGCCTCCAGACGCGCGGTAATCTCACGAATCATTTCTTGCGGATCCTTTGCTGCGGAAATTTCGCTGCGGTACGCAGCCTCAACTCCGCCCTCCGGTGGAATCGAGCCCCAATCGCCTGAGGGCCACGCATAGCGAAATCTGAAACGGGAGGCATTGCTGTGTGCTGCACCAGCCACACCAAAGGCTTTGCGCACGATGACTGAACACCAAGGTACCGTGGCTTGGTAAATCGCACTCAGCGCGCGGGTGCCGTGACGGATCGTAGCGGCGCGCTCAGCGTCGATTCCAATCAGAAAACCTGGAATGTCGACAAAATGGACCACCGGCAAATGGAATGTTTCGGCCAAATCGACAAAACGTATGATTTTTTGTGCGGTATCTGCTGTCCAGGCACCCCCGTAGATGTAAGGGTCGCTTGCCAATACAGCGACAGTCCGACCTTCCAGTCTGGCCAAGCCGGTGATGGCAGAGCGCCCGTAATGCCCACCCCACTCAAAAAAGCTTTCCTTGTCCAATACATCTGACAAGATTTCACGCATTTTGTAAACTTTACGTCGGTCTGTCGGAACGATGCTGATCAAGCGCTCCTCACGCCGATCAGTTGGATCGCTCGATGGACAAATCGGTGGCAAGTCATCTACAGACGACGGCAGATAAGATAAAAATCGTGCAGCACGCGTCAAGGCTTCTTGCTCGCTGTCCACGACATCATCTATAGCGCCTGCTTTGGCATGCAAATCGGCCGACCCCAATTCGTCTTTGGTGAAAGTTTGACCGGTGCGGGCAACTACCGGAGGGCCTGCAATGAACATGTGTGACGTGCCGCGAACCATCAACGAGTAATGGCTCGCCACCGCACGGGCCGATGCAAATCCCGCCACAGAACCCAGCACCAGAGACACTACAGGAACGGTGGTGAGGTTCAATGTCACCCAATCCCATGCAGGGTTGGCGGGCACATAAGTGCGGCCCAGTTTCTCAAGGGTCCTGATTGAGCCGCCAGAACCATCAATCAGCCTAACCAGCGGCAAACGCAACTCATAGGCCATTTGCTCTGAGGCCACAATTTTATCCATGGAGGCACCGTCTGATGCGCCGCCACGGACCGTGAAATCGTCTGCTGCTACGGCCACAGGTCGGCCTTGGATTTTTCCCCTTCCAAACAGAAAATTGGATGCCGCTGTGCCCACATAGATCCCATCGGGTCCGTAATGCGCATTGCCAGTGATGGAGCCAATTTCTCGAAAAGTTCCAGCATCCAGCAAACCGTCAATACGCTCGCGTACTGTCTGTTTTCCGGCCGCACGGTGACGCGCTATTTTTTCCACCCCGCCCATTTCCCGTGCGTGCATTTGTCTTTGCGCGAGCTCGTCAACATTGCTTTGCCAAGTCATTGTGATGACGCCTTCTTGGATGATTTTTTACGGATGCGTAAACCGATGACACGGCAAGACAACTTGGTTAATTCAGCCACCATCGCTTCTGAATTCAATTTGCCATGCGGTCGATACCAATAAAACAAAAAACCTGGCAAGCTGCCAGCAGCCAAAGCCGTGATTTTGGTCTCATCGAACTCCAACATTCCCTCTTGTCGGCCTTGCTCCATCAAGGCACACAAACGTGCATAGAAATGCCGTGCCATTTTTTTCTGTGCGGCACGGTATTCGGGTCGGTAAACCTGTGGTTCACGGTAAGGAAAAAAGGCACTGGGGTAGTTAACTATCGTGGCACGGATCAACCGCTCCAAGCCTTTGCTGACGCGCAAGTGAGCTGGCAAAGCGGCATCCTCATCAAACTCCAGCGCTGAAAAGCACTCGACAGTTGGGCGCCAAGACAGGGTTTCAAAAATATCTTGTTTGTTGTGAAAGTAGTAATAGACGAATGGTTTGCTGACACCTAATTTGTCGACGATCTGTGTCATGGTGGTGTTGGCATAGCCTTGTTTCGAAAACAATGCCTCGGCAACCCGCAAGATGCGCTCGCGCTTTAGATCCGATCGGGCATCGCCCTTGAAAGGCGGACTGCGCAACCCTGGAGGAGCATCTGGAAAGGTGGTCTTGTTCATGATTGCTACTGAGTGGTAGTAATCTTCTACCCCTTGGTATATATTGGCAAGGTATCTTTCCAGAAAACTTCTAAGTAAAAACCCGATAGGAGACACCATGCGAAAAGCCATTGAACTCGACGCCCCCTTGCACGAATACCTCCGGGCACACGCAAGGGCAACGCCAAATAAAGCGGCCTATCTTTGGTACGGTGCCCCAATCACATTTGCCCAAGTGGACCAAGCCAGCGATGTATTCGCTGCACGGCTCAAGGAGATTGGTGTCCAAAAAGGCGAACCAGTGGCTTTGTTTATGAACAATTGCCCGCAGTACGTCATTGCGCATTACGGCATCCAAAAACTGGGAGCGATTGTCTGCCCCTGCGGTCCGCTGAACAAAGAACATGAACTTGAATACCAATTGAGCGACTTGCAAGCTCGGGTCATTGTTGCTGCTAAAGACTTATTGAAAATTGTTGAAAACGTCAGAGAAAAAACAGCCATAACGCATGTGTTTGGTGTCCGGTATCAAGACCTCTTACCTGCTTCACCGAGCATCGATTTGCCCGCAGATCTCAAAGCTTTGCAGAACAGCGACAAGCATTTGCCAGAAGGTGTGGAAGACTTCTTGGACGTCATGAACAGCAGCGTCAAAGCACCTGTCGTGGAGATTGACATGGACAACGACGTGGCCTTGATGACCTACACATCAGGTACGACGGGATTGCCAAAAGGCGCCATGCTGACCTATCGCAATGCACTGTTTAAAACACATGCTTCGGTGAGCACCAAGCACATCCATGATGGCGACGTGATTTTGTCCATCGCCCCGCTTTATCACATAGCTGGAATGTTGATGGGCGTCAACATTCCCATCTATTCCGGTGCCACCACGGTGCTGTTGTACCGTTTTGATCCTTTGACTGTTTTACAAGCGATTGAGCGCCACAAAGTCAGTTGGTGGTACAGCATTGCGCCAATGAATGTGGCCGTCATGGCTTTGCCCAATGCTCGGGATTTTGATTTGAGCAGTCTGCGTCAAAACTCGGTGACGAGTTTCGGAATTATTTACACCGAGTCCTTGGCCCAGCAATGGAAGAGCTTTACCCCCAACTGTGTCTCGATGGAAGCCTCCTACGGGTTAAGCGAAACCCACACCATGGACACCTTTATGCCGGATCACGCCATCCGCTGGGGAACTCATGGAGTTCCGATTGAAGGCAATGAAATTTGCATCATTGATCCTGAAACGGGTGAGAAAAAATCAGCGGGGGAAATGGGGGAAATTATTTTGCGTAGCAAAGGGGTTTTTAAGGGTTACTGGAACAAACCCGAGGCCACCGCCAAGACCCTCAAAGAGGGATGGGTCTATACAGGCGACATGGGCAAAATCGATACGCAAGGTTATTTGACCTTCATTGGCCGCTTCAAGGAAATGATCAAGGTCTCAGGCTACAGCGTTTTTCCTGAAGAAGTTGAAGCCATTTTGATCAAGAACCCCGCTGTAGCCCAAGCGGCAGTGATTGGCGTGGAAGATGATCAAAAAGGAGAAGTGGTCAGCGCTTTCATTGTGCTTAAGCCCGGTGAGCAGCTAGATGCCGCCACCTTGATCGCGTGGTCGCGCGACAACATGGCGCTTTATAAAGTACCTCGTCATGTTCAATTTATTGCAGCTTTACCTGCAACGGGTTCTGGCAAAGTTTTGCGCCGAATGCTGAAAGATTAAGTTGATGTTCAAAAAAATCTTGATTGCTAACCGAGGCGAAATCGCTGTACGCCTGATCCGTGCAGCACATGACATGGACATCCAGAGTGTGGCCGTGATGTCGCTAGACGATGCTCAAGCCCTGCATGGTCAACTGGCTGACGCAGCGGTGAGCCTTGAAGAAACCGGTCCTAGTGCCTACCTTAACTCAGCAAAGATCCTGGCTGTTGCCAAGGAGCAGCAGTGTGATGCGATACACCCGGGCTATGGATTTTTGAGCGAACGCGCCGATTTCGCGCAAGCCTGCACTGAAGCGGGCATCACATTCATTGGACCGGATGCGTCACATTTAAAGTTATTCGGTGACAAAGCCGCAGCGAGACAATTGGCATTGGCCTGTGATGTTCCCTTGATGCCCGGTATCGACCAATCCGTGAGCCTGGCACAGGCGCAAGCCTTTTTCCAATCGCAAAATGGCGCTGGAGTGATGATCAAAGCCATTGGCGGCGGGGGCGGGCGTGGCATGCGCGCTGTATTCCAATTACAAGATCTCCCCGAAGCCTATGCCCGTTGCGTATCTGAAGCACGGTCGGCCTTTGGTGTAGATGGAGTCTACGTCGAGCGATTGATGTTGCGCGCACGGCATGTTGAAATTCAAGTCTTGGCCGATGGCGAAACCGCCATGAGTCTGGGTGATCGGGAATGCAGCTTACAAAAGCGTTTTCAAAAAGTGATTGAAATTGCGCCCAGCCCCAGCATCAGTGCAGAGATGCGAAAAGCACTTACGCAAGCAGCATTGAAAATGGCTCGCCACTGTCACTATCGCAGCCTTGGCACATTTGAATTTTTGGTGGACACACAATCGAGCGATTTACCTTGGGTTTTCATCGAAGCCAATCCACGGCTACAAGTGGAGCACACCGTGACCGAGGAGGTAACGGGATTGGATTTAGTGCAATTGCAAATTCAGATAGCCGCTGGCATGCAGCTCTCAGATATAGGTCTAGATCCTGAACATCCACCAGCTCAAAATGGCTACTCGATCCAATTGCGAATTTGTGCAGAAACGCTGCTCGCTGATGGCCAAACGCAGTCCTCAAGTGGCACGCTTTCTCGATTTGATTTGCCCTCAGGCATGGGCCTTCGGGTTGACACCCATGGTTTCACGGGGGCGTCGCCATCGCCATACTTCGACACTTTGCTCGCGAAATTAATCGTCATTACTAAATCAGGCACTTTTTCTCAAGTCGCAAAACGCGCCACCAGGGCCTTGAAAGAATGCCGTTTGGTGGGCGTTAAAACCAACCTTTGCGTATTGCAAGCGCTGGTCGAGATGCCGGAATTTGCATCCCAGGATGTCCACACCAGGTTCATTGAGGAGCACCTGAACGAGATCGTTGGCCGCGCTAATGAATTGGCACTTCAAAGCCACGTTTCGTTATTGGAGACTGCATCTGGAGAGCACTTGCCTGATGCTGTTTCCCTTCAAGATCATCAAAGGGGTGTGCGTTCGCCCATGGCTGCGAAATTAATACAGTTGCTTGTTAATGTCGGTGACGTGGTCCCAAAAGGCGCTCCTGTGGCCATCGTAGAAGCGATGAAGATGGAGCATGTGGTGCTCGCTGCCTCCTCTGGCCGTATTGGTATGGTAGTTGCAATGACCGGGGCTTATGTTGCAGCAGACGAGATGCTTGTTGTGCTGGAGCCTGCAGATGTTGACATCAAAGATGTCGTACCTGAAGGTATTCAGAATTTAAATTCCCTGCGCAATGATTTAAAGAGTGTTCAAGATCGCCACGCGTTTTTATGGGATGAAAACCGTACCCAAGCTGTTGATAAACGTCATGCACAAGGAGGGCGGACTGCTCGTGAAAACATTGCGCAACTTTGTGACGAAGGCAGCTTCATGGAATATGGCGCGCTTGCCATTGCCGCTCAAACCCGTAGGCGCAGTTTGGATGACCTTATTTCCAACACACCAGCAGACGGCATGATTACAGGTGTGGGTACGATCAATCGCGATGAGTATGGCCCAGAAAAGTCGCGCTGCGTGGTGATGGCTTATGACTACACCGTGTTAGCAGGAACGCAAGGTTCCCGCAATCATCAAAAAAAAGATCGCATGCTGGGTCTTGCACTGAAGCTAAAACTTCCTGTGGTGCTTTTTGCCGAAGGCGGCGGGGGCCGCCCCGGTGATGTCGACAAACCTGTTGTTGCGGGTTTGAACAACCATACCTTTAGTCAATACGCAGCCCTCTCAGGTCAGGTGCCAGTGGTAGGCATTGCACATGGCCGATGCTTTGCTGGCAACGCGGCTTTGCTTGGATGCAGTGATGTGATTATTGCTACTCGATCTAGCAACATTGGCATGGGTGGGCCGGCCATGATTGAAGGGGGCGGCTTAGGACGTTTCTCGCCAGAAGAAATCGGCCCCAGTGATGTGCAGTCTCGTAACGGGGTGATTGATTTGCTGGTGGAAGACGAAGTTCAAGCCGTCATCAAAGCCAAGCAATACCTATCGTATTTTCAAGGGCGTCTATCTGTCTGGCGCTGTGATGATCAGCGAAAACTGCGATTTGCAGTACCCGAAAACCGACTGCGCGTTTACGACATTCAAACAGTGATTCAGACGCTATGCGATGAAGACTCGGTCTTGGAACTGCGGCAGGAATATGGTGTGGGTATCGTGACTGCCTTCGGACGCATTGAAGGACGATCAATCGGTGTCATGGCAAATAACCCTATGCACCTAGGGGGTGCCATTGATGTAGACGCGGCCGATAAGGCAAGTCGTTTCATGCAACTCTGCAACACGCATGGCATCCCATTGTTGTCACTCACCGACACTCCTGGCTTCATGGTTGGGCCACACATCGAAGCTCAAGCACAAGTCAGGCACACCAGTCGCATGTTTGTCACTGCAGCCAAATTAGCGGTGCCATTCTTTGCCGTAGTTTTGCGTAAGGGCTACGGACTGGGCGCACAAGCTATGACAGCTGGAGGGTTTGACTCGCCTGTCTTTACGATCTCATGGCCAACGGGAGAGTTCGGTCCGATGGGTCTGGAAGGCTCTGTGCGTTTGGGTTTTCGTAAAGAACTCGAAGCTCAACCGGAGGGACCGGCGCGGGATGCTCTGTTCAATCAATTAGTGGCCGACCGTTATGCTGAAGGCAAGGCCGTCAACATGGCGCAGACACTAGAAATTGATGCTGTGATTGACCCCTTTGAAACCCGAAATTGGCTTGTACGCGGACTCGATAGCACCACAATTCTCAAGGGACAATCGGGTAACGCATTCATTGACACTTGGTGAAATAAAAATTTTCATTAATCCACAATGGTTCAAGCTTCATTTAAATAACCTCAATTGATTGGGTGTTGTCACCAAAGGAGAGAGTCACTTGCCAGTGGTCTCTGGAGTGAAAGTTAACTCTGCTCTTTGAGCCCTAAGTGCCGGTCGAACGTCAAGGCACGAAGAAAAACTCGCCGACGGCTTGGTCGTACAGGGCAGGGGTCTGCTCATGTCCGACGCCCTTGGCAAGGGTCACCACTTCGTTGCGCACATTGCGCAGCACACGGTCAACAGAAACCCCGGGCTTGACCATTTCTTTCAGGAAGATGCGCGTGAACAAACCATTTTTGTTTTTGTCATTGGTCCCGAGTTTGTCCAAGGCCTGCTGGCCTGAACCCGCTGAGAACATGATCATCTGGCCCGTGGCGGCAGATGTGGGTGCCAGCCCGCGGCCACCGATGGCGCGGCTTTGACCTTTGAAAGGGTTGTCTCGGCAGGCATCAATCACCGCCAAGGCAAACTTGGTTTTCTTTTCTTGCAGATCGTCCAGCACTTTTTGCAACTGAATGGCTTCGTCCTTGACTTGTTCTTCATGGTCACCCTTGATGTCGGTGGGGAGCAAATAGTTGGCCGATCCCAGTTGCACGCCATGTCCGGCAAAGAAGAACAGCACTTCATCCCCGCCTTGGATATTCAGACGGAAGTCGCGCAGGGCTTGTTTAAAAGCCTTCTCATTCAGGTTTAAGTGTTTGGACACTTTGAAACCCACGCCCTCCAGCGCTTTGGACATGGCTTCGGCGTCTGCTGCTGCGTTTTGGAGTTTAGGCACGTCGGTGTACAAGTCGTTGCCAATGATGAGCGCTTTGCGATTGGCATAGACTGGCTTGGCCGTGGGTTTGGGCGCAGCGGCCAAGGGTGTTACAGGTGGTTTGTTGGCGACCGCTGCTGCAGATGCCGCATTGGCAGCTTGCAGCTTGTTCAACATCTCCCGCATTTGGTCAAGTTGGGCTTTGAGTTCTCTGGTTTCGCGCTCTTGGGCACTTGGGCTGCTCGGCGCTGGCAAAGGTGAGGAGATGGCAGCGGCTGGCGCAGGCGGTGGCTTGGGTGCTGGTGCTGCAGTGATTCGGGGTTTTTCAAGTTCACGCAGGATTTCCTGAGTGCGTGCATCGTGTGATTTTTCAGCCTCTAAGCGTTCAGTCTCTTCTGTGGAAGGCAAAGTCGGTTGGTTTGCTGAAGCAACAGTGTCGCTGGATACATCCGTTTTGTAGTTCAGGGCCAAAATCGGCTGTGGTTTTTTATTGAGGAAGGACTGTTGCAAAGACTCCATCAAAATATTGGCCTAGCCCTCGAGCAATTGATGCTCGGGAGAAATGCGTCCTTCTTTGTAATTGTTGCTGAATTTGACACTGGAAATACCAGCAGGTGGAAGCATGAACACGTCATAACGCAATGCGAAACCACCATATTGCTGAACAGCAAATTCAGCTTGAATGAAGTTTCTTGTTTTGATTGTTGGGACAGAACTCAAGCCCGCCATCACATTGGAGGGCCAATACAAATTGTTTTCATTTTTCCGACGGCCGATCCAAGGATCAAGGCCATCAGGAATGCCTAAAAATCGAGAGCATTTGTTAACGAGTTGACTGCTGATGGTGCCGTGGCGGTTGACTAAAAATGCAATGTCAGGTTCTTTGGGATTGTTACAAGGCGTATTACCCCAATGCCTGGGTATGTCAGAGGTTCTGATCACCACTGCGGCGAATGGTGAGCGCAGATCCAAATTTTTTAGAACCGTCACATGCCATTTGTGGAGTTCATTAGGAGCCCCTGTTTGCGTTACCGCGGTGGCCTGCCATTGACCTTCAGGCAAGGGAACGCTCGCACCCGAACCCAGCGGCAATACTTT
The DNA here is from genome assembly GCA_027486555.1 of Comamonadaceae bacterium. Lineage (GTDB taxonomy): Bacteria > Pseudomonadota > Gammaproteobacteria > Burkholderiales > Burkholderiaceae_C > Limnohabitans_A. The sequence goes on from JAIXOX010000043.1 coordinate 17,459, forward strand.
TTCAAACCTTGCACCGACCGCAGGCTGGGCTTGAGCCAGCCCAATTAAAAAACAGGTCAGAAGGCTTGTGACAAACAGTTTGAAGAGAGACATTTCAATCTTTAAAAATTCATTTACACAATATATCAGTAAAAAAATTATCGCAGTCTGAGGCTGCTAAAAAGTCAATCAGGCCAAAAGCCGCAGTGATCCAGCAGCCACAGAGCGGCTGCTTCGCAGTCGTCAGGGGCTGCAGGGTAAGGGTGCTCCGGAGCCAGTCGGTAATGCACACTGAGCACCGCCACTTGTGCATGGTCCGCCAGAGCCAACAGCATGGTGTCTTGCATGTCAGCGCCGCCAATGACCCAACCGCCGCCATGCAGGTGCAGGTAAACGCCACGCGCTTGGCCTTGGGCCGGCAGAAATTCACGCAAGCTCAAGGGGCCTGCTGGCCCATCGATGGTTCGTGTGCTGGCACGCTCACTGAAAATCACCGGCGGAAATACGCCTGCTCCCTCGCGTTGGTTCTGGCGAAATGTGGGCGCGCCAATCTCCCATCACTTTGGCATAGCAGCCATCGCTTGGGCGATCTGTGCGTTTCGCTGTTGAATTTCTGGTGGGATGTTGCCAGGGTGCAGCAAGGCAGGATCCGGGTAGGTGTTCATGGCATGCAATTGGTTTGCAATAAAGGCATAAAGCGGGCAAACGATAGGCTGACCCGCTCTTGGATTGAAACCATCAGCTCAATTGCAAATTGGCCGACTTGACGGCATCACCCAACCACTGCAAGTCTTTTTCGATGATTGCTTTGAATGCGGAACCCCCTGCAAATCGGGCATTCAAACCCAATGGCATGTAGCGCGGAGACAAGGCCGGGTTATTCACGGCAACGCTCAAGGCTTTTTCCAGTGTCTCGATGACAGCTGCTGGTGTGCCAACAGGTGCCGCAAGACCACCCCAGTAATTCACCGTAGGAATATCCAGCCCCTGCTCTTTGGCTGTGGGCAATTCAGGCAAGAAGCCAATGCGTTGTTCCGTCAGGGCAATCACAGGTTTGATTTTGTCTTTGAACTGGATGATCAGTGGCGCTGGCAATGCCATGGCCTGGATCTCCCCTTGGGCAAGAGCCAAGGCACCATCTGGGCCACCTTTGAATGGAATGTTGTTCCCGGTGATGCCGACACGTTGCATGATGCTGACCATGCTCAGATGCTCCATCGAACCGGGTCCTGTGGAGCCGTAATTGAGCTTGCCGGGGTTGGCCTTTCCCCAAGCCACCATTTCTTGTGTGGTCTTGAACGGCGCGTTGTTGGCAATGCACAGCATGGCATCTGTAGAGCCCATCAACCCAACGGGAATGAGCTGTTTGAGCATGTCAAAGCGTTTGAGCGAAGCCTGCACGGCGCACATGGTGGCGTTCAGGTGAATCAGTGTGTAGCCATCTGCTGGAGCGCTGGTGATGGCCTGGATGCCGATTTGATAAATGCCACCGGGTCGGTTCTCGACCACAAGGCTTTGCCCCAGCGGTTGTTGCAGGAATTCACTCAAGATGCGCACCGACACATCGGCCGCACCGCTTGCAGGCAGGGGCACGATGATGCGAACGGGCTTGTTGGGAAAAGCTGCTTGCGCTGCTGCAATCAGGGGCATGGGTAGCAAGCTGGCCCCTATCGCTTGCAGGGTTTGGCGGCGCGTGAGTGCTTTGGTCATTTTTTGTCTCCTGGTTATGGTGGTAAAAATCTAGGCAGATTGAGAAAAAAACTCATTTAAAAATCAAAGAGCCGTCATCGAAGGTGGCGACTGGAAGATCGTTCTTTTCTATCGAGTAGTCTTGCAAGTGCAACCAGGGTGCACGATCGCCTTGGCATGGCAACTGGTGCATGCTCCTGGCCAGGTACCCTGGATTGAAGTTGTCAGTTCGCACCCAAGGGCTCAGAAGCATGTCTTGGTCTTCAGGTCGAAGCTCAGGCACCACACTGCGTAATTCGTGTTTGTCCATGTGCTGCACAAGCTTGCAGAAAAAGTCACCCAGCAAGTCGGCGCGCAGCGTCCAGCTGGCACGGAAATAGCCGAACACCCACAGCAAATTGGGCAAGCCCGTGAACATGGCACCACGCCAAGTGACGCTGCCCGCAAAGTCCAGCGGCTTGCTATCGACATGGAAAGCAATGTCACCCAATACGTTCAGGTTGAAGCCAGTGGCTGTGACCATCACATCTGCGGACACGGTCTCGCCGTTGCTCAAACGAATGCCCTCCGGCACGAAGCGCTCAATCTGGCCGGTCACTACACTGGCCTGTCCGGTGCGTATGGCTTTGAAGAGGTCGCCATTGGGCACGAAAGCCAGGCGCTGCTGCCATGGTCGGTAACTTGGCTTGAAATGGACATCGGCCAAGTGTGCGTGTTCGGGGCCGAGTGCGTCTCTGACGGCGGTGAGCAGTTCAGCCGCCACAGCATCGGGCGCTTGGACGCAGAGCCGCTGCAAGTTGGCTTGGTCGAGCAGGACCTTGCGGCGAACAATTTCGTGGGTCCATTCGTGCGGTATATCCAGTGCGCGCAGCGTATCGGCCAGTTCGTTGGCATTGCGTCCTGTGGCAAACCAAGTGGGAGAACGCTGCAGCATGGTGACGTGTGCACAGCGGCCAGCCAGGGCCGGTACCAGCGTTGCGGCGGTAGCGCCCGAGCCGATCACCACCACGCGCTGACCGGTCAGGTCGAGGTCTTTCGGCCATTGCTGCGGGTGCACGATGCGACCGGTAAAGTCGTCCATGCCTGGCCAATCAGGGGTGTAGCCCTCGGCGTGCCGGTAGTAACCCTGGCACATCCATAAAAACTGACAGCGTACTTGGCGGATGACAGGGTTGCCCTCGGCCGGTGTGTGCAGAATTTCGACGTGCCAGAAGGCTTGGGCAGAAGACCAATGAGCCGAAGTGACACGGTGTCGGTAATGAATTCGACCGGACAGGTCGTGTTCGCCGATGACCTCGTCCATGTAGTTCAGGATCTGATCGCCGGTGGCGATCGGGTCGCCGCGCCACGGCTTGAATCGGTAGCCAAAGGTGAACAGGTCGCTGTCCGAGCGGACGCCGGGATAAGTGTGAGTTAGCCAAGTGCCGCCGAAACTGGCCTGCGCCTCGACCAACGCAAAACGCTTGTCCGGGCACTGTTGCTGCAGGTGGCAGGCGGCGCCCACGCCAGAGATACCGGCGCCGATGATCAGCACATCCAATTGCTCGGGCAACAGGTTCATGTAGGGCGCCTCGCTCATGTGGGGATGCGCACCATGAGTTCGGTGAACCCCCGCACAAAGGGTGAACGCACCCGCACCGGTTCGGCCACGACTTCAATGACGGGAAAGCGCTTTTGAATTTCTTCCCACAAGATCCGAAGTTGCATCTCGGCCAAGCGGTTCCCCACACAGCGGTGGATGCCAAAGCCAAAAGACAAGTGCTGGCGCGCACGAGGCCGATCAATGATGAACTGGCTCGCGTTGGGGATGGCCTCCTCGTCGCGGTTGCCCGAGAGATACCACATCACCACCTTGTCGCCTTTTTGGATGTGTTTGCCGCCCAGTTCAGTGTCTTGCAAGGCGGTTCGGCGCATGTGGGCCAGCGGCGTCTGCCAGCGAATGATTTCCGAAACCATGTTGTCCACCAAGGCCGGATTGTTTCGCAGCTTGTCCCATTCGGCCGGGTTGTTGTGCAGGGCCAGCAGGCCGCCCGTCATCGAGTTGCGTGTGGTGTCGTTGCCGCCCACAATGAGCAAAACCAGATTGCCCATGAATTCCTGTGGAGACATGTTCCGGGTTTCCGGGTTGTGGGCCATCATGGAAATCAGGTCAGAGCCAGGACTTGCGTTGACGCGCTCATTCCATAGGCGGGTGAAATAAGCCGCCATCTTGTGCAGTTCGGCCAAGCGCTCTTCACGCGTTGGCGCATTGGGATCTATGTCCTTGTTGGAAGTTGCCACGTCTGACCAGTGGGTCAACAGATGACGGTCCTTAAGCGGAAAGTCAAACAGGGTGGCCAGCATCAGTGTGGTGAGTTCGATGGAAACATGGTCTACCCAGTTGAAGGTCTCATTACGCGGCAGGCCATCGAGAACTTGACAGGTTCTCTCGCGGATCATGCTCTGTAAATTGGCCAGATTGCCCGGCGCGACAATGGGCTGAACAGCCTTGCGTTGCACATCATGACGCGGCGGGTCCATGGCGATGAACATCTGCAACTTCGCTTCACCCGGTGGTGGCTCGGTGATGGCAATCCCACCGTTTGTCCAGTCTGAAGAGTAAATGCCGTGGTGGGTGTCCACGTGCATGATGTCCTGGAAACGGGTTACTGACCAATACGATCCGTACAAAGCGCTGTTGCAGTGATGGACAGGATCGTCACGACGAAGACGTTCGAAATAATGACCAACGGTGTCGTTCTCAAAATAATCAGGAGAGCCGGGATCGATCTGTTCGATCGGCATGGCAAAGGCTTCGGCACGGGCTGAAGCCTGAATTTCGGCGTGTGACAGTTTCATGTTGTTTTCCTTGAGTCTGTGCTTAGCCTCAGTGCTGGCATTCGGGCATATGGACTTCGATGCCGTCGAGCTCGGTGGTCATGATGATCTGGCAGGCCAATCGGGAGGAACCACTACGCTCGTTGGTGAATTCAAGAATGTCGTTCTCATTTTTTTGCATGACGGGCAGGCGCTCAGCCCAGGGCGCAGACACGAACACGTGGCAAGTGGCGCAAGCGCACTGGCCGCCGCAATCCCCATCGATGCCCGGTACGGCGTTGTCGGTGGCAGCGCGCATCAGGTTCTCGCCAATGGGGGTCTCAACGCTGCGGCGAGTACCGTCAAAGCTGATGAAATGGACTTGGGACATAGACAAAAATCTTTCTGAAAAAAACGGAATTCAGGCATCGGCAGACTTGCGCATGGCTTCGATCTGTTCGCGTGACACGCCGAGTGCTTGGCTCATGGGGCTTGTTGTATGAGGATCCCAACTGTGGCGCGGGCCGATGGTGATTCCGCCATCCACCGTGATATGGGTGCCAGTGACAAAGCGAGCGGCATCACTGGCCAAATACAGGGCAGCCTCGGCAATGTCTTGTGGCTGACCGGCACGGCCAATCGGATTGGCGCTGCTGCTGTGCTCACTTACACGATGTGCCAGTTCTTGAGAGGCCTGTTGGTCCATGCCAAACAGTCCCCCGAAGATGCGCGTGGCAATGAAGCCCGGCACCACAGCGTTGATGCGAATATTCAAGGCGCAGAGTTCGGCCGCTGCCACTCGGGTGTAATGCAGCACCCCCGCCTTGGCCACCGAATAGGCCAGCGGGGCGTAGCCAGATTGCAAGGCCGAAATGGACGATGTGTTGACAATGGCCCCTGCGCCGCGTTTGATCATGTGGGGCACGGCGTAGCTGGTTCCTGCAGCTACAGAGCGCAACAAAAGGTTCTGGGTGTTGTCCCAAGCTTGCGCATTGAAAGCCTGAACGCCACCCATGGTGCCTATGCGACCTGCGTTGCTGAACAGGATGTCCAGCCCACCAAAATGCTCGGCCGCACTGTCGATGGCGGCGCGCAATTCATCGAGCTGGGTCACGTCACAATGCGCAAAGTGCAGCTGGCCTGCGTATTGCCGTTGCAATTGTTCGCCCACATCGTCCTGTACATCTGCCGCCACCACTTGCGCGCCTTCGGACAAAAACAGCTCGGTTGTGGCCAAGCCGATGCCTGAGCAGGCGCCCGTGATCACGGCGACTTTGTTTTGGAGTCGTTTCATGGGTCGCTCCATCAGTCGAAGACGATTATGTTTCGGGCGATGCCGCCGCGCTGCAGAGCAGAAAAGCCGTCGTTGATTTGCTCAAGCTTGAGTCGGTTCGAAACCAGCTGGTCGAGCTTCATCCGGCCCTGCATGTGAAATTCGACCAAGCGGGGAATGTCCAGGCGAAAGTGGTTGGAGCCCATCATCGTGCCTTGAATGCGGCGCTCGCGCAGAAAGTCAAAACCGTGCAGCTCGATTTTGGTCCCCAGCGGAATCATGCCCACAATGGTGGACAAACCTCGAGGACGCAGCATGGCAAACGAAGCTTCGGTGGTGGGCTTGAGGCCAATGCACTCGAATGCGTAGTGCACACCGCCTTGGGTCATCTCGATGATCTTGGCGACCATGTCTGGGTCTTTGGCATCCATGCTATCGGTCGCACCGAAAACCTTGGCCAACGCCAGCTTGGCCGGATCGATGTCGATGGCAATGATGCGTGCAGCACCGGCCAGATGGGCCGCATGAATGGTGGACAGGCCCACGCCACCGCAGCCAAGCACAGCCACCGTGGTGCCAGGCTCCAGTTGTGCACTGTGGACCACCGAGCCATAGCCTGTAAGAACCCCGCAACCCAGCAGTGCCGCTAAGTCTAAGGGCATGTCTGCGCGTATTTTGACCACAGCATTTTCGTGCACCAACATTTGCTCAGCAAAAGTTGAGAGGTTGAGGAATTGATTGAGATGTTCGCCCTTCCAGCGCAGGCGTTTGGCCACGCCGGGTGGCATCTTGACTGCGGTGTTGCTGCAGATGGTTTGGTGACCCGTCACGCAATACTCGCAATGGCCACAGAAAACCGACAAGCAGGTGACCACATGGTCGCCGGGCTTGACGTGGGTGACATCTTCACCGACCGCTTCGACCACACCTGCGGCTTCATGACCAAGTACGGCGGGCACTGGCGTGGGGTATTTGCCTTCGATGAAATGCAAGTCACTGTGGCAAAGCCCGCTGACACGGGTACGCACCAGCACTTCGTTGCGCTTGGGTTTTTCGATCTCGATGCTCTCGATGGTCATGGGCTGACCTGGGCCATGAAAAACAGCGGCTTTCATGTCATTTGCTCCTCTGGGTTGTGACTTTTTTCTTGGGGGGTGCGATACGTAAGCGTCTCTTTTTTTGCTGCGGTATGACGTGTGTTGGTAGTTTGACCTTCATGCAGTGCATGACCACTTCAAACAGCCAATGGCTGAGGTTAGGGTCATGCAAGGGTAAGTGGTTGACCGGGTGCGTAATGCTGTTGACCAAATGTCCACTGATGATCTGGAAGCCGACGAGCAGTTGCTGTCGAGCTTCTTCTTGATTTGGTTTTCTTGATTTACTGAGGATCAATTCAATGTAGTGATCGTGCAGCTTCAACCCGTTGTCCCGCACGGGTTGCCAGTCATCGCTGTCATTGATGCTGTACTGCACGGCCGCGCGAATAATGCTTTCGTAAAGCCGGTTGGTTTCTACGTAATGGTCTACACAGTGGCGTACCGTTTGAGCCAAGGTGAGGTCTTTGACACTTTCTTGGGTCAGATTGGCGTGCAGGTCTGTTTCTAAGGTTTCGCTGATGCTTTCAATGAGGAATTTGAAAAAAGCCTCTTTGTTGCGAAATCTCAGATAGAAGGAACCCACAGAGCATCCTGCTTGGGCAGAAATTTGCGCAATGGAAATATCATCAAAAATCCCGTCGCGCAACAAATCAAGACCTGATTGCAGCAGTTTTTCGTGGGTTTGCTCGGACCTATGTTGCTTGGCCGGAAAAGCCTTGACGACAGCCTCGGTGTTTTTTTTTCCGATGTTAGACGTCTGCTTTCTGGACGTTACAGCGGCAGTAAATGGGAGGGTGGACAAATGCGGCTTTCAAAACCAAAATAAAGAACATGAATTCTGGTTCACAATAATTCCGCCGGGCAGCACTTGTCAAGCGTCAGATTTAAGAACCAAGGGAAAACCATGTGTTTGATTTCAATCGGCTCGCAGATCATGTGATCTAAAAGGGTTCGCAAAGCGCCTTTTTCGTATCCATTTTTAACGACCAAACTTCGTCATCTAGCCCAACTTGTTGTCGCTCCCACTTATGACCTCTGACGTACCTGCTCCCAAGCCTGAAGAAAACCTGGCGACTGAAATTCCTCAACCCGCCTCGATGCACACCCGTGCCTGCCAAGCCGCCCAGCGTCTGCATTTGCCCTTGCACGACGACCGTGCATTTGACGATGCGCGCCGGGGCCTGGTGGCGCCCTTGCCGCCCGAAGGCGTGCTGCGCCCCAACGGACGCCCGGTCTGGAACCTACAGGCCTACGGTTTTCTGGCCAATGAACAAGCGCCCGACAGCGTACACCCCGGTCTGTGGCGGCATGCCCGCCTCAATATGGTCACCGGCTTGTTCAAGGTCTGTGAGCGCGTTTACCAAGTGCGCGGCATGGACTTGGCCAACATGACCATTCTGGAAGGCGACACAGGGCTGATCGTCATCGATCCGCTCACGTCTACGCAAGTGGCCGCTGCGGCGCTGGCCTTGTACCACCAGCATCGGCCACAGCGGCCGGTGGTGGCGGTGGTTTACACCCACAGCCATGTCGACCATTTTGGCGGCGTGCGCGGTGTCATTGACGAGGCCGATGTGCTGGCAGGTCGCGTGCAGGTGATTGCACCAGTGGGCTTCATGGATGACGCCATCAGCGAAGCCGTGATGGCTGGCAATGCCATGACACGGCGTGCCCTGTTCCAGTACGGCGCTTTGCTGCCACGTGGCGAACGTGGTCAGGTGGATGCGGGACTGGGCAAGGCGGTGTCAGCCGGTACCGTCACGTTGATTGCGCCCAATCGGCTGATCACCCAAGCAGTGGAAAGCTTCGAGGTGGATGGCATCGAATGTGTCTTCGAGCTGACACCTGGGGCTGAAGCACCAGCCGAGATGATCATCCACCACCCGGGCCTGCGCGTGCTCAATATGGCCGAGATTACCAGCCACAACTTTCACAATCTGCTGCCCCTGCGCGGTGCCCAAGTGCGCGACGCCCGTGCCTGGGCGGGCTATTTGGCGGGTGCTCGCCAACGTTATGCTGCTCACAGCGATGTGCTGATTGCTCAGCACCACTGGCCGGTCTGGGGCAGTCAGTCCATGAGTGAGTACCTGTTGCGCCAGCACGATCTTTACAAGTTCGTGCATGACCAGACATTGCGGTTGATGAACCACGGGCACACCGGTGGCGACATCGCCGAAGCCATTCGCTTGCCAGAGGTACTCCAGCAGGATTGGTCGACACACAGCTTTTATGGTCACCTCAAGCACAACGTGAAGGCCGTGTACCAGCGCTACTTGGGTGCCTACGAAGGCCATCCGGCTTTTCTGGATCCGTTGCCGCGTGAAGCACAGGCCCGCAAGACCCTCGAATACATGGGCGGCGTAGAAGCCGTGCTGGACAAGGCCCGCGCCGACCTGGCTGCAGGTGAATACCGTTGGGTGGCCGATATTTGCGCCCGGATTGTGTGGGTGGATCCGGCTTGCACCGAAGCGCGGCGTTTGTGCGCCCAAGCCATGGAACAAATGGGGTATCAGACCGAGTCATCCACCTGGCGCAATGCTTACCTGCAAGGCGCCCGCGAGTTGCGCCAGGGGCCGCCGCGCATGAGGTCGGGTATGGCGGCCAGCCGCGACATGATTCGTGCGCTGCCCCTGTCGGATTATTTTGATTATTTGGCCATGCGCCTGAATGGACCTCGCGCAGCACGGCACCGTTTGGTGATGCAGTGGCTGTTCACCGAAACAAACGCCAGCCATGTGTTGACCTTGGCCCATGGGGTGTTACGCCATGCCTGCGAAGAGCCTGTTGACGCGGTGGATGTGCAGTTGCGCCTGAGCCGAGCCACACTGGATGAAATTTCACTTGAGCAGCTGAGTTTTTCCGAGGCGCTGGACAGCGGACGAATACAGCTGAAAGGCCCGCGGGAAGCTTTTGAAGCGTTCCTGAGTCTGCTCGATACCTTTGACCGTGGTTTTGCAATTCTGGAGCCGCTGCCTCCGATCAGTGGTTTCTCAGGCACCTAAAAAACATTCGATTGATCAGACCCAGATGATCTGACCCGGCTGAGCGTACCAACCGTTCAGACTTTGCCCGATGCTGGTCTCGATGGCGCTGCGCTTGATTTTCAGCGTGGCCGTCATGCACCCGTTCTCAATGGTCCATGGCGCGTTCATGACCACCAGCATGCGCAACTGATCGTGATCGTTCAGTGCGGCATTGGTGTCTTCCAGCAGTCGTGCCAGCTCGAGTTCAATTTTTTCGCGCATGGCAGGGTTCTGGCGCTGAGCCTGGTGTTGCTCTGACAGCTGAACCAGGGCGCAGGCAGCGCTCTGACCGGTGCCACACACCACACTGAGTTCGATCATCGGGTGGTTGTTCAATCGGCTCTCGATGGGTGCAGGGGCCACATATTTGCCCTTGGCCGTCTTGAACAGCTCCTTGATCCGCCCTGTGAGTTTGAGCATGCCGTTGGGCTCGAAATGTCCGCAATCTCCTGTTCGGAAATAGCCGTCATCGGTGAAAGCCTCGGCCGTCAGGTCAGGCCGCTTGTAGTAACCCAACATGCAGCCAGGGGACTTGACCAAAATTTCACCTTCGGGCGATAACCGCGATTGAACGCCCGGAAGTGCGCGCCCGACATAGCCCGGTTGGTTGTACTGCGGCAATGAGCCATGTGAATACGCAAAGTCTTCGGTCATCGCGTAGCCTTCCATCAGGTCCAGGCCCAGCTTGCGGTACCAGGCAATCAGCTCGGCCGAGATGGGCGCCGAGCCGCTGCCGGCCGACACCACGGCGTCCAGACCGAGCGATGCCAACACCTGCTTGGCGACCACCTGACCTTTGACTGGGTCGGCTAGCGCTGCGTCAAGCTTTTCTGCCGGAATTTTTGCGAACACACCATGTTGGAACTTGAGCCACAACCTGGGCACTGAAATGAAGGAGTTGGGCCGTGCGCGCTTGAGGTCGTCCACAAAAGTGGCCAGCGATTCGGAAAAGAAGACCTGCACATTGCCCGCCACCAGCGACCAGCAGGCGATCTTTGAGCGCTCGAATATGTGGGACAGTGGCAGGTAAGACAAGACCCGGTGTTGTGACGGGTGGCCTGTGCGCTCGTTGATCAACGCCATCGTGCGTTCGGAGGCATCGCTGATGCCGCCAAAGCTGTGCATGACCCCCTTGGGTTCGCCAGTCGAACCAGATGTGTACGCCAGCAGTGCCAGATCCTGCGAATCGCGCGTGATGCGCCCGTTCAAGGCTTCGGTGCTGGCCACGATGTCTTCCCAGCAGGGCAGGTTGGGCTGTTGTGCGAGGGCATCTGACAGGGGTAATGCAATGCATGGCAGACCCTCGGGGACGCCAGTTCTCTGTCTGGCCCAGTTGTCGAGTTTGCCCACAAAAAGCAGGCGCGTCTCGCTGTGCTCCAGGACGAAGCGAAGGTTGTCGGCCGACTCGGTTGGGAACAAGGCCACCGTTGTGCCACCGGCCAACCAAATTGCCAGCTCGGCCATGATGAAATGGGCACAGTTCTTCGTGATCAGACCGATTCTGGCGCCCGGCTCGAAACCTTGCGACTGCAAGTGCCGCGCCATGCGTCGTGCCTCATCGAGTGTTTCGCGCCAGGTGTAATCACGCACTTGCCCCTGGCCCAAAGGCTGGGTCAGGTAGACCTGGTCAGCCCGCTGAACTTCGTGGTCCTGAACATGGTCAAGGATCAGACGGCATGTGGACACTGCTGGTGTAAGGTGGGTGGTCATCAGTGACGGCGGGTTGGAAGATGTCAGGTTCATGGCGCAGGCATTCCGGTCAGGCCTATCCTCAGGCGCTGTCCTTGACCAACTCGATCAGTGGGTAGTTGTAAAGACCACTCTGATGAACTTCGTGGGGCAGGTACAGGCGCAGGGCAACGTAAAAAGTATCAGCCGGCGCGGGCAACCAGTTGCTGGTCTGTGGGGGTGGCGTGTGGCCTAGCCAGATCGTCAAACCCCCATCGGGGTCGGTGCATAACCCGGCCGTGCGGTCGCCAATGGCGTAGCGCTGCAGCGGGTTGTCCACGAACAGGTAATCGCTTTTGCGGTAAAGGCTCAGCGACCAAAAGGCATCGACCTGTGGCAAGCCCCCTGGTGCGAAACGCAGGCGGTAACGGTGACGTCCGTCCAGTGGGTGGCCCTGACTGTCGCGGTGCGCCATCTGGTAGATGACTTCCTGTGTACCCAGTAGACCAATGTAGCAACGGGCCACGCGCGCTCGGGTGAACCAGTCGCGGCCATAGTGGTCAGTGACTTCGACCGAGGCATTCCAACCCCCCACTAAATCGGAAGAAGCGGGCGCATCCAGTTCGCTCAGAATCTCGGACAAGGTTTGTTGCAACAAGGGCAAGTCGGCCTGTGATTTGTCCAGCCCCGCTCCGATGCCCAAAGCTGCGAAGCGCGCAAGGTCGGCCGTTTCATCAGCGGGTGGTGGGTAAATGGACAGCTGTCGATTGACCACCTCTACGAAGGTGGCGGCGTCGCCCAGCTTGTCTTGCCCATTCAGGCTGCATGTCACCCTAAGGGCCGCGGGCTCTCCATCCAGAGTGGTCAAGCGAAAGGCGTCCTGAAGTGCGTGAACCGGGGCCAGATCCTCGTGGGGCAGGGCCAGAATGCGGCCGATCAGCCACACCGTTGGGGTGGCGCATTCAATGGGCAACGTACCAGCCGGTGGGGTGCCTTGCCAGCCGGGTCCATGCAGGAAAAACCTGTGGGCGGCATTTCCGTTCGATCGCGTGCCCAGGTGCGCAAAAGGGTTGGTGTAGAAGTCCAACAGGCCCAACACATAGTAGCGCTCGCCAGTGTCCGGGGTGTGCAACAACAAAGGCCCGTTCGACAGATCGATCCAGGTACTGGTGTAGAGGGTGTCGGCGTTGGGTGTGACCACGCGGCGGTCTTTGGCATTGAGCAGTTGGCGCGTGTGTGAAAACACATTGGCCCAGCGGCGTTTCGATTCGGGACCACCTTGGGGGTCGGCAAACTGCCCCTGCGTGTTTTTGCGTGGACTGCTGGCTGCTTGCATGCGTGCTGTTTCATACAAGGGCAGCGTGTAGAGGATGGCCTCTCTGGCCAGTTCGTTGCGATTCATGGGTTCAACTTTCTTTGACGCGCTGCACGGGGGGGAGGACATATTCACCACTCAGCATCTCTTGGCGCGGGTGGTACATGCGCAAAATCAGGTAAAAAGATCCGCTTGGCGCAGGCAACCAGTTGGCATCGCCTTCGGCGGGACGATCGTGCTGGATTTGCAGCGTGAGCGAGTTGTCTTCATTGCGACGCAAGCCCTGGGTGCGGTCGCCAATGGCATAGCGGCCCAGAGGGTTGGCGGCGAAATAACGGTCTTCGCTATAGAGCGATACCGACCAGAAAGCGTCTGCCGGGGGCATGTGACCATCCTCAAAACGCAAGGTGTAGGCATGTTGACCGTTCAGGGGTTCACTGTCGGCGTCAAAGTCGGCTTGTGCATAGAGGGTCTCGGTGGCCGCTAACGCACCCAAGCCCTTCATGGCCACCGTGGCACGCATCAAAATGTTGTCGCCCCAGACTCCCAAATGGGGGCTCCAAGTCCAGGGCTTTCGTGTCAGGTTGACGGTGTGCTGCTCGATCAGTTGCATCCCCTCAGCGTGGGCTAGCCGCAAGCCCTCTCGTACACGCTGGCTGCTGCGCTCCAGCGCTTCAAGCCCGCCTGGTGGTAAGCGCAAGCTGCGCATCAATGGGCGCAGGTCATTGGCGTTGGTTGGTACCCCGATCTCATCGACCGCCTGCAGCAAGTTGGTAAAGAAATCTTGGGCTGCATCTCCGCTGTTTTGCCACTGGCTCACGCATGAAGGGCGCGGCCCGCTGCCTTGCAACTGCACGCCATCTGCAAATGCTCGTGCTTTGGGCACATCGGAGACATCGCCCACCAACGCACGCCCCAGCAGCCAGACCAAGCGCGTGGGGCAGCGCACCACCCGCGCCGGATCTATACCCGCAGGCATGGGGTCCTCGGTGTGGATCAGCCACCAGTCAGCGCCTTCGGGTGGCGTGTTGCGCAGGCCAACGTTGTGAAAGTTCTCGCTCCAGGCATCGAGCAGCTGCACCACGTAGTAGCGGCCGTGGTTTGGTGGAATGTGCAGGCGAACCGGGGAATCGCTGATCCATACCCAAGCGTTGTAATACAACAGATCACAAGAGGGCGTGACGATGTCGCGGTCTTCGTGGGTCCAAGGCCTGTCGCTGCCGTGGAATTTTCCGAATGGGCCACGGCCAAAAGCCGGGGTGGCTTGTGGGTTGCTTTGTACCTGGCAGGTCCGCAGCACTTCGAGCAGAGGGTAGACCCACAACACCAGGGGCTTGGCCATGGCTGCGGCAACAGCAGTCTGCGGTGATTGATTTTGTGAATTTGTATTCATGTTTCCAGCGTAGTCACTTCAAACCCGTCTGACAACATCAAAAACCCTGTCAATGGCACGCTGGTGACAGCTTGAGGGTCACGTGCAAGACAGCTCTACCAAGCTGCGGTTTTCGCTCTTGGCAGGGCTCCACCTCTCGCAGCTCAGGCGGGTGTTTGAATGACAATTCGCAAGGCGACTTCTGTCTGTCAGCGTTGCAACTGGATCAATGCATCGGCTGCCACAACACCCTGACCCGCGGGTTTGACGAACAAGGGGTTGATGTCGATGCCCGAGATGTGTTCGCCTACGTCTTGTGCCAAAGCCGCCAGCGCCAAGATGGTGTCCACCAGCGCGTGCACATCGGCCTTGGGCTGACCGCGTGCACCGTCGAGCAAGGCGAAGGTGCGGATCTCGCGCACCATGGCCTCGGCTTCACTGCGGGTGATGGGCAATATCCTGAAGCTCACGTCACGCAGCACCTCGGCGTAGATGCCGCCCAAACCGAACATGATCGCCAGTCCAAACAGCGGATCATTCGTGACACCCAGGATCACCTCGACCCCGCCAAGGACCATGGCTTGCACCAGCACCCCGTCGATGTTGGCGTGTGGTGCGTGATGCTGTGCATTGCGAAGGATCTCGTCGTAAGCTTGGCGCACGGCATGGGCATCGCGCAGCCCGATGCGCACGCCGCCGGCTTCGGTCTTGTGCGCGATGTCGGGCGATACCACTTTCAGGGCGACAGGGAAGCCGATGGCAGTGGCCTGCTGTACGGCCTCATCGGCGCTGTTGGCCAGGGCTTCGGCAGTGACCGGGATGCCATAGTCGGCCAGCAACTGCTTGGCCTCGTATTCGGTCAGGTCGTTATGAGCGCAGGCCAGCTGTTGGCGCCGCAACGGGCGTGAGCAGTTGAGCATCGGCTCCAGTGCACGTTCGGCTTCGCGCTGGCGTGCTGCGACAAATTGCCACATGGCCCCCATGCCAGTGGCACAGCGCACGGGGGTGTCATAGCGCGGCACACCCGCTTCCTGCAATGCGTCGTAGCCGGCTTGCGTGGTGGCGGTGTCGGCGGTCCAGGACACCAGCACCGGCTTGTGGGTGGCCCGAGCCACCTCGGCCACCCATTGCGCCAGCCTGACACCCACCGGCCCGGAGACTGCAGCCAAACATACGGCCATCATGTCCACTGCAGGGTCGTTCACGATCAGACGCAGGGAGGTGATCATCGTGTCTTCTTGCGCGATGATGTTGCCCGTCACATCGATCGGGTTGTGCAGCCCGGCATAAGGCGGGAGCACGCGCTTTAATTCATCAAGGATCGGCTCAGACAGTGGCGGCAGCACCAAGCCTGCTGGTGCACAGTGGTCTGCCAACAGCACGCCCGCCCCACCAGAAAGTGTGACCACCGCCACACGCGGTCCCGTAGGCTGGCGTGGCGAGAGCAGGGCCAGGGCGCGGTCTGTCAGGTCTTGCACGTCGGTGACCTCGATCGCTCCTGCTTGTGCAAATGCAGCCCGATACAGCGCCGCATCGCCGCCCAAATTGGCCGTGTGCGAGGCGGCAGCGCGTGCACCGGCCTCGGACGTCCCCACCTTCCACAGCAACCAAGGTTTACCAGCCCGCAAAGCCTGACGCCCCACATTGACAATGCGGTGGGCGTCCTTGAAGCCTTCGACATACGACACCACCATGCCCGTCTGTGGATCGTCTGCCCAGGCTTGCACCAGATCCAGACTGGTGGTCTGCGCTTCGTTGCCGGTGGATTGGTAGTGCTGGAAACCCAGTCCGGCTTCGTTGGCCAGCATCAGCACGGTGTTGCCCCAGGCACCACTTTGTGAGCTCATGCTGATGGCGCCTTTTCGGTAACGCAACCCATAGGGTGCGCCAAATCCCAAGCTGAAACCCTGACCGACGCTGATCATGCCCTGGCAATTTGGACCCATCATGGCGATGCCGTAGCGATTGGCCAAATCAACCAGCGCCTGTTGGGCGGCCACACCCTCGCCACCCATCTCTGCAAAGCCGGAGGTGATCACGATGACCTGAGAAATGCCCTTGCGGCCACAGGCTTCGAGTTGGGCTGGGACTTGGTCGGCGCTCACTGCAATGAGCGCCACATCGGGCACCTCGGGCAGCGCACCCACATCCGAGAAGCAGGGCCAGCCAAAAACTTCTGAGTAGCGCGGGTTGACTGGGTAGACCTGGCCGTCATAGCCCAGATTGCGCAGGTGCAACAAGGGCTGACCACTGGGTTTGCTGCCCGTGGTGGAGGCACCAATGACGGCGATGCTGCGGGCGCGGAACATGCGCAGTAAGTTGGAATGGGCAGAGGACATGTCTTTGATTTCAGAACTTAATGAAGGAGGCCATCTGGTCCAGCGCCATGTTTTCGGCTTGAGGATGGCGCATTTAAGTGGCGCAGAGCCCGTTTTCAGGCATCGATGACCGGCAAGTGCTGGCGCATGAACTCAAGCTTCCAGTCCTTGGTGGAAAACACGTCGGGCAATGGCCGATCGGTGCACTTCTGAAGCCCCATCGTAGATGCGGAAAGGGCGCAGCAGGCGTTGAATCATCGACAGTGGCCAATCTTCGGAAATGCCCAGGGCTCCGGTGATTTGAACCGCAGAGTCAGCCACGCGGTTGACAGCCTCTGACACGAAGACCTTGGTCATGGCCGAATGGTGACGAATCGATTCACCCGCATCGAGCCTTTGGGCCGTGTCCAGCGTCATCAGGCGCGCAGCATGCAGCTCGATGTGCGCATCGGCCACCATGGCTTGGACCATCTGGTGTTCGGACACACGGGCACCATGCGACTGGCGCTCCATCGCGTAATTTTGGGCCAGACTCATGGCGCGCGAGGACAGACCGATCAGGCGCATGCAATGAAACAAGCGGGCGCCCTCCAGTCGCAGCTGAGCATGTTCAAGGCCTTTTCCCTCTTCTCCAAGCAAAGCGTCGGCGGGCACTTCACAGTCTTGCAGGCGAATTTCGGCATGACCGCCCAAGTCAAAGGGCTCGACCGTAGGGACGTCTCGCACGATGTCAAATCCGGGCTGCTGGACATCGACCAAAAACAGGGAGGGACCTATTTCGGTGCGCGCCATGACGATGGCGAAATCAGCCACTGATGCTGAGGTGGCAAACCATTTGTGGCCATTAAGGCGCCAGCCTCGAGTGGTGCGTTCAGCGCGGCTGCTGAGCATGCGAGGATCGGATCCAACGCCGGGGGCGGGTTCGCTCATCGCAAAGCACGAGCGCAGAGTGCCTTGCACAAGGGGGCGTAAATAGCGTTCGCGCTGCGGTGGTGTGGCCAGTGCTTCGAGTGTGGTGATGTCAGGCTGACCCGGCGCCGCACACTGCAGCGCACCTGGGCCCAGAAAACTGCGGCCCGCTGTTTCAAGGTAAGCACAACACTGCGCCCAGCTCAGGCCCAGTCCGCCATCCGCCACGGCACCACGTGGCGCGGTCAGGCCCTGCGAAACGGCCAGTGCACGCAGTTCTTGCACCAGGGCCAGGTTGTGTTCGCGTTCGTGGGCACGCCGCAGGTTTTCACGCGGAATAACTTCTTCGTCAATGAAGCGCCTGGCCCGTTCAAGCAAGACTTGCACCGATGGGGTGTGAGCGGTCATGGCCTTGTCACTTTTTGAGCATGCGGTTGATGCGTTCCCACATCTGCAAGTCAGTGCGCATGAATTGGCTGAAGTCGGAGGTGGACAAGAAAGCGGCTTCGCCACCCGCAGTGTTCAGTCTTTCTTTGGTCTCGCTCTTTTGCAAAGATGCCTGCAACCCAGCTTCCAGTTTGCGCACAACCTCGGGTGGGGTGCCCGCTGGCGCATGCAGGCCGTACCAGGACAACACCGTGACTTCGGGAAATCCTGCTTCGGCAATGGTGGGAACCTCTGGCAGCTGGGGTGAACGGTTGGCACTGGTGTTGGCCAGAGCGCGCAACTTGCCTGATTTGATGTGAGGATAGGCCACACTCGACGGCAAGATCCCTACCGCGAAGGTGTTCGTGATCAGGTCAACAGCCATTGGAGGAGCACCTTTGTAGGGTATCGCGTCAAGCTTGATGCCGGTGACCTGTTTGAGGATTTCGGTGGCCATGGTTTGGGTGGTGCCCGAGCCGCCGTCACCATACTGCAGAGATGGACTGGCCTTGCGCGCCATGTCGACAAACTCACGCACATTGCGTGCTGGTGATGATGCGGGTACGCAAAGGTAGCTGGGAGACAATGAAAAACGCGCCACTGGAATGAAGTCTTTGGGTGCCCACCGGAGATTTTGTTCCAGCAATGGATTGTTGAGCAGGTAGGGTGCTGTCACCAGCAAGGTATAACCGTCAGCGCCTGCGCGTGAAACAGCTTCTGCGGCGATATTGGCGTTCGCACCAGGTCGCGCTTCAATCACGATGGGTTGCCCCAACTCCAGTCCTAGTGCCATGGCACGGGTCTGAACATCCACCACACCGCCGGCCGGGTAAGGCACGATGATTCGGATGGGTTTGACGGGATAGGCCTCTTGGGCGTGCAAGGCCTTGTAAGGCAATGCTGCAAATGCAGCCCCTGAGAGGATCATGGAACGTCTTTTCATTGGCATCTCCTGTGGTGTTGGTTTCAGTTTTCGAAAGTGTTCAGCTGTTCAGGCTCTGCAGTTGTTGCATGCTCGCCTGGGTCCCTCGCATCAAGTTGGCCATGATCTCGGCCACCGTCTGTACTTCGTTGAAATAGCCGATGCTTTGACCTGCGGGCATGTGCAACAAGGGCTCGATTTGGTGTTCATCGATGGCCCCCAGCAAATCACCCACAAGGATGTCTTGATAGGGCATCTTCAGCGGGGTTGGCGCGTCACGGCTGGCCCATTCCTCAGACCATGCACTGCGAATCTGTCGCAGTGTTTTGCCGCTGTCAGCACGCGAGATCACCGTGTCGTCGCTGCCTGCACGCAACAGCTTGCCACGCATCGCGCTCGACATGGGGAATTCTGCCGAGGTCAGCCAGGCGGTTCCCATCCAGACACCCTGTGCGCCCATGGCCAGTGCGGCGTGGATATGCCGTCCTGTGGCGACGCCGCCGGCGGCCAGCACCGGGATGTCCCCGGCCATGTCCACGATTTGCGGTACCAACGAAAAGGTGCCAATCGTTCCTGTGTGCGCGCCGGCATCGTAGCCTTGCGCAACCAGGATATCGATGGGCTTGGCCAGTGCAGCCCGGGCATGTTTGGGTGAGCCAATCAAGGCCAGGACTTTTTTGCCACCCGCTTTAGCACGATCGATTACCTCTGCAGGAGCGCCTATGCCACAAGCCAACAGATTGGCATCTGAGCGCAGCACCGCTTCAAGTTGCTGGTCGGCCACTTCGCTAGAGCGGACAAAGCGCGAGCGCTCACCCGGCCCCGATCCTGGCGGCACCTGATATTTCTCGATGATTCCCTGCACAAATGCGCGGTGGGCCATTGGCAATTGGTTTTCGATCGCTTCTCGGTCGTTCTGTTCGGGCATGCCATCGGGCAAGACCAGGTTTACGCCAAATGGACGGGAGCCGACTTGCTGACG
This sequence comes from Comamonadaceae bacterium, assembly GCA_027486555.1. GTDB lineage: Bacteria > Pseudomonadota > Gammaproteobacteria > Burkholderiales > Burkholderiaceae_C > Limnohabitans_A. Next base: position 37,228 of record JAIXOX010000043.1, read on the forward strand.
AATCCATGCCAATTCGTGCTCAATCTCTTCGGGGGTGTGTCGCGTGGCGCCCAGCACGCCGAAACCACCAGCATTGCAGATGGCAGCAACCACAACGGGGCTGTGGCAAAACCCAAAGACTGGATTGTCTATGCCCAGTTGTCGGCTCAACCGGGTTTGCAACAAAAGCTCATGCGTCATCAAAACTCCTGAATAACGGCCTGGGAGGGCTAAAAAACATGATATTTGGCGAATAATTTGTCAAAAAATATAATATTTTATTTTATGGTATGACTATAGATCAACTGAACGGCAATATCCAGACCTATCCATGCTCGACAACCCTGATATCCCAGATGAAACCTTGCCCTCAGATGGCAAGGACAAAGACCCGCGTTTTGCCTACACCCTGGCCAAAGGCCTGCAGGTGTTGCGGGCCTTCGATCCGGCCAGCCCCTTTCTTTCGAACGCTGAACTGGCTGCACGCTCCGGCATCGCCCGGCAGACCGTGGTGCGCCTGACGCGAACGCTGGCCATGTTGGGTTACCTGCAATACCACACCGAAACCGCACGCTATCGGTTGGCAGCTGCTGTCCTGTCCTTGGGCTACCCGCTGCTGAGCCAGTTGAGCGTGCGCCAAATGGCGCGGCCGCTAATGCAAGAACTGGCCAACTTTGCCCGTGGGGCGGTGTCGATCGCGATGCGGTCGGGCGACTCTTTGGTGATTGTGGAAAGTTGTGTGGATCACATGGGCCATGCGGGCCGACCCGATGTGGGGGCCAAGCGTGATTTTCATGACACCTCACTGGGCATGGCTTACATCAGTTCTTCGCCGCCCCAAGAGCGCGTCGAGCTGATGGCATTGCTTGCGTTGCAACACGGCAATCAGTGGTCAATGGTGCAACAGCGTCTGGCGCATGCGCAAGCTCAGTTTGACCGGCACCATTACTGCACAGCTTTGACGCCGGGTGTGTTGATAGAAGCCGTGGCAGTGCCCTTGTGCTCGAACTTCACGGGCGAGCGGTTGGTCATGAACTGCACGGTGCCTCGTTTTGTGCTGGCCCCCGAGTCCATCGAAACCCATATCGCGCCAAGGCTGCTTCACTTGGTGCGATCACTGGAGAACACGCTGGGCGTGCGAAGTTCCCACTGAAAACATTAACCCATTCTTGAAGGAGACCTTGATGAAAAGCAGCGCTCATTTGTCTGTCGGTTTGAATCGCCGTGCCATGGCCTTGGGTGTCATGGGCGCCATGGCAATGCCCCTTGCTGCGCAAACCGCAACGGCTTACCCCAACCGCCCGATCCGGCTCGTGGTGCCTTACGCGCCGGGGGGTGGGCTGGACACCATCATGCGTTTGCTGGCTCCCAAGTTATCGGAAATTTTGGGTCAACCCATCACGGTCGAAAACAAGGCAGGCGGCGGCACCATGATTGCCACAGACATGGTGGCCAAGGCGGCAGGTGACGGTTACACATGGCTGGCCACGGGGGCGCCGATCTTTCTTAACCCAGCCTTGGGAATCAAGACGCCCTATGATGCCTTGCGTGATTTGGTGCCCATATCGCTGGTGGTCAACAATCCCGGCTTGCTGCTGGTCAACAACAGCTTGGGTGTTAAAGCCGTCAAGGAACTGGTGGCTCTGGATGTCACCCAAAAAGGGGGGCTGAACTACGGCAGCGCTGGTCAGGGCAGCATCACGCACCTGGGCGGCGAATTGCTCAAGTCGCGATTGAAACTGAAGATCCAACACATCCCGTTCAATGGCAGTGCCCCAGCGTTGACCAGCCTCATGGGTGCGCAAATTCCGGTTCTTGTGGATGCCATGATCCCCTCCTTCCCGCAAGTCAAGGCAGGCAAGGTCACCGCGCTGGCCATTTTTGCCACAGAGCGTTCGCCTCTGTTGCCGGAGGTGCCCACCATGGCCGAGATGGGCTACGCCAACATGAACTTTGGCGGCACCTTTGGCCTGATGGCCCCGGCCAGCACCCCACCCGACATCATCCAGAAGATTCATGTTGCACTGATGCAGACCTTGCAGTCGCCAGAGATGCGCAAGAATCTGGTCGACCGGGGCTTTCAGGTGATTGGCAACACCCCGACTGAGTATGGCCAATACATCCGCCGCGAAATCGAGGTCTGGACCCAGATCGTCAAGGACAACCAAATCAAGCCCGAGTGAGCGCAATGTGCTGTGCCCCCAACTGCTCCAAAGCATAAGCCGCTGACCGTTAAGGAATGTGTCCGGTGAACAATGGCTCCGCCTCCAACTTGGGTCAGTTGGGCTTGCCATTGGGTAAGTTGAAGTCCATCTGCTTGAGCTGGAAGTTCGAATGCACAGGAGAGGCCGACAGCATGATCGCCATGTGAGGGTGTCTCTGGGCAAAACGGGCGATGCGCCGCATCAAGGCCTGGCTGGCCTGAACGCCTCGGCCACAAAGTCCACAAAGGCCCGCACCCGCGCGGCCGATTTGTGCTGGGCCGGATACACCGCGTAAATGTCGGCGTCAGGCGTGTGGTGTTGCGCCAACAGTTGCACCAGTTGGCCTTGCGCCAGGTGCTCGCGAATGTCCCATTCGGCGCGCATCAGGATGCCGTGCCCGTCCAGCGCCCATTGCACGGCGATGCTGCCGTCGTTGGTGGTCAGGTTGCCACGGGTTTTGACGGTCTCGGTTTTGCCGCTGCGCCCGCGCGTGAGCTTGATCACGCCATAGGCTTCGTCGCCTTGGCGGATGCTGATGAAGTTGTGCCCTGCCAAGTCGGCCGTGGTTTTGGGCTCGCCGTGGCGCGCGATGTAGGCGGGCGCTGCGCAAAGCAGGCGCTGGTTGCTGGCGATCTTGCGGGCGATCACCCGGGCGTCAGGGGGCGGGCCGAAGCGGATGCACACATCAAAGGCATCGTCACTCAGCGAGGGTGGGTCCACCGACAGTTGCAACTGCACATCGACTTGCGGGTACTGCTGCACAAAGCGGCTGATCAGCGGACCGATGTGGCTGCGGCCAAAGCCCAGGGTGGCGTTCACGCGCAACAAGCCGCTGGGCGTGGATCGGCTGGCTCCGAGTTGCTCTTCCAGATCGGCCATTTCGGCCAGGATGCTGCGGGCGTGTCGCAGCACGGTTTCACCTTCCACCGTCAGGCTCATGCGCCGCGTGGTGCGGTTGAGCAGGGGCACACCCAGGCGGGCTTCCATTTGCGACAGGCGTTTGCTGACGGCTGCCGTGGTGATGCGCATCTCGCGGGCGGCGGCGCTCAGGCTGCCGGCCATGGCCAATGCCGCAAAAAAGCCCAAATCAGCGGCTTGCAGGCGAGGTTCCATTGTTGATCTCAGGTTAACAATGAATTGAATTTTAGGGCGTTTCTTGAGGTCGAGGCGCAGCACAATGTCGCCATCCTTTTTCACCTTGAAGCACGACCCTCATGAAAACCTACCGCATCGCCACCATCCCCGGAGACGGCATTGGCAAAGAAGTCATTCCTGCAGGCCAGCAGGTCATGGAGGTGCTGGCCAAGGCCTGTGGCACTTTTGCTTTTGAATTTGAAAACTTTGGCTGGGGCGGCGACTACTACCGCGAGCACGGCGTGATGATGCCGGCCGATGGCCTGGACGCGCTGCGCAACAAGGACGCGATTTTGTTTGGTTCAGCCGGGGACCCGCACATCCCCGACCACATCACGCTGTGGGGCTTGCGCCTGAAGATTTGCCAGGGCTTTGACCAGTACGCCAACGTGCGCCCCACGCGCATCTTGCCTGGCATCGATGCGCCCCTGAAGCGCTGCACCCCCAAAGACCTGGACTGGGTCATCGTGCGCGAAAACTCCGAAGGCGAATACGCCGGTGTGGGCGGGCGTGTGCACCAGGGCCACCCGATCGAGGCGGCCACCGATGTGTCCATCATGACCCGCGCAGGCGTCGAACGCATCATGCGCTACGCCTTCAAGCTGGCGCAGTCGCGCCCCCGCAAACTGCTCACGGTGGTGACCAAGAGCAATGCTCAGCGCCACGCCATGGTGATGTGGGACGAGATCGCGCTGCAGATATCCAAAGAGTTCCCCGATGTGAAGTGGGACAAGGAACTGGTCGATGCCGCCACGGCCCGCATGGTCAATCGGCCTGCCACGCTGGATACCTTGGTTGCCACCAATTTGCATGCCGACATCTTGAGCGATTTGGCGGCCGCGCTGGCGGGCAGCTTGGGCATTGCGCCCACCGGCAACATCGACCCAGAGCGCCGCTACCCCAGCATGTTTGAGCCCATCCACGGTTCGGCCTTTGACATCATGGGCAAAGGCTTGGCCAACCCGGTCGGCACCTTCTGGTCGGTGGTCATGCTGCTGGAACACATTGGCGAGCACGACGCGGCCCAGCGTTTGATGCAGGCCGTCGAGGCCGTGACCGCCAACCCGGCCTTGCACACCGGTGACCTGGGCGGGAAAGCCCTAACAGTCGATGTCACCCAAGCTGTATGCAAGGCCTTGGCTTGAGGCCATGATGCGCCTTGGATGTAGTTTGTCCATTTTCCAATTCAATGATTTATTGACCCCCAAGCCTTGAAAGGTATGAACATGCGTTCCAAGTTTCTTCCCGTTGCCACAGCCTGCGCCCTGCTGGCGTCTGTGAGTGCCTTTGCACAGGACTACCCTACAAGCAACAAGACCATCACATTTGTGTTGCCCTATGCGGCAGGCGGTCCCACCGACAAAGCCGCACGCGATCTGGCCCAGGCCATGAGCAAGGCCATGGGCGGACACAGCATCGTGATCGATAACTCGGCTGGTGCGTCCGGGTCTATTGGTGCCAACAAGGTCGCCAAGGCCGGTGCCGATGGTTACACCCTCTTGTTCACGCACATCGCGCAAGCCACCTTGCCGACTTTTTTCCGCAACTTGCCCTACAACGTGGAAAAAGACTTTGAGTACATCGGCCTGGTCAGCGAGAACCCGATGAACCTGATCGGCCGCCCCAGTTTGCCGGCCAACAACATGACCGAGTTGGTGAGTTGGATCAATGCCAACAAGGGCAAGATCAACATCGCCAACGCCGGGCCTGGTTCGGCTTCGCACTTGTGCGGCATGTTGTTCCAGTCCACCCTCAAGGTGGACATGACCTCGGTGCCCTACAAAGGCACGGCACCGGCCATGACCGACCTGATTGGCGGTCAGGTGGATTTGATGTGCGACCAGACCACCACCACGATCCCGCAGATCGAAGGCAAAAAGGTCAAGTCCTATGCGGTGACCACGCCCACCCGCTTGACGGCAGCGGCCCTCAAAGATTCACCCACCATGCAAGAAGCCGGACTCAAAGACTTTTCGGTCACCATCTGGCAAGGCTTGTATGCCCCCAAAGGCACGCCTGCGCCGGTCTTGAAGAAACTCAATGACGCCCTCAAGGTGGCCGTCAAAGATCCGGACTTCATCCGCAAGCAAGAAGGCGGCGGTGCCACGGTGATCACCGATGCACGCAACGACCCTGCGGGCCACAAAGCCTTTGTGATGTCTGAAGTGGCCAAGTGGTCACCTGTCATCCGGGCCGGGGGCATTTACGCGGATTGAGCTTAAACGTCAAACCACAAAAGGGTGCATCGGCCTCTGGGCTGGTGCACCTTTTTGGCCTTCTCGGGTGTTGGGCTGAAATACCTTTATCCTTTGAGACTGTTTTTCGCCCAAGACCTTTTGACCATGACCGATCCTCAAACCATGTTGCGCCACCTCTACGACGTGGCGGTGCAACGTGCACTGCCGCTGCACAACACCGCAGCCCATTTGCCTGCCCCGCCAGATCCTGCCAAGGGCCGCACCCTGGTGCTGGGCGCTGGCAAGGCGGGCGGTGCGATGGCGCAGGCGGTCGAGGCCCTGTGGCCCCTGGACGCGCCACTGTCGGGTCTGGTGGTCACCCGCTATGGCCACACGCCGCCACGCCCAGCGGGCTTGCCCGAGCGCATTGAGGTGGTCGAAGCCGCTCACCCGGTACCCGATGCGGCGGGCTTGCAAGCGGCTGAGCGGATTTTGGAACTGACGAAAGGCCTGACAGCAGACGACCTGGTCCTGTGCCTGATTTCGGGCGGTGGCTCTTCTTTGCTGACTTTGCCAGCCGACGGCATTGACTTGCAGCTCAAACAAGACATCAACCGCCAACTGCTGGCCAGCGGGGCGAACATTGCCGAGATGAACTGCCTGCGCAAGCACCTGTCGCGCATCAAGGGCGGACGTCTGGCCGCGGTTTGCGCCCCTGCTCGGGTGGTTACGCTCACGATCAGCGATGTGCCGGGCGACGACCCGTCCATCATCGCCAGCGGCCCCACCGTGCCCGATGCCAGCACCTGCGCCGATGCGCTGGCCATTCTCAAACGATACGCCATCAACGTGCCCGATTCGGTGCTGCAGGCCTTGCAGTCGGGCGTTTGGGAAACGCCCAAACCCGGCTCGTCCGTTTTTGCGGGCCACAGCGTGCACATGATTGCCACGCCTCAGCAATCGCTCGAGGCCGCAGCCGCTGCAGCGCGTGACATGGGGCTGAATGCCTACATCCTGAGCGACGAGATCGAGGGCGAGTCACGCGAGGTGGCCAAGGTGCATGCGGCGCTGGCCCGTGCGGCGGCCAAGGGCCTGGGGCCTTTCACCAAGCCCTGCGTGATTTTGAGCGGCGGCGAAACCACGGTGACCATCAAGCCCCAGCCTGCAGGCACGCCACGCGGGCGCGGTGGGAGGGCGGGCGAGTTTTGCATGGGCTTGGCCGAGGCCCTGCAAGGCCAGAGTGGCGTTTGGGCGCTGGCGGCCGACACCGATGGCATCGATGGCATCGAAGACAACGCCGGGGCGCAAGTGGCCCCCGACACGCTGGCGCGTGCTGCCGCGCTGGGGCACAAAGTGGCCGATCATCTGCAGCGCAACGACGCCTATGGTTTTTTTGAGCCGCTGGGCGACCTGGTCAACACCGGGCCGACACACACCAATGTGAACGATTTTCGGGCGATCCTGGTGCTGTGAATGTTGCCGTTGGGGATCGATGAAGCTTTACATTTCTTTATGAAAGATATCTTTGAATATCTGTCAAAATTTGAGATCTTAAATATCAAAAATTGTTGTAATAAACAATTTAAAGAGCTCACATGTCTGATCAATTTCGCCCGCAACACTTTGTCCAATACGGCCTTTTGCTGTTGATTTCTTCCAGTTTGCTGGCCTGTGGAGGAGGAGGCGGTGGTGGTGGCACCGACAGCATGACCGCTGCGATGGCGCCGGGGGCACCCATCATGGGAGCGGTCACACCGGGCAATGCCAGTGCGAGTCTATCGTTCAGCGCACCTTCTTCGAATGGCGGCGCCAGCATCACAGGCTACAGCGCGATCTGCGTTGCGGGCAGCCTTAACGTCAGCGCCACCGCAACGGCCAGCCCTTTGGCGGTGACGGGTTTGACCAATGGCGTGTCTTACAGTTGCAGCGTCAGCGCCACCAACAGCGTGGGTGTGGGGACGTCTTCTGCCGCCGTGACCGTCACGCCCAGCGCTGGAGCCCTTGCCCTCGGCACCGAAGGTGTGTTGTGCAGTGTCTTGAACAGCGGCACACAGGCTTTGTCTTACAACAATGCGGTGCCGGGTGGTCTCGCCACGCAGGTCAATGACAACCTGGCGTTCAATTACAGCTGGACTTGCAACAACACATTGCGAAATTTGGCCGGCAACGGGGTGCCCAACCACGTTGTGACCGGGGGCAATTTTGCGACCAAGTTGTCAGCGCAGTTGGTGTCGGGCAGCGTGACCCTGATTCCCGTGGCCAAGGCCAGCAGCACTGCGGTCAAGTTGCCTGGTTTTGCACTCAACAGCGTGAAGATGGACCCTGGCACTGCAGGCACCTGCACCAATACGGCCAGCTCCGTCATGTCCGGTTGTAACTATGCAGGCGGCACTGGGGCGTGGCGCATGGAGGCCATGGGCGACTCTTCCGCGAGCCCCTGGAAGTTTGACTTTGGCACCGATGAAAACAATGCCCATGTCCAGCCCAATGGCGAATACCACTACCACGGCATGCCCACCCATTTGATCCCCAAGCTCAACGGTGCCAGCGCGACCAGCATGACCTTGGTCGGATGGGCTGCAGATGGGTTCCCGATTTACGCCAACCTGGGCTACGCCACGGCCAGCAGTGCCAACTCTGCGCTCAAGGAAATGAAGGGCAGCTTCCGCACCAAGACTTCGCCCGATTCAGGCCGTCCTTCGACCAGCTTGTTCGCCATGGGGCACTTCCAGCAAGACTGGGAATATGTGGCCGGTTCGGGTGATTTGGACGAGTGCAATGGCCGCACAGGCGTGACGCCCGAGTTTCCAAACGGCATTTACCACTACTACATCACCAAAACCTACCCCTTCATCCAGCGTTGCGTGAAAGGCACGCCTGCAGCTTGGGCCAACGCGCGCCCATGATGCGGACTGGGCCGATGGCGTGCCACCGTCTGGACCACGCGTGAGCTGGGTGTGGCGAAGTGCACGCTGGCTGGCTGTAGCGTTTGGGATTTTTTGTTCCAGCGCACAAGCCCATTTGATGGTCGCGCAAAAAGGCACACTCCATTTGCAGGGCGACGGCGCGTATCTGGTGGTTTCTTTGCCGGTATCGGCTTTCAGTGGCATTGACGACGATGGTGATGGGGCTTGGTCTAGTCAAGAGGTGGCAGCACACGAAGACCGCATTCATCAGCAGTTGCGGGCCCAGTTGCGTTTGCGTGATGCCCAGGGTCCCAGACCCATCGATGGCATCACCTTGGTGCCTACGCCACGCGATGACTTGGCAGCGCACGAGGTGAACCATTTGGTGGTGTTGGTGCGCTTCAAATTGGCCCAGCCTGTGGAGTCCGTGAATTTGACCCGTGTGCCCAACATGACTTTTCGTGCGGGTTTGTTTGGTCAGTCCGAGGCCGAGCGGCAATTGAGTATTGCCGTCACGCAAGGGGCGCACAAGCAGCTGATGGTCTTGACGTCCGAGCGGCCCGAACGGACCTTGTTTCCAAGTTCAGGGCAAGTGAGCTTGGACTACGCCGAGTTGGGGGTCATGCACATCCTGACGGGTTGGGACCATTTGCTGTTTTTGGCCGTGGTGTTGCTCGGCGGGGGCAGTTGGCGGCAAATTCTGGTCATTTTGAGTGCTTTCACTTTTGGACACGCTTTGACCTTGGCCTGGGGGTTGATGGGCCAGTTGCCTTTTGGCACGGCTTGGGTTGAGCCTGGCATCGCTTTGACGATCATCGCCATGGCTGCGGCTGAGATCTGGTTGCTGCAACACGGTCGTGTCATGGGCATGACCTTGCGTTTGGTGTTGGTGTGGGCCAGCGCCTTGGTGCATGGTTTGGGCTTGGCCTCAAGCTTGCAAGCCATTGGCCTTGACACTGCACACCGGTTTTGGAGCTTGCTGGGTTTTAATTTCGGCATTGAATTGGCGCAAACGGCGGTGGCGGGTGGTTTGGGCGGCTTGGCATGGCTGGTGATGCGGAATTTGCAAGTCCGGCAGACCCTCAAAATTCGCCAGCTTTTTTTGGTGTTCGCCGCTGCCGCAGGCGCCATTTGGTTCGTTGAACGGCTGATTTGATGTGTGTCAAAGCCAGGTGCTGCCTGCTCTGGCACATTTGGCTCCACCATGTTGGATACCTCTTTGCCCCCTTTGTCCGAGCCCGAAGCCCCCGTGTTAGCAGGCACTGTGTTGCTGCACCGAGGTGACCCGGTAGACCGCATCCTGCATGTCATGCAGGGGCGCGTGGTGCTGGGGGTGCTGGCGGATGGCCACATGGCGCACCAGCTGGGCGTGGTGGAAGGACCCTTCTGGCTAGAGGCCGCATCGGGCTTGCTGGGCTTGCCGCATGCGGTTGACGCGGTGGCTGAGACCGAGGTGCATGTGCAGTATGTGAGCGTGCCCGACTTTGTGGCCGAAGTGCACGCTTTGCCCGAGGCCTCGCAGAACCTGCTCATGGACATGGCGCGTTCACAGCGCCAACAAACCGAACTGGCGGTCAGCCGAGTGGCCAAAGACGCCGATGCGCGATGTGCTGAATGGTTGCTGCGCCATGCCGAAGCGACCGATCAGCCCGGCGGTCTGGCCGTGAAACTGACCGAGCGCAAACGCACCATTGCCGCGCAACTGGGCATCGCCCCAGAAACGTTTTCACGGGTTCTGCGTCATTTGCGCGAACGCCAGCTCATCAGCGGCGGTGGCCGGGTGCTGGGCCTGCCCAATCCGCAGGGTTTGCGCGAGTTGGCCGGGGTTTGACGCGCCATCGTCTGTGCTCCATGAGAAGGTATTGGACCGTGAAGGCCCGTCTCTCAGCAGCTTGGCGCCTTCATTTTTGCAGTCGTGGATTTTTCATCCAGAGCACGGGCTGTTCCTTGACCGGGCGCGCTGGAGCGCCGTGTTGCAACAAGGCCTGGTCGAGCGCTTGACCGGCTTCGTCTTGCAGGGCGGCTTGTCGGATGCGGGCTACGGCATCCGCTTGCTCGACCAAGGGCAGTTTTGAAGCCGCGCCACACACATGGCGCAGGATGTGCAGCAGGTTGTCCTTGCCGCGTTCGTTGGTGCTGCCGTAGCCTTTGATGAGTTGCCCGCAACGCGCCAGCTCCAGGCCCAGCGCGGGCGACAGGCGTGTGGCGGCCTCAATGCCACTGAGCCACTCTTCGATCAGCGCTTGCTCGGTGGCGTAGCGGCTGCCCAGCGGGCGCAGCACGCGAAGGCTGGCCAAGAGGCGCAAGCTGGCCATGCCCCACAGCGCATGCCGCGCCACCTTGATTGGCAAGGCCCAGGGCGCTTGACCCTTGGCCACACGGGCGCGGTCCCAGCGCAGCAGTTTGTTGGCCAGTCCTTGCGGCACCAGGGCGGCCATCTCAGGCACGCCGGGTTTGAAGTGGTCGTACACCTTGAGCACATCTCCCTCTTTGGCTTTGACTTCTTGCGTCACGCGGTCCCAGCGGCTGGCGCGGCTTTTCAGGTCGGCCACGCGGATGATGTCGTCAAACGCCATCCACAGGGCCAACCATCGGGTGGTCTCAGCGGTCACGGGGTGGGCGGCGTCGGCTGACGCGGATTCGGCATCCAGCAAACGTTCGAGCCGCTGCACATACAAGCGTGCATAAGCGGGGCCTTGGTATTCCACCAAGCGCTGGTGCGCCAAGCCCATCAGGGGGTGCAGCACGGCGGGAAATTTGGTTGCAACATCGTCAGGTAAAACGGCGGATGCAGCGAGTTTAGGGGCCGCTGGCTTCATCACCTGTTCCACATATTGCGCTTGTTCGCGCTGGCGCGTGACCAAGTCAAAAGCCGACGCAAAGCCACGCAGGCTGGCTTGCGCCGCCTTGCTCGGGCCTGCCAACACGGCTTCGTAATGGTCTCGTTTGAAGGGCAGCAAGCCGCTGCCTGCAATGGCCCCCAACATCACGGCGCTGACCAGGGTGCCGCTTTCCTGGCACAGGCGGGCCATGTCCATGACGTGGTGGCGCAGGCTGTGCGCGGCGATCAAATCGAGCAGCGGGCCTTCGGGGCGGCGGCCATCGCCCATGGTCATTTTTTCGGCGGTGGTCAGCGCTCGCGATGAGGCACTTATGACCAAAGTGCGGTCGTTTGAAGCCAGGCCGTTGCCGATCTGGCGCGCGGTTTCCAGCAGTTCGGAAGACACCAGCGCATCGAGCCGCCCAGGCAGCGGGTTCAGGCCCAGCACCGGCAAGCGGCCTTGCAGCTGGCTGTGGGGCTGGGGGTAGATTTCCAGGTAATAGGTGGTGGCCCCGGTGCGCTGCGCCACGCCGGGAATCGAGGTGGCTTGCGCCGGATAGCCCGCGTGGCGCGCCACGTCGACCAGCCAGTCGGCCAGCACGCCGCCGCCTTCGCCGCCCAAGGCGCACAACAAAATCGAAATGGGTTGGGTCATGGTGTTTCTTTCGGGCATCTGTGTGACTCAAGCCGGTTGCAGCCAGCGTGTGGCCAGGCTTTGCCAGCGGGCCCACAGGCGCTCATGCAGCTTGGGGTTTTGCACCACCTCGGCGCGGTAAAAAGAAGGGCACAGCGTGGCCGCATGGGCGTTTTCACCGCACAAGCCGCAGCCCACACAGCCGTCGATCACCGTGGCCACCGGGTCCACTTTCAGCGGGTCGGGGTTGTCCTTCAGGGTGAGGGTGGGGCAGCCCGACAGGCGGATGCAGGCATGGTCACCGTTGCACACGTCTTCGTCCACACCGTATTTCACGCGTTCCACCCGCTCGCCTTTGGACAGCAACGAGGCCAGCCAAGGCTTGATGCGGCGCTGACGCTCCAGCTGGCATTCGCCCTCGGCCACGATCACTTTCAGACCCTGGAACTCGGTGGTGAAGGCCTCGGTCAGCGTGGCCTGCATGTGGCTGACTTCGTAGGTGTGCACCGTGCGCAGCCATTGCACGCCCAGCCCTTTGAGGGTGGACTCGATGGTCTGGTTGGTGTGCACCACGCTTTGGCGCTTGTCGCCCGCCAGTTCCTTGGCGATGTCGGTGGGCGTGTTGATGATGTCTTGTGTGCCGGTGGCCGAGGTGTAACCGTTTTTGAAGATCAGCAGCACCGCGTCGTCGCCGTTGAACAGCGCGCTTTGCACACCCGTGAGCAAGCCGTTGTGCCAAAAACCGCCATCGCCCATGACCGACAACACGCGCCGCTTCATGACGGGCGACACACCCGCCCGGCTGGCCAAGCTCATGCCATAGCCCAAGATGGAGTGGCCCACTGAAAACGGCTCGAAAGTGGCCAGCGCATGGCAGCCGATGTCGCCTGAAATGTGCACCGGGCCGACATCTTGCTGGGCCAGCTTGAGGGCGGAGAACACCGGCCGTTCGGGGCAGCCAATGCACATGCTGGGTGGCCGCGCAGGCAGCGGGCTGCCCAGCAACGCTTGAACTTGCTGGCGGCGTTCGCCATTGGTGGCCAGCCATTGCCGTGTGGCTTCGGGCACAGCATCGGCTTGGTGGCGGTCCATGAATTTCAGCAGGCCCTGGGCCATGACTTCGGCGGTGTATTCGCCGCCCGAGGGCAGCATGTCTTTGCCATGCAGCGGGGTTTGCAGGTCCAGGCGGCGCAGCATCAGCGCGAGTTCTTGCTCGATGTATTCGGGCTGGCCTTCTTCGAGCAGCAGCACAGCCGATTTGTCCTTGCAGAAATTCACCAGCTCATCGGGCACCAGCGGATAGGTCACGTTGAGCACGAGCACCGACAGGCTGGACACGCCAAAGGCATCGGCCAAGTCAAACTGTTGCAGGGCACGCATCAGCGTGTTGTACAGGCCCCCTTGCACGATCAGGCCCAGGTGGCGGTGTTGGGTGCCTGCAAAGTGTTCGTTCAGGCGCTGATCGGCAATGTATTGACGGGCAGCAGGCAGGCGGTGTTCGACTTTGCGCTTTTCTTGCGCAAAGGTCACCGGCGGGTGCGCCAGCTTCATGTAGTTGAAGCCTGCGGGCTCGTTGATCAGGTGTTTTTTGGACAACTTGGGGGCCTGGTTGTCCTTGGCCACAAACTGGCCGCGCACATGGCAGGCGCGGATGCGCAGCTCCATCATCACCGGCATGTTGGACGCTTCAGACAACCTGAAACCGTGCTCCACCATGTTGACCATCTGGCCCAGCTCGGGGCGCGGGTCGAGCAGGCACATGCCCGACTTGAGCGCATAGGCGTGCGTGCGCTCTTGAATGACGCTGGCGCCTTCGCCGTAGTCTTCGCCCACCACGATCAACACGCCACCGGTCACGCCGGGCGAGGACAAATTGGACAACGCATCGGCCGCCACGTTGGTGCCCACAATCGATTTCCAGGTCACCGCGCCGCGAATCGGGTAATGGATGGAAGCGCCCAGCATGGCCGCAGCAGACGCTTCGTTGGAACAGGCCTCCACATGCACGCCCAGCTCGTCCATATAGGGCTTGGCCTGCACCATGACATCGAGCAGGTGCGAGACCGGGGCGCCCTGGTAGCCGCCCACATAGCTCACCCCCGACTGCAGCAGGCCCTTGGTGATGGCCAAAATGCCCTCGCCATGAAAGACCTCGCCATCGCCCATGCGCAGGGCCTTGATTTCTTCGTGAAATGAAACTTCCAAAGCACGCTCCTTGCGTTGAGACCGCCGCTGTTGGGCGGGCAAGGACCATCTTACGTATAAGTGCATAAAATAATCTGAATAAACGGTATGCGCTCGATGAATATCAAAGACCTGGACCTGAATTTGCTGCGGCTGTTTGACGCGGTTTGGCGCACCCGCAGCGTGAGCCTGGCCGCGCAGCAGCTGGGCATGTCGCAACCCGCAGCCAGCCAGGGCTTGGCGCGTTTGCGGGCGGTGCTGGGCGATGCGCTGTTTGAGCGCAGCGGTTCGGGCGTTCGGCCCACGCCGCGTGCCGACCGGCTGGCGCAGGCGGTGCAAAGCGCGTTGGCCACGATCGAAGAGGCGCTGAACACCTCACAGGTGTTTGACCCGCAGCGCTCCAGCCGCGTGCTTCGAGTGCATCTGAGCGACATTGGTGAAGCGCGTTTTTTGCCCGAGCTCGTGTTGGCGCTGCAGCGCATGGCACCGGGCATGCGGCTCGAAGCCTTGCCGCTGCCGCACGACCACATCGGCCCGGCGCTGGACAATGGTCAGCTGGACTTGGCCATTGGTTTTTTGCCCGAAGTCACCGACACCTTGCACCAGCCCTTGCTGAGCGACCGCTACGTGGTGCTGATGCGCCAAGGCCATCCGGTGGCCCAGCTCTGGCACCAGTTGCAAGCGCGTCAAACCACGCCTGAAGCTGCGCTGGAAGTTTTGGGCGAGTTGGAATTTGCCGCCGTGCGCACGCACGCCGACACGCTGCGCATTTTGGAGTTGATGCACTGGCAGCACCGCTTGCGCCTCACGGTGAGCCATTTCCTGTCACTGCCCGGCATCGTGCGCAACAGCGATTTGGCGGTGCTCATGCCGCGCAACTTTGCGCAAGGCTTTGCACAGGCCGGCGAACTGGCCATCATCGAGCCCGATTTGCCCTTGCGCGATTTCACCGTGTCCATGCACTGGAGCCAGCGCTTTGACAAAGACCCGTGCCTGCAGTGGCTGCGTGCCAGAGTGGCCCAATTGTTCAGCACTTTCACACCATGAGCACTTACAAACCTTATCTCAGCGCCATCGAAGCCCCCAGCCTGGCCGATGTGCAAGCCTGGCAGGGCCTGACCCTGCTGGAATTTGGCACCGAATGGTGCGGCCACTGCCGCGCCGCACAGCCACTGATCGCCCAGGCATTGGCCGCGCAGCCGCATTGGCAGCACTGCAAAGTCGAAGACGGCCCCGGCCGCCCTTTGGGCCGCAGCTACCGCGTGAAGCTTTGGCCCACTTTGGTGCTGTTGCGCGATGGGCAGGAAGTGGGGCGTCTGGTGCGGCCTGCGGGGGCGCAGGACATTGAAATCGCGATGTCAAAAGCTTGATGGGGTGCTAGGGCACTTGATTTCGCGTTTTCGGAACTGTTTGACGGATTCTGTGGTGCGGAATAAAATTGCTTCATGATCCATTCGTTCATTTGTGCCGACACTGAGGCTTTGTTTCGAAGCCAGGTGGTGCCCAGATTCAACAATGTCGAGCGCGTGGCTCGACGTAAGTTGTTGCAGTTGCATGCCGTCACTGAATTGATCAGTTTGAGAGTGCCACCTGGCAATCACCTGGAAGCCTTGAAGGGCGATCGAAAAGGAAAGCACAGCATTCGCATCAATGATCAATGGCGAATCTGTTTTGTTTGGCACGACAACGGCGCTTATCAAGTCGAAATCGTGGACTACCACTGAGGAGTTGAAGATGACTGAATCACTTGACGAAATTCACCCCGGCGAAATCTTGTTGGAAGATTTCATGAAGCCCATGGGGATCACGGCACGTCAGCTGGCCGCTGACATTGATGTTTCGCCCAGCCGAATCAGCGATTTGGTCAATGGCAACCGCCCTGTGACGGCCGATACCGCTTTGCGTTTGGGGCTGTTTTTCAACATGGAGCCCCGTTTTTGGCTGAACCTGCAAACCGAGTACGACATGCGCCAAGCCGCGAGAACGCTCACTGCTGCCATTGCGCCACGCATTCGGGTGTTCCAACAACCAGCCTCTGCTTGATTCAACTGGGGCTGGCGAACCTTAAGCCAGCAAAACCCCAGCGTCTTCATACCAAAACATCAGCGCTGCGTTGTAGCTTTCCCAGACACAGCCATTGCAGCCACGCCCGCAGCACGAGGTGGGCTCGGGTGGCGGCTCCCGAAATTCATGGCCTGCGGCTTGCAGGCGTTCCTGAAATTGCGCAATGCCCCGTCGCACGGACGCGCGCTGGGATGCGTAGGGGTCGATGATGAGATGCTCTTCGTTGGCGGTCATGCCCCATTGTCGGTCAACGCCGACCTAGCGATTGATCGTTACGGGCTGCCCCTGCACCACGGTGTGCGCGATCAGCCGATCATCGCCCAGCACAATCATGGCAAACAGCCATTCGGCCAGGGTTTCGGTTTGAGCGGTGCGGCGCGCCAGCAAGGGCGTGGCTTGGGGGTTGAGCACCACAAAGTCGGCTTCGCAGCCAGGCAGCAGGTTGCCCACTTTTCCGCCCAAGTCGAGCGCATCGGCCGCGCCTGCCGTGTGTTGCCACCACAGGTGCTCCGGCGCGAGGCTGATGCCGGGGCGCCCCACACTCTGGCGCGCCACGGTGTAGGCCGCGTGCATGGTGTGGAAGGGGCTGAAACTGGTGCCACCGCCCACATCGCTGGCCAGGCCGTAATGCAGCCCTGCCGCATCGGATGCCGCGTAGTCAAAAAATCCGCTGCCCAAAAACAGGTTGCTGGTGGGGCTCACGGCAGCTGTTGCGCCGACTTCGGACATGCGGCGGCGGTCGGTCTCGTCCAGGTAAATGCAGTGCGCATACACCGATCGCTGGCGCAGCAGGCCTGCGCGGTCGTAAACGTCCAGATAGCTGCGTGCATCGGGGAAGAGTTCGTGCACCCAGCGGATTTCATCCAGGTTTTCGGCCACATGTGACTGCACCCACACGTCGGGGAACTGCTGCGCGATCTCGCCCGCGCCGTGCAGCTGCTCAGGCGTGCTGGTGGGCGCAAAGCGCGGCGTGATGGCGTAACCCAAACGGTCCACGCCGTGCCAGCGGCGAATCAGCTCTTCGGTCTGGCGCAGGCTCAATTCGGTATCCGTGTCGCGCAGGCCGTCGGGGCTGTGGCGGTCTTGCAGCACTTTGCCGGTGATCATGCGCAGGCGGCGTTTTTGCGCTTCGGCCATGAAGGCATCCACCGATTCGGGGTGGGCGGTCGCAAAACACAGCGCGGTGGTCACGCCCTGGCGCATCAATTCGTCCAGAAAGAACTTCGTCACCTCGTGCGCGTAAGCCGGATCGGCAAACTGTTTTTCGTGCGGAAAGGTGTAGTGCTCCAACCACGGCAATAAGCCGTCGGCGGGCGAGCCGATCACGTCGGTTTGCGGGTAGTGGATGTGCAGATCGACAAAGCCGGGTGCAATGCACAGGCCGGGCCAGTGGGTGACGGGAACGTCGGGGTAATGCGGCGCCAGGTCTCGGTAAGCACCTATCGCCTGGATGCGCACGATGCCGTCGGCTTCCCGGGCGGTGACCAGCAGGCCGTCGGCTTCTTGACTGACTTTGGGCTGGGCTGGGTCGGCGAACCACAGCAAGCTCGCTCGCCAAGCTTGGTGTTCGGTCAGGAGGGAGGCTTGGCGCATGGTGCGGGTGGGTCTGAATACGGGGATAAACACCCGGAAAAAGCGGGTGTTGGCAGTGGTACATTGTGCGGCAATCTCTTGGCTTGCAAGGCCCGGATCACCGCCCAGGGCACGGACTTTGCAAGTGACTTACCCGACTCCCCATCGCACCCTTCATGACCACCCCTCTTTTGTCTTTAAAAGGCATCACCAAACGCTACCCCGGCGTGGTGGCTAACCAGGACGTGTCGCTCACCGTGATGCCTGGCCAGGCCCATGCCGTGTTGGGTGAAAACGGCGCGGGCAAGTCCACGCTGATGAAAATCATCTACGGCTCGGTCAAGCCCGACGAGGGCCAGGTGGTGTTCAATGGCCAGCCGGTCCACATCCGCAACCCGCAAGAAGCGCGCAAGCTGGGCATCAGCATGGTGTTTCAGCACTTCAGCCTGTTTGACACGCTGACCGTGGCCGAGAACGTCTGGTTGGGGCTGGACAAGTCTTTGACTCTGGCCGAAGTGACTGAGCGCATTTTGGCCAAGGCCAGCGAGTACGGCCTGGACCTGCAGCCTGAACGCCCGGTGCACACCCTGAGCGTGGGCGAGATGCAGCGGGTCGAGATCATCCGCGCCTTGCTGACCGAGCCGCAGCTTTTAATTCTGGATGAGCCGACCTCGGTGCTGACGCCACAAGCGGTGGAAAAACTCTTTGTGGTGTTGCACAAGCTGGTCAGCCAGGGTGTGAGCATTCTGTACATCTCGCACAAGTTGCACGAGATTCGTGCGCTGTGCAGCGCCTGCACGGTGCTGCGTGGTGGCAAGCTGACAGGCGTGTGCGATCCGCGTGAGGAGTCCAACGCCAGTCTCAGCCGCTTGATGATCGGGGCCGAGCCACCGGCTTTGCAGCATGTGGCGCGCGAGCCGGGTGCGGTGGTGTTGGCGGTCAAGGGCTTGACCCTCACGCGGCAAGACCCGTTTGGGGTGGACCTGGAAGGCATGGATTTGCAGGTGCGTGCGGGCGAGGTGGTGGGCCTGGCGGGCGTGTCGGGCAATGGCCAAAAAGAATTGATGTGGGCTTTGTCGGGTGAGGACACCCGGGCGGGCGCGCAGTGCGGCGTGGCCAGTGTGAGCTTGTTGGGCCAGCCGGTGGCGGCCCTGGGCCCGGTGCCGCGCAGGCAGATGGGCCTTCACTTTGTGCCTGAAGAGCGGCTGGGTCGGGGTGCTGTGCCATCGCTGAGCCTGTCGCAAAATCTGCTGCTCACGCGCACCGAAGCCGTGGGTGCAGGCGGGTGGGTGCGCATGGGGGCGTTGGCCGATCAGGCGCGCAGCGTCATTGACCGTTTCAAGGTCAAGGCCTCAGGGTCGGATGCCGCAGCCCAGTCGCTGTCGGGTGGCAATTTGCAAAAGTTCATTGTGGGTCGCGAGATCAGCGCGAACCCGAAGTTGCTCATCGTCTCGCAACCCACCTGGGGCGTGGACGTGGGGGCTGCAGCGCAGATTCGCGCCGAAATATTGGCGCTGCGCGACGCTGGTTGTGCGGTGCTGGTGGTGAGTGAGGAGTTGGAAGAATTGTTCGAGTTGTCTGACCGATTGCATGTGATCGCCAAGGGGCGTTTGTCGCCGCCCTTGTCCCGCGCCGAAGCCTCGGTCGAGCGCATTGGCGAGTGGATGAGTGGCTTGTGGCCTGAGACCGCAGCCCATGGTCAAACGCAAGCCCAGGAGGCGCAGCATGCTCAAGCTTGAAGTGCGTCCCCAGGCCTCTCGCCTGTGGACTTATGCCTCGCCCGTGCTGGCCCTGGTGCTCACGGTGCTGCTGGGTGTGGCGCTGTTCTTGGCACTGGGCAAAGACCCGGTGCGCGGCCTGCAAATGTTCTTTTGGGAGCCCATCAAAAGTGGCTATGCCTTGGGCGAATTGATGGTCAAGGCCACGCCTTTGCTGATCATCGCGCTGGGTTTGTCGGTGTGCTTCCGGTCCAACGTGTGGAACATCGGGGCCGAGGGGCAGTTTGTCATTGGCGCGGTGTGCGCCGGGGGTGTGGCTTTGTTGGCCGACAAAGACACGGGCCGCTGGATCGTGCTGGCGGTGCTGCTGGCAGGTGTGCTGGGCGGTATGTTGTGGGCGGGCATCACGGCGCTGCTGCGCGACCGGTTCAATGCCAACGAAATTCTGGTCAGCCTGATGCTGGTGTATGTGGCCGACATGGTGCTGAGCTATTTGGTCTATGGCCCTTGGAAAGACCCGGCGGGTTTTAACTTTCCGCAGTCCAAAACCTTTGAGGCCGTCACGCAGATCCCGCGGTTGATGGATGGCTCGCGCGTGAGCGTGGGCTTGTTGATGGCGTTGGTGGGGGCGGGCTTGTTGTGGGTGTTTTTGTTCCGCACCCGCGCCGGTTTTGCCCAGCAAGTCGGCGGGCTGGCCCCGGCGGCGGCGCGTTATGCAGGCTTTTCTTCGCGCAAGGCGCTGTGGGTGGCGCTCTTGGTCTCGGGCGGCGCAGCTGGTTTGGCGGGTGCTTTGGAGGTGGCGGGACCCATCGGGCAACTCACGCCCTATGTGCCTGCGGGCTACGGCTTTGCCGCGATCATCGTGGCCTTTGTCGGCCGCCTGCACCCGGCGGGCATGGTGCTGTCGGCGGTGCTGATGAGCATGTTTTACATCGGCGGCGAGTTGGCGCAGTCGCGTCTGGGGCTGCCCAAGTCGATCACCGGCGTGTTCCAGGGATTGCTGCTGTTTTGTTTGTTGGCGTGTGACACGCTGGTGGCTTACCGCTTGCGCTGGGTGGCGTTCAAGAAAGGAGGCGTGTGATGGAGTCGTATGCATTGCTGATCGCAGCCACCCTGAATGCGGGGACGGTACTGGCCATTGCCGCTTTGGGTTTGCTGATCAATGAAAAATCCGGGGTGGTGAACCTGGGCGCCGAGGGCCTGATGTTGTGCGCAGCCATCGCGGGCTTTGCGGCCGTAGTACACACCGGCAACGACTGGTTGGGCTTTGCGGCGGGCATGGGCGCTGGCGCCCTGCTGGCGGCCATTTTTGGGGTGTTGGTGATTTGGCTGAACACCAACCAGTACGCCACGGGCTTGGCGCTGAGTCTGTTTGGCGTGGGTTTTTCGGCCTTTGTCGGCATTGGCTACGTCAAAGAAAAGTTGCCCGAGCGGGCTCAATTTGCGGTGCCTTATCTGGCCGACATTCCGCTGGTGGGGCCTGCTTTGTTCAAACAGCACCCGCTCGTGTACGGTGCCATGGCGCTGGTGTTGGCCCTGATTTGGTTTCTGTACAAAAGCCGCACCGGTTTGGTGCTGCGTGCGGTGGGTGAATCGCCTGCATCGGCCCATGCTTTGGGTTACCCGGTGCGCCGCATCCGCTTGGCGGCGGTGGTGGCTGGGGGCGCTTTGTGCGGCCTGGCCGGGGCGTACATTTCGGTGATCTACACCCCGCTGTGGGTGGAGGGCATGGTGGCGGGCAA